>JAGPBO010000084.1 GCA_018063305.1 Cyclobacteriaceae bacterium
GAATTTATTTTCGCCCTTAATCGACATCGATCTGCCTGATGTAAATGTTGTATTATCGTTTTGAAATATCAGCTCGAGGTTTGTTTCCGTCAACTCGCTTATCTGAATTTCCAATTTGCCATCCAACTTCAAAGTGGTGGCATTCTCATCCACGAAAATCCAAGTGCCTGAAGTGGGCCATAATGGTTCTCCACCGAAACTGGTATATGTATTATGACCGAATTGGATTTTGAAATTTTGATATAGGGTAGATTGATCAATTCTGTCCACCGTTACCACAGGATTTTTCCATTGTGCAGAAACTAACAGGGCCTCAGTCTTCTCTTGTGCAGTTGGCCCATTATCACCACAACCCAACAAGATCATAGTAGTTAAAATAGTAAAGGCAATTGATATCCTTATCATTATATTCTTCATGTCAATAATTATTTTATTGTTTAATAAATCTTGCACTATATTTCGTATTCCCTTGAATCATCATGATATAATATGGTCCTGTGTTGTAACTTCTCACATCAACATTCAAATCTTGTCCTCCTTGTCCGATTTGCCGATTAATGGTTTTACCAGTGCCATCCATCAGCATGACGCTTACCTCCTCATTTTCTTTAAATCCATGAAGTTGAATCGTTAGCAAATCTTGAACGGGATTGGGATAGAGTTTCACGCTTGGGAAGATTTCCGGTTTAATATCTCCGGTGACTACGAATACATTGGATTCTGAAACCGGGCTCGTGCATCCATCCACCACCACTTTCAAGGTATATACTCCCTGATCTTTGACGATATATTCATTTTCGGATGCTCCCGCTATAAGGGTTTCATTTAAGTACCATTGATTATTGGTTGAGCTGCTTGAAGTGAGCTTGGGTTTGGCTACATCGGTTAGATCAACCGTGATGGTAGGCTTGGAGGGATTTATGCAAAACGTTTGTGGCACCACAGGCGCTTTCGCGAATATGTTGTCTCCGGATTGTTCGGCATTAATGGTCACACTTCCGGGTTTCACAATGGTTACCTCATTTCCTGCAATAGTCACTTTATCTGATTGTGTGGTGAATTGTACGGTGAGCGCGGAGGTAGCCGAAGCGGAAAGCGTAAAAGAAGGATCACCCATGTTTTTTACGGAGATGCTTACAAATCCTGTAATCGTCTGTTCGTTCTTGTGCCATAACACGGAAATGGTATTACTGTTATTGTTGGCAACAGCCAGATCGGGCTTACTATCTCCATCAAAATCCGCTATGACAATTGATATTGGATTTGTTCCCACACTATAATCAACTTTGGGAGCAAACGAACTCGCACTAATTTCCCCTATGGAAGTTGTATTTCGCAATACAGAAAGTGTCCGGGTCACATCGCCCCCCACAATAAAGTTTGCATTGGCAACTGCCAGGTCTAATTTTCCATCACCGTCTAGGTCACCCATCGCGATACCATTGGGCCCTGTGCCTGTCGTGAGGTCCACTTTAGGTGCAAACGAATCAGGATTAATAATGCCATTAGTAATCTTATTTTTCAATACTGAAACAGACGCACTACCATAGTTTGTAACAGCAATATCGACCTTATTATCTCCATCAAGGTCACCAAGAGCCAAACCCGATGGGTAACGACCGGAATTAAAATCAATTTTTGAAGCAAAGGAGTTTGCATCGATCGTGCCGGCAATGCTTGTGTTTTTTAAAATTGAAATGGTGTTTCCTTCTGCATGTACACCTCCATTATTAGCCACAATTAATTCTGGCTTCCCATCTCCATCAATATCTGCAATCTTAATATTACCCGGTCCTGGCCCCGTGTTGAAATCTACATTTGGAGCAAAAGATTGTGCATCGATTATTCCTGCAGAACTTGTATTCTTAAAAACTAAAACTCGATTCTGAGTCCATTGATCTGTAACAGCTAGATCAGGCTTGCCATCAGCATCAATATCGCCAATGGCAATATCAGTAAGTGCAATGCTATAGCCAACCAGATATTCAAAACTGAAAGTAAATATATTTCCACTTGCAGCGCCAGATGGCGAAGTGTTTTTGAATACTCTAATGGTAGTTCCATTTGTAACGGACACCAAATCCATTTTACCGTCACCATCAAGGTCGCCTACCGCAAGCCCACGACCATATCCAGAATCGGTTGATGAATCGAATGATTCAGGTGAAATCACACCTGCTAATCCTTTATTTCTTAAAACCGAAATTGAGCCACCATCTGGATTGGAAACGATCATATCTGTCTTTCCATCACCACTAAAATCGCCAGTTACCAATTCAAAGGGCCCCGCACTCATTGCAAAATCAACCTTTTTAGCAAACGTGCTTTCGTCAATCACATGATTACCTTCAAACGTAACAACGAATGGCGCTGATGAGTAGGCGGTTAACCCATTCACGGTTACCGTGATTGGTTGATAGGTTGCCCCATTGGGAACAACTACTGATAATTGCGTGGATGTTGCCGATGTAACTGGAGTGCTTGTGGCTCCAAAATAAACTATGTTGTCTGCCGGGGTTGCACTAAAGTTGGTACCGGTTATCGTAACAGCCGTACCAACGGATCCTTTAGCAGGAATAAAAGTGGTGATAGTTGGGACTTGGCAATTAACTTGATGGACACAAAACAAATCTAGTAGTGAAAAAATTAGAAGGTAATGGTGCACTTTCATAATAATCGGTTTAGTGATTTAGTGGGTTCAGTTAATCTCCAGCCTCTTAAATTCCATTTTTGTTAGCCTGACCAGAAACCAATACCTAAAGATGTGAGATTGAGTACCCTTAAGGTTAACACGAATTAGTCAAAAACTAACTGATTTCATTCTATTCGAACTGAATTAAGATATTGGGAGTAAAACCTGCGTTTGTTGCCAACAAGTGGGCTTCGGGTTGAAAGGAAATTCAGATTTTGGGTTAGTTGCCTTGGTTTTCAAATGGTTCTAACGCCCCATTTTTTTACGAAGGGTTGATTGTAAACATCGATATGCCTATGGAAACTATTCCATGGAAGTTGTTTAATGAACCTTGTCCAATTAATTCCCAATCCTCTTGACGAGGAGGAGTGGCTATCCAACAGGACTATTATCTTGGCAATTAAAACTACTCCCATGGAGGTTACAACTGTAGCGACTAAAACCGTATTAATGACGATACCCAGGAGCACACTATTAATGGTTGCAAACTCAATGTAGGTTAGCGTTGAGTCTCCATAAGTTAGTTCATCAAAATCTTTATTTTGTAGTTTAAAAGTGATGCTACGGTCGTTGATTTCACTTATTCTTGCCGACATCATTTCTGGCTCACCATTTTTGATAAGGCGCAGCCTTATCAACTGATTTTTCTTGAATTTAATTAATCTGTTAGATTTTAGTTTGTAAAATTCCAGGTAGTGTTTTTGGTAGTTGGCAACTAAATCACCAGCATCAATAGAATTTATAGAAGCCAATTGAATTAACTCTTGATTGGATTGGGCCAACAGAGCGACCGAAGAAACAACCCATACAAGAGTGCACATTAATTTTACACTCCAAAGCAGGTTCATAGGTATGAGTTTAGTACTTAGGCTCTTTAGGTATGCCGTAAACGGATTTTAAATAAAGATCATAGCCTGGTGTAAAGATGCGCTTACCAATACATCTGAGGTTAACACAAACTCTTCAAAATTTAACAATTTTAGGCGACACAGTTGAATTTGAGCTTTTTGGAATAGCTAAGTTTAGCTATTGGTTAATTCCTATTAACCTGCTCACTCCTGTTGCTAAAACAAGAGATCAGATTTTAAATCTTTATTTCGGTAGTCCTGATTTTGACGTTCTCTACATCTCGTGCAACGATAAAGTGTATAGAAGAAAAGTTAAGGGCGCCAATAATTTTGAGAAGCCAGTAAAGCCAAACAATCCAAGACTTTAAAATATGGAAACGAAGTTACTTAAGTTAGGATAGTATAGTATTATTTTTTGCCGATTGCCAAAATCCCCGAAGCACCCCCCGTCATTTGCCAGTCGCTAAGCGAAGTTGGAATACAACCCATGGCATTAAGCTGATCGAAGAAGTCTTTCAACTTAAATTCTTCATGCTTCGATTCTTTCATCTTAGCATAATCGGCCAAAGCAACTTCCAATAAATACTTTCCAGTGATGTAGCTACTGCCATAGCCCGGCTGTCGCAAGTACAAATGTTGTTCAAACATCAGTAATTTCTTTTCAGTCTTCATCCAACCGCGGGGTGTGTATTCTGAGTGTATTTTTCCAGCCTCTTCCATCGTTAGCTCATTGGCTTGCGCATAAAGCGAACCCAGTCCTCTGGCTGCTCGTTGCGCAATCATGATGTAGACGATTTCTCTTACCCGCGGATCGTCATTATACAGACCAGCTTGCATGAACATTTCTTCTACCGCAGTGGCAGTACCTTCATTGCGTGAATCAAAAATATTGTAGAGCAAAGGTCCCTTGCGAATTTCATCGGGATTTGGTTCGCTATCCATGCGGGCCAATTCAAACCAATGATAAAAGTGTGAGTACAACGGTCGTGGATCATGATGCATACCGATTAGGAAAAAGTTTCGTTTTTCAGCAGGCACAAAACTTCCAAGATGTTCGCGCAAAGCAGGTTCAAAATAATCCTTAACCGTAAGTATTTCATCGTTCTTCAAAAACGTCATCAAACTTTTAGCCGATCGTTCGGCCATGGCATTAAATTCTTCAGGTGTGCTTGCTGGTTTTAGTTCAGGTAATTTTCTGTTTTTATGTTCTTCTAATTTGAGTGACGTCCATGCACGCGTAAGCTCTCTTTTCAAAAGCATCACTTCATCATCCCACGTAAGTGGAACGAGATGTACGTTTTGTTGATACCAGGTATAATTCTCTTTGCCGATACCGGAGGGTCCCGTCTTTGCGGCCGATTCTTTTTCTAACCAGACTGCCAGGTCATCAGTAGAGGTAATGGCATTTTTTATAGCCGTGACTAAGCCCGCTTGTGCCGATACGCCCGGCATTTCTAAAAGTGTATTCAGTTCTTCACTTTGTGTTTTAATATCGCGAATGCCGGCAATCCATAATTCTTTTGCATTTCCGGTAAGATTAAGCTTAGCCTGTTCGTTAAGGGGAGCGATTACATTTAATTCGGTTATCAATTTCATTCCACTTTCTGTATCCAATGGAAATTGATACGTCCACACATCAACAACGCCATGATGGGTGGAACCTTCGTGGGCGGGTACATCGCTGCGTTCCATCCATAAAGTTCTATAGTAAGCGGGGTCGCGCGTCCACGGTTTTAGAATCCGGTAATTAAAATCCCAACCATTCATTTCGGCCCACACAATGCGCCAATCAACGCGTTGATCTATGGGCCAGTGTGCGGTGTCTATGGCTAATAGTCTTTTTTGTAGTTCTTTAAATTCCGGAAGACGTTTATCAAAAGTTGCTGCGGTATAGTCGGGGGCACCCTCGCGCTTGGGCGGATTTTCAAATGTGCGCCATTCTTTAAACAGATCCACAAGACTTGGGTAATCCGATACAACAACAGTGGGTTCTTGTTTTTTCTCAGTAGTGCAGGCAGTTATAAAAACAACGACACATAAAATGATAATCTGTGATTTGCGCATAAGGTTTATAATAGGATGGAAGCGAAGGTAGGTGATTTTCAAATTTTTTCTTGTCCGCTCATCAACTAAGGAGCGGATAGTTATATCACCTAACGTGCACCCAGTAATCATTTCATTTTCAACACCAAGGAAGGATCCAACGAATAACGGCCAAACGATTTACCATACACTGCAATGCCGCCCTTACCATTCGTTTCGAGTCTCAGCAGAAGCGAACCTTTTTCAATGGCAGTTTTAAGTTGAGTTTTGGAAACCGGAACCTTAATCAGGTAGCCATAAGAACCTGCCTCGCGCAATTTCTTATCTTTTAATTGGTGATGCCACGATAGCACCCCCCGGTGATCAGCCGGATCGTCTTTGAGGGTTGTAGTAAGAGCGTTCTCTCCATTAACACTTATTACTATTTTAGATGGAAACAGCGTTTCATCGGTCATCGGGTAGGAGTTAGGATTGCCGCTGGGTGAGGCTTTGCCACCCAACATAAAATCAACATCTGTTTTCTCTTTCTTATCAAGGTCTTTCACAAATAATTCTTTGGCCGAAAGTTCCAGTAGCACATAGGCTTCTTTAATTGAATTGAGATTGGTTGATTTATCAATAGCAATTGAATATTCAAAAAAACCGGAACCCGCGCCATTTACTTTAAGTCCATCCAATACGTTCCATTGCTTTGCACTCCAGGTTGCCTTTGTAAAATCGGCTGGAGCCACAGAAAGTATTTTTGTTTTTGGCAGCATTGTTTCTGAGATGACTTCAAAGTGTACGAAGTTGTGATGCAATACCTTGCTATTTAAATCCTCTAATTGCAAGGTAAGTATAGATAGACCTGCCACGGTTGGCATTTCAACTACGAGTGCCTCAAGCTCTTTTTGAAGATAGGGTTGATAGTCAATGAGCTTTGAGCCCATGGTAATTATTGAGGTTTCACCAATGGCGTTGGTATGCTTTAATTGGAACGATAGCCGTAGTTGTTTTCCGTAATCCACACCCGTCATGGAAGAAAAGTAGAGGGGTACGTTTACTTTCTCACCCCCTTTCACTGTAGTACAAATCTCGTTACCTGCTGAAATATAAATTGCGGAGTGAAAATCGTTAAGCGTCATGCCCGGCATTAATTCTTCTACACCCGTAAACTTATTGGTGCGATCAAAGCGCCAGTAGCCATTCCATTCGTTGATTACATCGTGATGTTCGGTGTAAAGCCAACCTGCTACTTCTGGATATTTTCTAAAGGTATTTATCATGCGATGGTAATCCCAGCTATAATCAACATCTCCGGTGCTGCCCTCATAGCCCCACACATTGCCACACTCCGAATTAATTTTTGGTTGCTTTCCTTGTTTAAAGCCAGGTTCGAATTGAAATGCACTTCCTTCAAAAGATTTTTCGGTCAGGTCTTTGAGATGACTTTCCCATTCCCAACCCGGAAGATAATCATGAAACGAGTTGAGGTCGGTAACGGTATGGCCATCGCCACAACAAATAGAATTGTCTTCAACCAATCGGGTTGGGTCTAATGATTTTGCCAAATAGTACATGGAAGCAACCCACATTTGTGTTTCGGGAAGATATTGGGTCTCGCGTTTACCGGCTTCTTCCCAATGAGTATGTAACCCCCAGGTTTCGTTAAATAATATCCAAGAAAAGATTGCAGGATGATTAAAGTCGCGCTTCACCATAGCGCGAAAAGTATTTTCGGCTTCCTGTTGCATCTTCGCTTCGGGGTCGCCCCAACTGTTAGGCAGATCGGCCATTACCAATACTCCGAGTTTATCGGCCCAATAAAGTTTGCGTGGAATCTCTGATTTAATATGCGGACGAATGCCATTCAATCCAATGGATTTCGCGAGTTCTATTTCTCTTCGCATAAATGCATCGGAAGGAAATGTATAGAACCCTTCCGGATTATAGGATTGATCCAACGTAAGTTGTAGATAGACGGGCTTATCGTTAATAGCCACATACGGAAACTCTGTTCCCGGAAGATTGGCTACCGAAATTTTGCGCATTCCGAAATAAGTTTTAACCACATCATCATTGAGCTTAACTTCGGCTTCGTAGAGATACGGATCGTCCAACGACCAGAGGTGGGGCATGGGAATACTGACAGTAAAAACATATTTATCTTTTCCTTTTGGGATGATGATTTCTTTTGTGATGGGAGTGCTTTCCGTTTTAATCGTTACCGAAAGTTTTGTGTCGGCCGTGGCCTCTGTAGGCAAATAGGCTGTGACTTTAGCTTGCTGGTTATCAATATCAGGAGCGAAATGAATAGCATCTATAAAATCTTTACCACGGGCTTCTACATAAATAGTTTGCCAAATACCCCGCGCGTTTCCGTAACCTTGCTTTCCATAAAGTGTAAAGTCTCTACGCTTGTCATCCACGCGTAATACTAATTTTTGAGATTTATCATAGGTAAGGCGTTCGGTTAACTCAAAAGAAAAAGGAGTATAACCACCTTGGTGGGTTCCTAATAATTTCCCATCCAACCATACGGTTGTCTCCCAATCCGAAGCGCCAATAGTTAAAAATGTTCTTTTGTTTTTCCACGAAGCGTCTATAACCAAGTCTCGCTTATACCAGGCTATGTCCGCTTTATCTTTTACGCCCGAGAGTTTCGAACCCCATGGAAAGGGAACAGTAATTTTATGGGTAAAGGAAGCATTGTCCTCGTTCCATTTTTTGCTCAGGCCCTGATCGAGTGAATCGAATTCAAATTGCCACACTCCGTTAAGGTTTACCCATTGCCTTCGTTCAAAATCGGGCCGTGGATGTTCTGGTAAAGGAATTGTTTGAGTTAAGGCAGTGATGGGTGCTATCAATAAGACTAAGAGGAAGCGTTTTACTGTATTCATAATTGAGGTTTATAACTATTTCTTAACGTTTAATTCAAACACATCATTTCTGGCATAATGCCCAATCGGATCAAAATCCATTTTAGCTTTTATTATTTCGCGATGATCAATTTCGGCAGTAAGAATTCCTTCTTTATCGTACAAGGGGCCAGCGAGTCTTTTACCAAGAGGGGATATAATACAACTGCCGCCACTGCTTGGTAATGAAGGATGGCCATCAGCAAGGAGTGCTTGTAAATCTTTCGGGTAATGTTCTTTAGTTAAGTACTGATTACATCCTAACACAAAACATCGGCCTTCGCACGAAATGTGTTCCATACTGGCTTGCCATGTGCCGCGACAATCAGCAGTGGGCGCCATATAAATTTCAATACCTTGTTGATATAAGGCAGTTCGCGCCAGCGGCATATAATTTTCCCAACAAATTAAACCACCAATTTTTCCTAGTGGTGTATCGAGCACCTGCAAATCACTACCATCGCCTTCACCCCAAATAATACGCTCTGCTGCGGTGGGTTTTAATTTTCTATGTTTATGAATTAACTTTCCTTCCGGAGAGAAATAAAGCAACGTGCAGTATAGCGTGTCGCTGACTTTATCCTTTTCAGTAACGCCAACTACCAGATAGGCTTTGGCTTCTTTAGCTGCACGGGCCAGTTGATCGGTTTCTTTGCCGGGTACTTCAATGGCATTTTCCCAATAGCGCAAAAACATTTCCCGACCTTCCGGTAATCGACCACCCACGGTGGTTCCAAAAATTAATCCGCGTGGGTAGCCCGGAATAATTACTTCTGGGAATAGGACGAGTGAGGCTTTTTCTTTGGCTGCCTCCTGTGTCAGGCTTATTATTTTATCAACAGTTTGAGCTTTGTTAAAAAATACCGGGGCTGCCTGAACAACTGCAGCTGTAAAAATAGGTGGTGTTTCCATCGTTTAGAATTGTAGAAACTAAAAGTAGGAAATACAATTGAAATTATCAGGTTCATTACTCGGCTGCAGCTGTACAGCAAGTTAAAAACTATTCCCTATTTTTTCTCTTTCTCTTTCCCTTTTCTGCTTTACCAAATGAATCAAATTCGATCACGGTCTTTCCATCTTCACCCTGTGAAGCTCTCAGGAATACACTTAACCCTACCTTTGCATTGGTGCCGACATTTTGCGGAACAAAACCTTTGTCACGTTTCTTAAGATTACTCAGCGGAATCTGGATGCTTAAGTTTGTGCTGTCTTTTAAGCTATACCGGCCCTCCAGAAATAAGGTGAGCACAGAAGACTGAACTTCCATCCTGCTAATATCCAGCTCCGTTCCATGAACGTTAAAGTCGGCCATGATTTCATCGAACCGGACATCCGTAAAGTCACGTTTTTTAAACAGGAAATTGCTCATGTTTTCAAGGGGTGGAAAATCAATGATCCGACCCTGCTTAACGTTAAATACTACCTGACCTTTTAAGTGAGGCATCAGGACAGAAAAATTATTATCAACGGCAGCCGAAACATCAATGTTGGCATTAAGCGTTCCTTCCATATGTTCAGAACGAATTGTATTCTGGTTGAAGTTATTGAACATCTTGAAAAATTCTTTGATATCTGCATGACGAACAGACGCGTTTAGTGCGAAAGGATTTACATCTTCGCCCAGGTTATAAACGGTGGATGAAAATTCTACTGCTCCGCCAGCTATTGACATCTTCATACTATTTGTTTGCAAGGTGTTTCCACTCAGCAATACCTTCCCCGCAATTCCTGTTCCGTAGATGTCATTGCTTTTAAACTTATCGACTTTAAAGCTCAGGTCGAACTCTACCTTTTCGTAAATCTGATCGAGCAGATCGGAAACTTTCTTCTTGTCGCGAGCCATTTTACCCAAATCAATTATTTTTACTTTCTTCGCTAAAACTCCAGTAAAATCAAGGGACGGAGAATAGATGTTTAGCAGAACCTTGCCCTGCTTTTCAGGAAGCAGGAAGAATGGAATGAAGCCAGTCACCGATCCTGAAAGTGAGATTGGATTTTTATTCATCCTCATCACAATTCCTTTAATAGTAAACTTTTTCTCCGTAAACATAAATGCCGCCTCAATACTGTCGAGCACAATGTTTTTTGTTCGGTATGCGAGCTTGCCACCTCTAACAATTGTTTCACCTTGAAGCCTGCCGTGATAGCGTGTGACGGCATCATCAAAGTATTCATTCAGTTTGCCTTGAAATTTTACTTTTGAAATAAAATGTCCTGCGATGAATTTAATTCTTGTTGTATCAACATCTGTATTTACTTTTCTAAGTTCCGAATCAAACTTTATATTGAGATTTAAAAAAGGATCGGTGAGGTCATAAAAGTTTGCTGAACTCGTAAAGGGCAGCCCTTTGATTATTCCCTTAACGGAATCAAGCGTTACTTCTGAATTGCGATCATCAAACTTGACTGAATTATTTTTGTGATTTGTGAAAGATCCCTTAAGAGATGTTTTCTGTAATGACAACTTGTTCCATGTTAAATTGCAATTCTGCAAAGCAAATGAAATATCTACGGAAGGTGTAACACCCGGGCTCATATCCCCTTTCAGGCGTACATCAATAGCAACAGGTTTGTTGACCAGAAATTTACTCAGACTTGCCTGCAACTGTTCGCTGACTACCTCAAGCCCTTCCTGAACGTCAAGCTTGTCGGATTGAATGTTGATCTCAAAATTTCCTCCCGGCAAAGAGAACTGCAACGCGCCTGAAAGGTTTATGGTTGATTTTTCCAGCGCGAGAGACGAAGCTTCAATAACCAGCCTTTTTGAAGGGTAGAAAAATTCCACATTCAGATCAGCGTTGGTTTTCCTGTTTGCCAGGAAACTTCCTTTCACTGCATCGAACATTAGCCCAACAAAATCAATTTCACCTTTCACATGAGAGTGCACAGATGTGTCTGTGCTGATAAGGTGATTGCCGACACGTACAAACGTTGCCCCAAACGACTTTCCCTTTAACGAATCCTGAAAAGCAATCTTCACGTTTCTGAAATTCATTTCATCAAAATTTATGAATCGAGGAGAATCACTTTCGGAACGGACTGTGTCAGATGAAGTTTTATTGTTGAAAACATCCAGGTTCATGTAGCCGTCTTTAGTACGGAAGATAAAAATCTCTCCATTGACCACCTTAATCGATTTAATGCTGACCTGCTTCTGCAACAGCCTGAACGGCCGCACATTTAAATCGATCATTTCCGCTCGTAGAAATCCGTGCTTGTAATATTGATAGCGTGGTCCGCGCAGGTCTATGTCTTTCAGGGAGAGTGAAATATTAGGGAAGTCATGCAGCAGTGTGATTTCAAAATCACCAATCTGTACTTCACCGTTAACGGACTCGCTTATTTTGTCATTGACTTTGGCAAGGATTTCCACTTTATAGCTGACAATAATCCCATAGCCAATGAGGACTATTATCATAATGCTTACCAACAGCAATCCTAAAATCTTCGCCAACCGCTTCATGAAAATTGTAAAGACTTAAGTTAGTCAGAATTTTGATAGTACAAGCCTGTGGAAAAATGCCATTGAAATTTTGAGAGTATTTTAAAAGACACTTTTGCTAACAATTTAAAGTCATTACCGCAAGAACATACCGAGTACCGGTTATTTGAGGCTGATCATTAATAGTATTTTTACAATTATCCCAGTTGCTTTTAGCTTCCAATAAAAGCTTACCCTATGAAATATCCATTACCTTGGTCGGTGTCCTCAAAGACTAATCCATAAGGGCTCTTTGAAACTCACCCACCATTCAGTTTGCTATGTAATCGAACACTTTTTAGTCATGAGTAGAGTTAGTATCTTCAACCCTCATTAACTTAAAATCATTCAATCTTATGCTAAAGAAAATATTAATCGGTGTAGCCGTGCTACTGTTGGCAGTAGTAGGCTTTTTTGGGTACGGAGTTTTATTTCCTAAAAGTCCAACCACCTCAACTTCATTCAGCAGTAATGGGCTGGATATTAAAGTAAACTACTCTCAACCATCTAAGCGTGGTCGTTTAATTTTTGGCGAAGAAAAAGATGGCGCTTTACAGCCCTATGGCAAATACTGGCGATTGGGAGCTAACGCATCAACTGAAATTACATTTAGCAAAAATATTACGTTTGCTGGTAAGCCGGTAAATGCGGGAAGCTATCGCATGTATGCAGTGCCTGGACCAACTTCATTTCAAATTTCACTTAACTCAGAGGTTGGGGTTTACTTTGGTGTGGCAGAGCCTGACTATACGAAGGATATACTTAAAGTAGATATACCCGTTAGCACAGCACCCAACGAAACTGAAAAGTTTGTCATTCAATTTTCCGATGACTCGGCTGGAGTTAATATGGATTTTGTGTGGGATAAAACATTGGTGCGTGTTCCGATTACCATTCAATAACATTTGCTAAATGGCCTTTTCAAAACGGAAGTGGCTTTTACTTCCCCTTGCTACTCTTTTATTTTTAGGATTGGTGTATTGGATGATAGGAAAGATTCAATACCGACTCAATGTAATGGATGTGGAGGAGTATGAACCCATCAGTACATTAAAAGTTCCGGAGCATAAACTAACACACTCAAAGTTTCCATTCATTGATGTACACAATCATCAATGGACCATGCCGGTGCAAGACCTTGATAAGTTGATCACTGAAATGGATTCTCTCAACATGGGTGTAATGGTGAATCTCAGTGGCTTTCGTGGAAAGTATTTAGAATGGTCGCTGGACAACGTGAATAAAAATTATCCGAATCGATTTATTCTTTTCTTAAATATCAATTTCGAAAATCTGGATGATGCCGGTTGGCCGGATGAAGCGCTGGTGTTAATGGATGAAGCGGTGAAGCAAGGTGTGCATGGTTTGAAAGTGTACAAAAGTCTCGGTTTAACCGATAAAGACAATGAAGGAAATCGGATTGCTATTGATGATCCACGTCTTGATCCCATCTGGGCAAAGTGCGGTGCCTTGGGTATTCCGGTATTGATTCATAGTGGGGAGCCCAATTCATTCTGGAATCCTAAAGACAAACACAACGAACGTTGGCTGGAGTTAAAGCAGGAGCCAAGCCGCTACCGTGATCCTTCAAAGGTTCCTCCTTTTGAGCAAGTGATGGACGAACAACATCATGTGTTTCGCAAACACCCGGAAACAAAATTTATCAATGCTCACCTCGGGTGGTTTGGTAATGACCTGGATCGATTAGGAAAACTTTTTGATGAGTTACCCAATGTGTATACAGAGTTAGGTGCAGTGCTGGCCGAACTTGGGCGACAACCAAAGTCTGCACAGAGTTTTATAATTAAATATCAGGACCGGATTATGTTCGGGAAAGACACCTACAAGATGCAGGAATACTATACGTACTTCCAGGTTTTAGAAACTGGTGATGAATATTTTGATTACTACCGCAAACGCCACGCCCATTGGAAAATGTATGGTTTAGAGTTACCTGACTCTGTGTTACGAAAAGTATATTATAAAAATGCTTTGAATGTGATTCCGGGTATTGATAAGAGTTTATTTCCATCAAATTAAAATTAGTGCAACTGAGAGACAGAACAATGTGAATATGAACATAATTAATTTTCAAACTATCGATTGGCAGGATATCCCAAAGACGGAACACATTGGTGAAACGGGCACTTCATTTTGGCAAACCCTTCAATTGGGCGGGCTTCGTATTCGCCTGGTAGAATATTCTGCC
>JAGPBO010000085.1 GCA_018063305.1 Cyclobacteriaceae bacterium
AGCTGAACCAACCCAGATCTCCGCCTTGCGAGGCTGTACCATCCGTACCGAATTCACGAGCCTTCGCAGCAAAGTCAGCACCCCCTTTAATGTCAGCAAGAATCTTTTTTGCTTTTTCTTTGGCAACTTTTTTAGAGGCTTCACTTTCATCATCCCAACGAATTAAAATATGACTGGCTCTTGCATTGCCCACGGTGTCTTTCCCAAATCGTACTACTTTCACCACTTTATAAGAATTCCCATCAAGGAATGGACCGAAGACACTTCCGGCAACCAATTGATCTTTTTTATCAGCTAAAAAACCGGGTAGCGTTGAGTTGGAATATTTTGTAAAGGGCTCATTCCCTTCAGAGTTAGCGGCCGCAAAAACTGAATCTTCGGTTACAGTTTTAAAGTCAGCAGCCAATTTTTCAAGATCTTCTCTGATTTGAAGTGAGTCAGCAGCCGAAGCTTCGATAGGGAAGTTCACATAGCTGAGGCTACGGGTTTGCTCTGCCTTATACTTTTGCTTATTCTGATTGTAATATTCTTTAAGCTGACTGTCCGTAACGGTGGAGTCGCTGATTACAAAATAGGGCACATAAAGATATTTAACTTCGGCTACATCATTTTGGTTATGATAGTCCCGTTCTGCTTCGGCTTCAGTTACATAGGTAGTTTTTATCAAAAGGTTTTCATACTTAAGTCTTTCACGACCTAAACCAAGATCGCGCTGAAAAGTTGACCAGCGGTACTTAGCTTCTTGAAAGCCTGCTAACGCCTGAGGGTCGATTGGGGTAGGGGCATTAAATTGATTTATATAAGAGATCAATCTTGAGCGATCAAAGTTTCCGGCAGAATCGAGGAAAGAAGACTTCACGTTTTCATCTATGTTTCTTCCCTGAATCATATCCCAGATTTCATCGGTGGTAACTTTTACACCCACTTTTTCAAACTCTGGTCTAACAGCTTTCTGTGAAATTAAAAGATCCCAGGCTTGTTGTTGTAAGAGAGGCCTTTCGCGATCGCCCGGCTGACGACCAAAATTCAGGATGTAATTGTTTTCACGCTCTTGAATAGCAGCCTGATATTCATCCAACTGGATGGTGTTGCCACCTATCGTGCCTACCGAGTTATCTTTACCAAACAGGGATTTAGGACCACTACCAAACAGGTCGTTTAAAACAAATGCTGCAATAGCGACTGCCACAAAACCCACCACCCACTTGGTCATCTTGTTCCTCAATGTTCCAATCAATGCCATAAGAGAAATTTATAATGTTTGAATTGTTTATTCCTTTTTTGAGGTCTATTTCCAAAGAAACGGGCCCTTTTTATTTAAGAACCGCAAATTTAACCCGTTAAATCAATTCGGCAAAGCTGCGCTTTAATATTACTTGAATTTAATAACGATTGGTTATCAGGGTTTTACAGGCAGAAACAGGGGGAAGCGACTCAACGCTTTTTGCGATAGGTATAGATGAAAAAGATCAGTACAGCCATCATTACCAGCCAATAGGCCTGGCCTATGCCTACGGTCATTATTTCGTAAACGGCTATAATAACAAGAGCTGCTGCCAGCGATAACAAAAGAACGTCTAATAGTTTCATGAGCTAAATATCACCTGATTATTCTTCAACTGTAAATTCACCTTCTGGATTCTTGATCTGATAGGTTGATAAATCCTGCGCAGCATCCAGCCCGGTACCATAAATCACTTCATTTTGAAGTTTGATAGTGACAAACTTATCTGTAAAGATTTTTTTAGTATCAGGTTTCCAAAACAACTCTTCGGTATTTAGTTGTTCTTGCTTTGCGGTATTAATTACCTCTACCTTGCCCCGGCCGCGCCATTTATTTTCTTCTTTAAAGTAATAGGCGCTATTAGCCTGCAGGGTTGAGGTCTTAATACCCAGATCATCAAAAAACTCCAGGTAAATACCTTCTGGAAATTCCCGATCGCCATTCTGAAACTCATTGATTTTTTTTGCCTCGAGTTTTACCTTCACCCGATCTTTTTCGGAGTAAAACATCTCCACATTTTCGGCTTCGCTCAAAGGACCCTCATACAAAACAGGTTTTGTTGCTTCCTGCGTGGAGCATGCCGATAGTACCAAGACCAAAATAGCCAGAGAACTACGGACTTTTGCTATATAACTTACGCGGAGACAAGTGACCTGCATATAAAGAAGAAGGCCAGCTTAAGTAAGCCAGCCTTCCCATTAATTTCTATTTATTTATTCCTTACCACGGGTGCGTAACACTACGGTTTCGCCAACCCAACAAGAAATGGATTTTGTTTCACCTTCTTTCCAGTTCAATTCAAACAATTCTGTTACCGAAGGGAACTGACCACGCGCCTGATTCATCTTTGACTGATCGCCAGCCTTGGCATACATATCATAAGCGGCCAAGTAAACCAAACGATCTTCTGCCAGGCTTGATCCTTTAGCACAATCTTTAAAAGAACCCATATATAGGTCTCCAATTTTCTCATAGCCGTCTTTGCTGGATGGATCGGCTGCTATTGCCTTTCGGTATGCTTCACGAGCGGCCGATTTACTACCTTTTTGGGCTTGTAAATCTCCTACAAATAAATTGGCTGTAGCCTTATTTGCTGCGGTGGGAGCTATGGTTATCGCTTCACTGGCTAGTGACTCGGCCTTATCCACGTTTCCGTTTTTCGCATAAATCTTTGCCATGTTAATAGCTAATCCATAATCGGGGCTGTCCTTGTGCAATACTTCTGCGGTCTGCAACCAAAGCGGGTCTTCAATACAGCCACCGGTGGTCATGAATTGGAAGATTTTTTTAGCTAACGCGATGTCGTTTGGATTTTTTTTGAATTTTGGTTCAAGATTTTTCTTAACAAAATCACAATCTACTTTTACCAACTTGATTAGGATATCATCAACGCTGCTTTTTGTGGCCTTCAATCTATCCACCTCTGTCTGTTTATTTCCTTCCTGGGCTTTTTTAATCTTCACATCAATTACACCCGATAATTTATCGTAGCGTTCAAGAATCTGATCATCGCTTAGGTTTTTCGTCAACACAGCATTTAGTTGAATAACCTGCATGTAGGTAAGAAGATTATTATCTAACACGTTGTTACCACTGATTTCATATACTTTGTCGTACAGCGCTAATACCTCAGCAGTTTTGGCCTTGTTTTGAGCGTTGTATGTGGCTGCATAAATGGCTTTGCGGTTTAACACATTCACTTCGTCACCACAATTGGTTACACGCATGTCGTAAAGCATCATGAGCGAATCAACTAAAACTTGTTTTTTAATAGGATCTTTTTCAGCTGATGCAAGTTTGTTATAGATCTCCGTTCCATCAATATAAAGCTTGGTATTCCACTTAGGTGCATTTTTGAGCATCCACTGAAAAGGAGGTACTGCCGCACGCCAATTCTGTTGTTTCATCGCATCACCATAAAGGGCTACAGATTCTTCAGCCTTTTCTTTGTTCTCCGGCCATAGAACTTCCTTGCATTGTGAAAAACCGGTTATAGCCGTTAAGAGGATAAAAGCGATACCTAACAGCGATGACTTCATTTTCTTTTTCATTTGAGTTTAGTTTTTAATCAAATCTTCTTCTGACAAACCATTGGTCGTTAAATGTCGCACCAAAATAAAGCTTAAAATAGTTTTCTTCAATTGTATTGTCTTTCACATTTCCTCTTTTTCCGACTTTAAAAGCAAAATCGATGCTCGAGACTCTGCTTACTGGCATAGAGAAACCAAAATTAATGCCAAAATCTTTAAGAGGAACACCATTGATCAAATAGGGATACTTATCATAGCTTACGCCTGTTCGGTACGTAATCCGCTTCAAGTAACTCCCTAGTGCAACAACATCGGGTGTAAATTCTGTTCCGAGCGCCAATTTCCAACCCTTGGTTGCTTGCTGACTTACTTCTCGGCCACTAAACTTAGTATAGTCGAGCAAAACAAAATCAGAGCCTATAATCCAATGATCACCCTTGCTAAAAGATAAACCAAAAGCAACTTTAGCCGGTAAGTTTATTGAGCCAGGCTCATTGTTAGCCACGGATGTAGAAAATAAAGTGTCAACAGCATTTCTTTGTTCAAAGCGTGCAGTGTATTGAGTCTTCAGGTTTGCTCTAAAATCATAAACTACC
This sequence comes from Cyclobacteriaceae bacterium, assembly GCA_018063305.1. Classification (GTDB taxonomy): domain Bacteria; phylum Bacteroidota; class Bacteroidia; order Cytophagales; family Cyclobacteriaceae; genus ELB16-189. The sequence continues at coordinate 4,131 of JAGPBO010000085.1, forward strand.
CCAAGATTGAGCTTATAATTTTTGTTAAAAAGCGAATCAACCCGATAAGAGAGGCCAGAAGTGAAAACAAAATCTTTCACATACGTTCTTTCATATACTGAGGGGTAATAGGTAGCAGCCTGCGCACTTTGCGTTAAAGAATTTGAGTATTGGTTTTCAATAGAGCTAAACAGGTAGGCCGCTTTAACGCCTATTGAAAGATTTTTATGTAGGGATACCCCATGCGACCAGGCAAATTGATTAAACCCTCCGCTTCCTGTTTCTATAACATTTACCGTATTAATACTTCCTTGAATAGAGTCTATATAATTAAGACGATAATTTACGGATGTGTAAGGTGCCAGTCCTATTGATGTTGACCATCGACCAACCTTAATCGGGAAGCCCATAATTAAATAATTAAGATTGGCGTCTCCATTCGTTTCAGAAACCCCGTTGCCTTTCACGGTCCTGCGTTCACCAATAAATCCAGCTTCAAAGGATGTAAATCGATTAAAAACCAATAATGCGGGGTTTTGATTGTTTATGTAAAAATATTGAGGATTACTGATACCCACCCCAGCCATTCCTTGATTATGGGCAAGGGCATTTCCATAGTATTCGCCTATGCCGAGGTAGGAAAATGGTGTCTGCGCTGCCTGCCCCAAAATATTTAGGGAAGTGAACAGAGATAAGCTAAGTATGAGTAGAGTATTCTTCTTAAAATTCAACATGATAACGCAAAATCCTGTTCAAACCGCTCAAAACGAGTTCGGGGGCTACAAATATGGAGTGTTTAAGCTTGTTTTCAAAAAAAGTGGAGTCGCCACCACATAAAATCACTTTTAGGGCAGGAAAATATTCAATATAACGGTTAATGATCCCGTTAACCTCTTCAATTACGCCATTCATTACACCGCTTTGCATACATGATTCGGTACTATTACCAATCAGATCCGGTTCGTTTAGTGGTTTTACTAACGGCAACTTAGAGGTAAACGTATGCATAGCTTCAAATCGCATCATTATCCCGGGCGAGATTGCCCCCCCCAGGTAAATTTTATCGCGACTTAAAAACTCATAATTGATACAGGTGCCAACGTCAATGATCAGGCAGTCATGGCCTGGGTATAATTCAAGTGCACCACAAACAGCGGCAATTCGATCTACCCCAAGTGTGCCCGGTGTGGTATAGGTTAAAGTAATAGGAAGTGGCAGCGTGGTATCTAAAATAATTTTTTTTCCGGAGCCTTGAGTCCACTTCAAAATTTCGTTAGCGTTATAGTTGACAGAGCTTACGAGAACATGGCTAAAACTATTTTTACTTAGAAAGTCTTTCAGCAGTTCGCTTTCAGCGAAGGAATATTTCTGGATTAATGAGGTACCCTCAAAAATACCAACTTTGAAACGCGTGTTACCAGAATCAATGACCAGGTTCATAATTAAAAGAGACTTCAAAAATATGAAAAAGGCTTCTATCAACGATTTAATATCTTTGGCAACTTAAAGATTAAAGGATGAAGGATCTGCTAGATAAGTTTGAAACCAAACGGCCAGAAATTGTTTTTGAATGGAAAGATAGTGAGACAGAAGCCGAGGGTTGGGTAGTTATTAATTCTCTTCGGGGCGGTGCTGCCGGAGGCGGTACCCGGATGCGTGTTGGTCTCGACAAAAGAGAAGTAGAATCATTGGCTAAAACGATGGAGATAAAATTCACCGTTTCGGGCCCCCCGATTGGGGGCGCAAAGTCTGGAATCAATTTCGATCCTAACGACCCACGCAAAGAAGGTGTGCTTCATCGCTGGTATGCTGCCGTTATGCCTTTGCTTAAATATTATTATGGTACGGGAGGAGATTTAAATGTTGACGAAATACATGAAGTAATTCCACATACTGAAGATGTAGGCATCTGGCATCCGCAAGAGGGCGTATTTGCAGGACATTACAAACCCACGGAGCCCCAAAAAGTAAATCGGATAGGACAACTGCGGCAAGGAGTAATTAAATTAATTGAGGATGAAAAGTACACACCCTCTCCGCAAAAAAAATATACCGTGGCCGATATGTGTACTGGGTTTGGCGTGGCCGAAGCAGTAAAACATTATTACAATTTGTGGGGTGGCAAAGTAGAAGGGAAGCGGATAGTTGTACAAGGCTGGGGTAATGTAGGCGCTGCTGCCGGATTTTATTTATCCCAGATGGGGGCAAAGGTTGTAGGGATAGTTACCCGTGATGGAGGGTTGATAAATCAGGCCGGCTTTACGCATCAGCAAATCTGTGATTTGGTTGTAAACAGAGCCGGTAATCGATTAGTAGCCGAACATTTGTTACCATTCGAAATTGTAAATGAAAAGATCTGGGACTTAACCTTTGACGTATTTATTCCCGCAGCTGCCTCGCGCCTGATAACGCAAGATCAAATTGATCGCATGATTGATTCTGGAGTCGAAGTTTTTTCGTGCGGAGCCAATGTTCCATTTGCAGATAAAGAAATCTTCTTTGGATCCACCGGCCTTTATGCCGATGAAAAGATTTCAGTGATTCCAGACTTTATTGCCAATTGTGGAATGGCCCGGGTGTTTGCTTATTTTATGGAACGTGAAGTGAGCATGACGGATGAAGCAATTTTCACGGATATTTCTCAAACGATATTGCGAGCCCTTGAAAAAACCAGGGAAGTCAGTTTAGCAAAAACAAAACTTGCCCAAACTTCCTTTGAAATTGCTTTAAAACAATTGATTTGAAAAAGAAAGGACTCTGTAAAAGACAGGTTGTTTTTTGTTATTTTTGATTATGTCTTGTTGGCGCAACTCGAGTTTAACCTTTTTTTGGATAATGGGAGGTTCCCTTCTTTTTATTCTTAATTGTTTGGGTAGTCCAACAGAATCTATTTCTCTCCAAGAGCATACTCAGCTAAGCGTGGATTTGTGTGATTTGGGATTTATGGCAACCAAGCCTCCTGTCACAATCGGTACTTCAGAAGTAAAAGGGAAATTTAAGGTTATTCAATTTTTTACAAGGCCATGCTTATACTTTGGCACAGCCAGCTTTATCAGGCTTCGAATAATTGATCGTATCTTTTCAGAACTGGAGTCAATTAGCTTTTACCGGATGGGTAAGATTTTAAGGATTTAGGGCGACACTTTAAATTGATCGTGTCACTTTATAAACTAATAATCTATGCTGTTTACATTCACTCTATTATTGATTGGTTTTGTAATTCTTATTAAAGGGGCTGATTTTTTGGTTAAGGGCTCTTCCTCTGTTGCCAAAAAATTCAATGTGTCTAATCTGGCAATCGGCTTAACGGTAGTTGCCTTTGGTACCTCTACGCCCGAATTGTTAGTCAACATAATGTCTTCTGTTAGCGGGCATAATGATGCTGCGTTTGGAAACGTAATAGGCAGCAATATTTTTAATCTGCTTTTCATCTTAGGTATAGCAGGAATTATTTACCCCTTAGTTGTTCAACGAAATACCGTTTCCTTTGAAATTCCCTTATCGCTAATTGCTGCGATAGTCTTATTCATAATGGTTAATGATTCTATGTTTTGGGGAGGAGACAGTAATGTCCTTAGTCGGTTAGATGCGCTTATATTATTGACTTTCTTCGGGCTATTTATTTTTTACATATTCCGAACAATGAAAAATGGTTCAGGATTAGACGAAGGGGATTCTATTAAGTTATACTCCACAGGAAGGTCTATACTTTTTATAGTTCTGGGGTTTGCTCTGCTCGTAGGCGGAGGTAGTCTTGTTGTTGATAATGCAGTGGCTATCGCCAAATATTATGGATTAAGTGAAAAATTAATTGGACTCACGATTTTGGCAGCGGGAACGTCCTTGCCCGAGTTGGCCACCTCGGCAGTGGCTGCCTATCGAAAAAATACAGATATCGCCATAGGCAATGTGGTTGGGTCAAACATCTTTAACATCTTTTTTATTTTGGGAATCACGGGTGTTATACGCCCAACTCCCTACAACATATCTATGAACTTCGATTTCATGGTTTTGGGTGGAGCAACTGTGGTGCTAATGATTTTTATGTTTACGCTAAATCAACGGAAGTTAGATCGGTGGGAAGCAATGCTGATGTTACTGAGCTACCTCGCCTATACAATTGTATTGGTTGGGCTTGAACAATAACAAAATCAAAGAGCACCGACTAAAGTGCTCTTTGATTTATTTTTAAGGTCTATAGATTACAAAGGAGGATGTACTGCTAAATATGGTTGTATGAGGAGATATATGATTGCTCCTGCAAAATATCCGAGCATGGCAAGCAGTGAGATTTTCTTGAGATACCAGATGAAATCGATTTTTTCCATACCCATCACAGCAACACCGGCAGCAGAGCCGATGATAAGAATACTACCACCTGTACCCGCGCAATAGGCCAAATATTCCCAGATCAGGTGATCCTGGTGATAGACATTTATATCATACATACCCATGCTGGCTGCTACAAGGGGTACGTTATCTACAATGGCAGACAAAATTCCAACCAGGGTAATGATAATACGTTGGTCACCCAAAGTAGTATCGAGCCAGCCAGCAAAGTGATTTAATATCTCCATAGATTCAAGAGCGCTCACGGCTAATAAAATTCCCAAAAAGAATAGAATACTAGGCACGTCAATCCGGGCTAAAGCACCAGCTGCGGTATAGGGTCGCTTATCGGCTTCATCCATATCAGGATTAATTAATTCGGATACTACCCAGAGCACACCCAGCGCCAGTAGCATGCCTATATAGGGCGGAAGATGAGTTATAGTTTTAAAAATGGGAACAGAGATTAATCCGGCCACACCCATAATCAACATGGTGGTAGCGCCTCGTACCGGGGCTCCATTACCTCCATGGTGGTGAGTGCCCCCTGTATTTGTATTATGATTTTCTGCGTGGGTTCCCAATTCACCTTTAAGGGTAAACTGTAAGTAGATTAACGGAATAACCATACATACAACACTTGGTATAAATAAAGTTATAATAATGTTTCCTGATGAAATCTGACCACCCATCCACAACATGGTGGTTGTTACATCGCCAATAGGCGACCAGGCGCCACCGGCATTAGCCGCAATAACAATCATACCCGCAAAGAACAATCGCATTTGTTTATTGGGTACCAGTTTTCTGATTAAGGAGACCATAACGATGGAGGTAGTCAGGTTATCCAGAATGGCAGAGAGAAAGAACGTAACAATACAAATAATCCAAAGTAATTTTTTGGGATCTTTTGTATTGATACGATCGGTTATGATTTTAAAGCCCTGATAGGCGTCAACTAATTCAACAATGGTCATGGCGCCCATTAAGAAGAAGAGGATAGCAGAAATCTGACCTAAATGATGATTTAATTGTTCGCCAATAAGCTCAATCGAATTGCCGGAAAACAAAGCATAAAGTGTCCAGCAGATAACCCCGGTTAAAAGGGCGGAAGCCGTTTTGTTAATTTTAATGGGATGCTCGAGAGCAATAGCCAAATAACCAACAACGAAAACGAGAATTACAAAAGTTACCATACGTCCAGATATTTAGGTCTATGGTAAATATAGTTGAAAAAAAGTTTCTCGTTTATTAAATTTATTTATGACTTTATTTCCGGATAAACGGTAATAATTCTTGATAGCGAATGTATCTTTTTTTATAAATGAAAGATTCCTTCGTTTAATAAATTCAATGCTTTTTCCTTTTGACTTGTTTCAACCAGGATGGAGATGTTGTTGTAGCTACCACCATAAGAAACCATTCGGATCGGTACAGTTTCCAGTGCATCAAAAACTTCTCTTAGTACACCTTCTTTTTCCGAGAGCAAATTACCAACAATACAAATGATACTTTGATTCTCGTCAACTTCTATGGTTCCAAAACTTGTCAGCTCATCTAATATAAGATTCAGATTTTTGTTGTCATCAATCGTTAATGAGACGGCTACCTCTGAAGTAGAGATCATATCAATCGATGTTTTATAGCGCTCAAAAACCTCAAATACCTTTCGTAAGAATCCATGCGCCAATAGCATGCGCGATGATTTTATTTTAATGGCTGTGATCCCGTCCTTTGCTGCAATGGCTTTGAACTCGCCACGACCTCCTTTATCACTTATAAGAGTACCGGGTGCTTTTTCATCCATCGTGTTTTTTAAGCGAACCGGTACACTGTATTTTTGAGCAGGCACGATGGTGGAAGGGTGCAGAATTTTTGCACCGAAGTAGGCCAACTCCGAAGCCTCGTCAAAAGTAAGTTCGGCAATAGGTACAGTCTTTTTTACTATGCGCGGATCATTGTTATGCATGCCATCAATATCTGTCCAGATTTGAATTTCCTCGGCCCGAATGGCGGCACCGATGAGCGATGCGGTATAATCGCTGCCGCCTCGCTTTAAATTATCAATTTCATTTTTATGATTTCGGCAGATGTACCCTTGTGTGACCAAAATATCCACATGACTCATAGTGCCCAGAATAGGCTTCAGTCGTTCACTTATTTTTTCTAACTCCGGTTCCTGATTCTCATCAATAGACATAAAATGCAAAGCAGGCAACAAGCGAGAGGAAACCTTTATTTCCTGTAAGTGATGATAGAATAATTCAGTGGAAATTAATTCGCCTTGTGCCAAGAGCTCACGAAAACTTCTATCATCGAATTTACCAGCAGCCAATAATCGAAAAAGACTGAAGTAGCGGCTTACAATTTCTTGTCCGATAGCCCGATAGGATTCACTTCCATATAATTCTTTAGTGAATTGCTCGTAGTGTTTCTCTAAGGTTGAAATCTCTTGTTCTGCTGCAGTAGGTTGTAGAGCCACCAAATGATTGCCTATCCGCATCAGTGTATTGGTAGTTCCACTTAATGCTGAGAGGACAACAACTTTTTTACCAGGCATTTCCGTAACCAGTTGAGCAATCTTCTTCATTCTTTCAGGCTTACCTACCGAGGTGCCACCAAATTTTACAACAAGCATACTTTACGGAATCTGTTTAAGAGTGGTAAAGATAGTTTTGATAGACGGAAATCAGCATCAAAAAAATAAAAGAAAAAAAAGAACCCTTCGGATGGCCATCCGAAGGGTTCTTAGTAACTCAGAGGTTACCGATTATTATTTTACTTCTTCATACTCTACATCAGTTGCATTGCCATTGCCACCCGATGCTCCTGCCCCTGCGTCAGCGGATTGATTCGGTTGTTCACCGCCCGGTGCTGCTCCGGCTTGAGAACCTCCGGCATACATTTCCTGAGAGGCTACCTGCCAGGCGGCATTGAGTGTATTCATAGCGGTTTCAATAGCCACTACATCCTGACTCTTGTGAGCTTCTTTCAGTTTATCCAATGCTTGCGAAATTGCAGTCTTATTTCCTTCAGAAAGCTTTTCACCAAACTCCTTCAACTGTTTTTCGGTTTGGAAAATCAGCGAGTCTGCCTGGTTGATTTTCTCTACGCGCTCTTTTTCTTTTTTGTCAGTTTCTGCATTAGCCTGAGCTTCTTCCTTCATCTTCTTGATTTCAGCATCGGTTAAGCCGGATGAAGCTTCGATCCGAATCTTCTGTTCTTTACCAGTGCCTTTATCTTTTGCCGATACATGAAGGATACCGTTGGCATCAATATCAAAAACTACTTCCACTTGAGGTACTCCACGTGGTGCGGGTGGAATTCCATCGAGGTGGAACCGGCCAATAGTACGGTTGTCCCGAGCCATCGGGCGCTCGCCTTGCAACACGTGAATTTCTACCGAAGGTTGATTATCTGATGCGGTTGAGAACACTTCCGATTTCTTTGAAGGAATGGTCGTGTTGGATTCAATCAATTTGGTAAACACACCACCCATGGTTTCAATACCTAAGGAAAGCGGAGTTACGTCTAATAAAAGAACGTCCTTCACTTCGCCTGTCAGTACACCTCCTTGAATGGCAGCACCCACAGCAACTACTTCATCGGGGTTTACACCCTTGGAAGGCTTCTTGCCAAAGAATTTTTCTACTTCATCCTGAATTCTTGGAATACGGGTAGAACCACCCACCAGAATTACTTCGTCAATCTGACTAACCGAATATCCAGAATCAGCCATTGCCTTTTTGCAAGGATCAAGTGTGCGTTTAATCAAGTCATCACACAACTGTTCAAACTTAGCACGTGAAAGTTTTTTAACTAAGTGTTCGGGTACACCATCTACCGATGTGATATAAGGTAGATTGATTTCAGTTTCATTACTGCTCGACAACTCAATTTTTGCTTTTTCTGAAGCTTCCTTTAAGCGTTGCAAAGCCATCGGGTCTTTGCGCAAGTCAATATTCTTATCGGCTTTAAATTCATCCGCCAGCCAGTTCATAACGCGCATATCAAAGTCATCGCCACCCAGGTGCACATCACCATTGGTCGACTTCACTTCAAACACGCCATCACCTAATTCCAAAATTGACACATCGAATGTACCCCCACCTAAGTCATACACCGCGATTTTCATATCTTTGTTTTTCTTATCCATACCATAAGCCAAGGCAGCAGCGGTAGGCTCATTGATAATTCTTTTCACATCCAAACCGGCAATCTGCCCGGCTTCCTTGGTTGCCTGACGCTCGGCATCATTGAAGTAAGCAGGAACAGTAATGATTGCTTCGGTAATGGTTGTTCCAAGATAGTCTTCTGCTGTACTCTTCATTTTTTGAAGAATCATGGCAGAGATTTCCTGAGGAGTATACAACCGATCGCCAATACGCACACGCACGGTGTCGTTGTTACCACTTTCCACTTCGTACGATACCATCTTCTTTTCGCCACTGATTTCACCAAACTTCTTTCCCATGAAGCGTTTGATAGAAGATACCGTGTTCTTTGGATTGGTTATGGCCTGACGTTTGGCAGGATCACCCACCTTGCGTTCACCCTTTCCATTATCCAAAAATCCTACTATAGAAGGTGTAGTTCTACGACCTTCGCTATTGGCAATCACCACAGGTTCATTGCCTTCCATTACGGCAACGCACGAGTTGGTGGTTCCTAAGTCTATTCCAATAATTTTTCCCATGATATGTTCAGTTTTTTGATTTTAGAGTTCTTATGCAAGACCTCTTGAACAAGGGTTATGCCAATGGGGATTTGAAGGGAAAAAGTGACAGAGTGGCAGAATTTTGACCTACTGAGACCATTTTGTGGGTGTCCGATCCCAACGGTGGCCTTTCAATTCTTCTCGTATTGCTGAAGGCAATCGCTTGCCATCACTCATCTTAATATTAGCTTCAACATGCCTTATTTTACGCATACCTGGTATAGTGGTATGGATATCATCATTACATAAGATAAAGCGTAAGGCCATTTCAGCCATGGTCATTCGGGTGGGGATTAGGGGCCGTAAAGCCTCGGCATGATCAACACTTGCGTTCAAATTTTCTGGGACAAAGTAGGTAGCCCGCCAATCTCCCTCTGGAAATACCGTATCCTTAGTTAAAATACCCGTAAGCGTTCCTTCATCGAAAGGTACCCGTGCAATCACACCAATATTCAGTTCGCGGCAAAGGGGAAATAAATTATCTTCCGGATTTTGATCGAAGATATTATAGATTACCTGAACGGAATCAATTAATCCTGTCCTAAGAGTGTTGAGTACATTGTCGGGTTCCCACCGGTTTACGCTTACACCTATGTATTTTATTTTTCCTTCAGCCTTCAGTTTTTCAATGGCTTTTTTCCACTCATCGTTGTGTGCCCAACTGTCCTCCCACACATGGAATTGTTGTAGGTCGATGCACTCTACATTCAGATTTTTTAAACTTTTCTCCGTGTACTCAACAATATGCGAAGCAGGAAAACATTCCTCTAACGTATAATTTGCTTTTGAGGGCCACATGAAATTTTTAGGTGGAATCTTAGTAGCGAAATGCAATTGTTTGGAAGCATGATGGCGCATCAGTTTCCCTAAAATTTGTTCGCTTACACCAGTCCCATAACCCCAGGCGGTATCAAAAAAATTGCTACCCAGTTCTACAGCCCGGTCGAGTGCATTACTTACCTCGGCATCATCTGTTTCTTTCCATCCCGCAAGGCCCCACATGCCGTACCCAA
>JAGPBO010000289.1 GCA_018063305.1 Cyclobacteriaceae bacterium
TCCGACATCTTTACGCAAAGTGAAGTCATTCTATCAAAGGGTTCGCTCAGTAGTGCCTTACGAGCTACGCAAACAGTACCTTTTTTTTATAATCCTATACGGGTTGATGGAAAATATCTTTTTGATGGTGGTGTATATAATAATTTTCCGGTGAGTGTTGCCCTAAGCGAGTTTGCGCCCGATGTTCTTATAGGGAGTAATGTCTCTTCAAAGACCTACAAAGAATATCCTTATGGAAAAGATGACCAACTTATTTCACGCTCACTCTTATACATCCTTCTCGACAATTCAGACCCTACCGAAATTCCGGATTCAGGTGTTTACATCCAGCCTAATATTCTCAACTACACTTCCTTCGATTTTGCCAAAGCCCGGGCGCTGATCGATAGCGGGTATAATCAGACCATTCGGCAAATAGACGAAATCAAGAAAAAGATTTCTGTTCGAAGAACCCGTGAAGAAGTAGCCCTGGCGCGTAATGCGTTCACTAGTAAAAGTGACCCCCTTATTATAGAGGACATTCAGTTTGACGGATTCAATCACAATCAACAAAAATTTATTAAAAGATTCTTTAACAGCGGCAAGCGTCCGCTAAATCTTAACCAGGCAAAATCAGGTTTCTATCGATTGGTGTCGCACGATTATTTTAATAATCTTTACCCCAATTTCGTCTATAATGAAAAATCACACGACTTTAATTTCAGTCTGACCAAGCGAAAACAAAATAATTTTCAGGTAGATTTTGGAGGCATAATTGCCACACGAAATATTAGTAATATTTATCTGGGGATCAATTACTATTATTTTAATCGTACGCTCACGCGTGTCAGTGCGGGTTTTGCTGCTGGAAATTTTTATAAATCAATACAATTAAAAGCGCGTATTGATTACCCTAACCGAGGCCGGTTTTATCTTGAACCCATTGCCACTTTCAATTCCTGGGATTACCTGCAGGGGAACGACCTTGTGGTAACGAATGAAACCCCAACAGTCCTTACCCGGATTGATCGAAAAGTCGGAGCTGCTCTCGGAGTACCTATCGGAAAAAACTATAAATTGTCCATTGAGGCATCTTACATTAACAATAAAGACAACTATATAAACTCTGATGTTTTTGTTTCTTCAGACACCTTAGATCACCTTACAGTACGAGGAAGTCGGGCAGGCTTTTCCTTTACAACAAATTCACTTGATCGAAAACAATATGCTTCACAAGGAAGAGCTTATGCTTTTTCACTGGATTGGTTTGGTGTAAATGAAGGTCATGAACCAGGCACCACATCGGTATCAACTCAACCTACCAAGTATTATCGTTCCTGGGTGCGCGCTAAAGTTTCGTTAGAACAGTATTTTAAACAGGGTATTTATAGTGCGGGCTATGTTTTCGAAGGCGTACTTTCTAATCAGCCTGTATTTTCAAACTATATGGGCACTGTTATTAATGCCCCCGCCTTCAATCCCATTCAGGATAGCAAAACCTTGCTGCTTCAAAACTTCCGGGCTTTTAATTATGTAGCCGGAGGATGGCGAAATGTTTTCTCTATTCGAAAGAGTCTTGATTTCAGGTTGGAAGGATATTTATTTAAACCCTTAGAGGCAATTGTCCAGTTGCAAGATCAAGAGGCCGCGCTCGATAGTGATTTTACAAAAATCTATTTTGCAGCCACCGCAGGACTTGTGCTTCACTCTGCAGTAGGCCCCATAAGTCTTAGCGTTAATTATTATAATGACAATGAGAACCCTTTGGGAGTACTCTTGCATGTAGGATTTCTGCTCTTCAACAAAACTTCAATGGAATGAGACCATGGAAATGCACAAAAGGTGATATTCCTGGTATTTGATCTCTATGAGTTGATGTAATTTTTTTCTGCCTTTTTTAATTTTTAGCTATGTTTATCTTTTATTACAAGCATAGCAATTCTCTGAACCTATATATGAGGAAACTCTTCTACCTATTCTGCCTTATTTTGGCCGGAATCCAATTTTCAAATGGTCAAACTGTTCAATGGGCCTCAAAAGTTCTTGACTTTTCTTCTGAGTTAACTCCCATCCAGTATTCTGCACAGCAGGCTTTGGGCCAACCCAATGTTTTGCCAGCAGGGGGACAAAATCCAGGAGCCTGGACGCCAGATAAACCCAAGCGTTCTGAATTTATAAAGTTGGGTTACGACAAGCCAATTGAAATCCAGCAAATCGCCATTGCCGAATCCTATAATCCAGGCGCACTTTATCGGGTTTATGTTTACGATGAAGCGGGACGAGAATATTTAATCAACACCTTTAACCCCATGGCCGTACCCCTGCAGGGTAGAATGCTTAATGTTTTTGTCGAGAAGACAAAGTACAAGGTATCCGCTGTAAAACTTGAGTTTGACGGAAGTGCTTTGCCTGATTACTTTTCATTGGATGCCGTGGCAATCTCCGACTCAAATATTCCGATTATCGCCAACATTGATTTACCCGATTTATTAAGTAAGGGATTGGTTGTTGAACGTTTGGATACCAACGTAAATAGCGATTATAGTGAATATAACCCCATGCTTTCTCCTGATGGAAAAACGCTTTACTTCAGTCGTAAAAACCATCCTGAAAATATAGGAGGCACCAGTGATAAGGAGGATATCTGGTACTCGGAACTTAATCCAGATGGAAAGTGGTCGCTCGCTAAAAATATGGGCTCACAATTCAACAACAGCCAACCCAATTTTGTAAACACCGTGGCGGCCACACCCGATGGTAAGGCGGTCGTATTACTCCTTGGCAACAAGTATCTGGATAAAGGCAAAATGGTTGCCGGGGTTTCAATAAGCACAAATCGTGGAGGCTCCTGGAGCGATCCAAAACCTATTGAAATTGAGAACGATTACAACTACAATGAAAAAGCAAATTATTTCTTAGCCAATACGCGCAAATCATTACTAATGTCCGTAGAAAGAGAAGATACTCAAGGTGGGCGCGATCTTTATGTCAGTTTTGAAAAAAACGACAGCACCTGGACTGAACCCCTTAACTTGGGCAAGGTTATCAATACCGTATCCGAGGAAACGGCTCCCTTTTTGGCATCAGACGATAAGACTTTGTATTTCTCATCAAATGGATTTAGTGGCTATGGCGGCAGCGATGTTTACATGTCTAAACGCCTCGATGATTCCTGGACAAATTGGTCTCCTCCGGAAAACTTAGGTCCGGATATCAATACCAAATTAGACGATTTGTTTTTTAACATTCCTTCAACCAGTGAGTTTGCCTACTACTCGCGCGGCATTACAGCCGATAACTCAGACATCTTTCGGGTTAAGATGCCCATGTTTATGAGCCCCGATCCAATTGTTATTGTTAAAGGAAAATTGATCGATGCTAAAACCGGCAAACCAATAGGAGCAAAAATTATTTACGAGAGACTTTCCGATGGAAAAGAAGTTGGGGTTACCTACTCCAATCCGGAAACAGGCGAATATGAAATACACCTGCCTGGCGGACAACAGTACGGGTTCCGCGCAGAGGCAAAAGATTATATTTCAGAAAGTCAAAATTTAGATCTCAGAGACTTCAATAAAGATGGCGTATTGAAGAACAAGGATATAACCTTGGCGCCTATTGAGGTTACACTGGTAGAAGCAAATGCGAAAATCACACTCAATAATATTTTCTTTGATTTTGATAAGGCTACTTTAAAGTCAGAGTCATTCCCAGAGTTAAATAGAATTGTTTCCCTGATGAATGAAAACCCTACGATGGAAGTTGAGATTGCCGGGCATACCGATCCGATCGGTACCGGAGAGTATAACATGAGTCTTTCTGAACGCAGAGCAAAATCGGTAACGCGCTATTTGGTAAGTAAGGGAATCTCTGAAAAAAGAATTACCACCTCTTACTTTGGCGAAACACAGCTAATCGATACTACCAATACTCCTGCGGGCAATCGAAAAAACCGTAGGGTTGAATTTAAAATCTTAAAGATGTAACCATGAAAGTTATTTCTTTCTTACTGCTTCTTGTAATCGGGACCCAAGCCAACAGCCAGGAA
>JAGPBO010000086.1 GCA_018063305.1 Cyclobacteriaceae bacterium
CTTCGGATATTTTATCGATCAAAGGACCAACAGCTGTACAAGAGTACCTGGTTAATGAAATTCAGGAAGTATATCGTTTACAAGGTGTGAAGATTAACGATAAGCACATTGAGTGTATCGTAAGTCAAATGATGCAGAAGGTTGAGATCATTGATTCAGGTGACACTACCTTCTTGCCTGGTGAATATGTTGACAAGTTTGAATTCCGTGAAGAAAATGACAGTGTACTAGACAAGAAAATTGTTATGGATTCGGGTGATTCTCCAAGGTTCAAAGTAGGTCAAATCATCAGCCCACGTGAATTGCGTGATGAGAATTCTTCTCTGAAGAGAAAAGACCAAAAAGTGGTTGAGGTTCGCGATGCGTTAAGTGCCGTTTCAAGACCTACGTTGCAGGGTATAACTCAGGCATCACTTAAGACTGAAAGCTGGCTGTCAGCAGCATCCTTTCAGGAAACTACCAAGGTGCTTAGTGAAGCGGCCATTCGTGGCAAGGCAGACCGATTAGTCGGCTTGAAAGAAAACGTTATTGTTGGTCACCTCATTCCGGCTGGAACAGGTCAAAGAAGATACAACGATATGATTGTAAACTCTGAAGAGGAGTACCAGCGTTTAGTTGATGCCCCCGAGCCTAAGTCGAAGGAGCGTGAACTTCAGAATTAACAGATTATAAAATGAATTGATTTATAAATGTGCGAATGGTTTACCGTTCGCACATTTTGTTTTTCTAATGGAATTCATTTTCGAGTCTTCAAATTGAGAAATTATCAAATATTACCATGGCAGAAACAAAAAACACACCCGCCCAAAATCAGATTAACATTGAATTATCTGAAGAAATAGCAGAAGGCATCTACTCTAATCTTGCAATGATTGCGCACTCCAATAGCGAGTTTGTGATCGATTTTATTAGACTTATGCCTGGAGTTCCGAAAGCCAGGGTTAAGGCTCGGGTTATTATTACCCCAGAACACGCAAAAAGACTTCTTTCGGCCTTGAAAGATAATATCAGTAAGTACGAAGCTACTTTCGGTCCTATTAAACAAACCAATGAAGCACCTCAATTTCCAATGAATTTTGGAGGTACTATTGGCGAGGCTTAGTCAGTAGCATATTGTTAAACGAAAGAAGATTTGGATTTTTAAAAAAAAACAGTAAAAAGTTTTGAGATTTAAAAACTTTTTCTAAATTCGTTTGAAAAAATTCAAAACAAATTTTATGAAATTTACCCCCCCCCCCCCTCCCCCGAAAGGCATCAAAACTATTAATTTTTGTTGCAGTCCTTGTTTTGAGTTGTTCAGAATTTTCGGTTGATGAAATTTCAAATAGTGATAGTGTTATCATTCCGACAGCTGTAGATCCTAATAACATATTGTTTTTCCCTGATCCAAAATCTTTTCTTGAATTCATAGAGATAAAGAACAGTAAAGTTGGTTCTCAAAATTCTAGAGTTTCTTCAGATGGTTTTATTTCCTTTAATAATGCTGTTGTTTCCGCACTAGATGAATTCTCTCTAGCTGAAGAGGAAAATGAAGCTTTGAATATTCTTAGCAATAACAAAGACATTATCATTTTAAGAGGAGACACCTATGGCCCAGTTATTAGTGGTTTATATGGAGACATATGTAATCGCGATCGCATTTATCAAACTAGTAATAATGTCAACAAGGTTTTAAACGATGAATACATAGTTTCCGCAAATAAGGATAAATTAGATTTGTTAAAAAATGTAGAAAGAATTGATAATCTTGATACTCTCATCTTTTCAGTTAGAAGAATATCTAATTCAACTGATAAAACAGATAATGGTGGAAGAACTTCTTCTATCTGTGGTGATAATTTTTTGGTCGACTATTTCGAAAACAATAGCGGTTGTAAGAATGATAGAAGAGTTTGGATAAAGGCTAGAACATATTTTGGCTTTTTTAATGATAATTTTTATTTTCCATGGACTGAAATCCTAGAATATGGTGAGTTGAGAAAATTTACCTGTGGTTGGTTCCCTTACAGGACTATTCTTAATAGCAGAAATGTTTTATTTACAGTAAACTCCTTTGGATTAGAAAACCCTAACTGGGGCTGGACAACTCCTCAAAGTGCTCTTCGAATCCCCTTTACAGCTACTGCTAGTGATTATTATGGAACAACAGACATGTATAATAGAGTTATTTTTCACCAACCTACCGGAGCGATGCTTTTTGTAGCTAATACTACAATTCCTATTAATTCTCAAATTAGTGATCCCTATGGGTTCACATCAATAAGGGTTGAGGCTTCAAGCAGAGGAACAAACAACAATTGGGCAGTACTAAATTGTAATTAAATATTAAGGATATGAAAAGAGTAATTTTTTCGCTTACACTTTTAAGTCTTTCCCTTTTAGTAAGTGCTCAAAGTAAATTTCTTCCTAGCAATTTATTGGTAGCGACTGGTAATAATCAATTAATAAGTAAATCAACGAAAGTAAGGAATCCATCTACTCAGTCTCTTTCGATTGGTGCCGAATGGGATTGGAAAATTTATGATCGAGTAGGAGTAAATTCTTCAATACTTTCAGGGATATATTTCCCTTCCTTCACCCTTACAGACGGAGTTAGACCTTTCATCAATATGCCAGTAACACTCTATTATAGACTAAGCACCAAAGTTCAATTCAATTTGGGTTTTTTTTACAGGCGTGATTTTTATAAGGATTTTAGGACTAATCAAGTTGAAATAGGAGAATCGCCAGATTTTCACGATTGGGAGTTACCGGTCACCAGTCGCGGATTTATTGGTGCTACCGGTTCTTTTCGTTATTCCATTTCTCAAAGATTAAGTGCAAGTCTTGATGGCATTTACATTCCAAATGTAAATGTGAAAGCTGTTTCTAATGACCCTTTTATACCTAATGAAAAATATTATAATTTGAGTGCTCAATTATCATTATTTTTCAACCCTTTTTAATCGGAAATCTAGCAAGTTTAGCATCTTTTGTGATGTAGGATGCAAAATTTCTTCAGACAAGATTTTGCATCCTATTCTACTTTAAATACCTTTGCAGTCCTTAATTTTGAAGGGTTAATAAATAAAATATAAATGCCTACCATTCAGCAACTTGTAAGAAAAGGACGGAAGAAATTGACGTTTAAGTCAAAATCTCCAGCCCTTGATTCTTGTCCACAGCGTAGAGGTGTGTGTACTCGCGTGTATACAACCACTCCAAAAAAGCCTAATTCAGCCATGCGTAAAGTAGCCCGCGTGCGTCTAACAAACCAAAAAGAGGTGAACGCGTATATCCCGGGAGAAGGCCACAATCTGCAAGAGCACTCTATTGTACTTATCCGAGGTGGTAGAGTAAAGGATCTTCCTGGGGTACGTTACCACATCGTGCGTGGTGCCCTGGATACTTCAGGTGTTAGCGGACGCCTTCAAAGCCGTTCTAAGTACGGTGCAAAAAGACCAAAAGCCGGTGCGGCAGCTCCTGCAGCTAAAGGTGCCGCTAAAGGAAAAAAATAATATTACTGAGCCATGAGAAAGTCAAAACCTAAAAAGAGATACCTCCTTCCTGATCCTAAGTTTGGTGATACCCTAGTTACCAAGTTTGTGAATTACATGATGGAGCAAGGGAAGAAAAGCGTTGCTTACAATATATTTTACGATGCCATTGCTCAAGTTGAGAAAAAGGCAGGTGGTGAGCCTGGCTTGGATGTATGGAAGCGGGCAATGAATAATGTAATGCCTGGTGTGGAAGTAAAAAGCCGCAGAGTAGGTGGAGCCACTTTTCAGGTTCCTGTAGAAATCAGACCCGATCGTAAAGTTAACCTAAGCATTAAATGGCTTATTGATTATGCCCGTGCTCGTGGAGAAAAGACGATGATGGATAAGTTGGCAGCAGAAATACTGGCTGCATCAAAAGGCGAAGGTGCTGCGATTAAGAAGAAAGACGACACGCACAGAATGGCTGAGGCGAATAAGGCATTTTCACATTTCAGATTCTAAGCTTACATGGCAAGAGATTTAAAGTACACCAGAAACATAGGTATTGCTGCGCATATTGATGCCGGAAAGACCACCACAACGGAGCGCATTCTTTTTTATTCCGGTGTTAACCATAAGCTTGGTGAAGTGCACGAGGGTGCGGCAACCATGGACTGGATGGCACAGGAGCAGGAGCGTGGTATTACCATCACTTCAGCTGCTACTACCGTAGAATGGAAGTACCGCAAACACGATTATCACGTAAACATTATTGATACTCCTGGCCACGTAGATTTTACGGTTGAGGTAAACCGTTCATTACGTGTATTGGATGGTCTTGTTTTTTTATTCAGCTCAGTGGATGGTGTTGAACCACAGTCAGAAACTAACTGGCGCCTGGCAGATAATTATAAAGTGGCCCGTATTGGTTTCGTGAATAAGATGGACCGTTCTGGTGCCGATTTCTTAGGAGTTTGCAAGCAGGTGAAAGAAAAATTAGGTAGCAAGGCGGTAGCTCTGCAATTACCTATTGGTGCCGAAGAAAACTTTAAGGGAGTTGTTGATTTAATTAATAACCGCGGTATCATATGGAATGAAGCGGATAAAGGAATGACTTTTACGGAAGTTCCGATTCCCGATGATATGGTTGAAGAGGCCCATGAATATCGCGAAAAATTATTGGAAGCTGTCGCTGAATATGACGAGACATTGATTGAAAAGTTTTTTGAAGATCCCAACTCGATTTCAGAACAGGAAATCTTAACGGCTCTCCGAAAGGCAACGATTGATATGAAAATCGTTCCTATGGTGTGCGGATCATCTTTCAAAAACAAGGGTGTTCAAACCATGCTTGACTATGTGATGGAATTATTGCCATCTCCTATGGACAAAGATGTGATTATTGCCACGCATGCAGATACAGGAGCCGAGGTCGAAATTCACCCGGATGTAACAGAACCATTTGTTGGTTTGGCATTTAAGATTGCTACCGATCCCTTTGTAGGAAGACTTTGCTTTGTGCGTGCTTACTCAGGGGTGTTGGAGTCTGGTTCGTATATTCAAAATACACGTTCAGGACAAAAGGAGCGTATTTCACGTGTGTTCCAAATGCACGCTAATAAGCAGAATCAAATTGAACGATTACCAGCTGGTGATATTGGTGCTGTGGTTGGTTTTAAAGACATCAAAACCGGAGATACGTTATGTGATGAAAAGAGACCTTTGGTTCTTGAATCAATGAACTTCCCTGAACCGGTTATTGGATATGCGATTGAACCTAAGAAACAAGTTGATGCTGATAAGTTAGGCATGGCTATTTCTAAATTGATTGAAGAAGATCCAACACTAAGAGTAAATACCGATCAAGAAACAGGTCAAACCATTCTTCGTGGAATGGGTGAATTGCACTTAGAAATTATTATTGATCGTTTGAGACGTGAATTCAAAGTAGAGATCAATCAGGGTGCGCCTCAGGTTGCCTATAAAGAAGCCCTTACCAAGACGATTGAACATAAAGAAGTTTACAAGAAACAAACGGGTGGTCGAGGTAAGTTTGCCGATATTGTATTTGAAATAGGCCCTCGTGAACTTGGCCCTGATGATAAGCCAGGTTTAGAGTTTGTAAATGGAATTGTGGGTGGTGTTATTCCTCGCGAATTTATTCCATCCGTTCAGAAAGGATTCGAGCAGGCAATGGTAAATGGCCCGTTAGCCGGGTATCCAATCGACTCGATGAAAGTAAGATTGTTCCACGGTTCTTATCATGATGTGGATTCAGACTCATTATCATTTGAATTGGCAGCTCGTATTGGATTCAGAGAAGCGGCTCGTAAGTGCGGACCTCAGTTATTGGAACCTATCATGGGTGTTGAGGTTATCTCTCCGGATGAGTACACAGGTTCGGTAACCGGTGACTTAAACCGCAGAAGAGGAGTTATGAAAGGAATGGATACCCGCGGGGGTGCCCAGGTTATTAAGGCAGATGTTCCGTTGTCAGAATTGTTTGGATACGTTACGGATTTAAGAACAATCACGTCCGGTCGTGCTTCTGCATCATTAACATTTGCACATTATGCACCAGTTCCTAAGAACCTTGCTGAAAAAGTAATAGATGAAGTAAAAGGCGCTCTTGCCACAAAATAAATATCTAAAAGACGTTTAGATTATGAATCAGAAAATTAGAATTAAGCTTAAGTCTTATGACCATAATTTGGTTGATAAGTCATCTGAAAAAATTGTGCGTGCCGTAAAGGCAACGGGTGCTGTAGTAAGTGGTCCTATTCCACTTCCTACCGAAAAGGAAAAATTTACTGTATTACGTTCACCACACGTTAACAAAAAATCGCGTGAGCAATTTCAACTTTGTACCTACAAGCGTTTAGTAGATATCTATTCAAATAGCGCTAAAACAGTTGATGCTTTGATGAAACTTGAATTGCCAAGTGGCGTAGATGTTGAGATCAAAGTATAGAAGCACTCTATAAAAAAGGAAGTTTAGAAAAGCACTCATCCCGGGTGCTTTTTTTATTTGTCTCATAATGTAAATCCATTCAACCCTTCAGGTAGATTATGCATTACTAGGGCATAATCTGGGTTCAATATTTTACCTTTGGCAAACTCTATTGGACTGATAGACATTAGATGAGTCAACCTGTTATAGAAGAGGAGGAGAAGCTGATTTACGATGAAGGCCCCGAGCCCGTTGTGGGTAGGAGCAGGCCGGCCCATATTTGGATTTTGATTGGGGTAATCAGTTCAATTACAGCTATCCTTTTAATTTTCTATGGTGCCGATACGTTAAGGTCGTACGACTGGCAATCTTTTGTTGGTCCTGAATTCTTCTTATTTGTAGTAGGCGGGTTTATAGCTCAAATGATTGATGGTTCATTAGGGATGGCTTACGGGGTAAGTGCGTCCACGTTCTTGTTGTCTTTTGGAATTAGCCCGGCTGCGTCAAGCGCCAGTGTTCATACGGCCGAGATATTTACCAGTGGCGTGTCAGGGCTTACCCATCTAAAGTTTCAAAATGTAAACAAGAAACTATTCAAAAGTTTATTAATCCCGGGTATGCTGGGCGCCATTGCGGGAGCCTACATATTATCTTCGTTGGAGGAATATAATTACCTCATACGACCCCTTGTAGCACTTTATACTTTAGGCCTTGGGTTAGCCATTATCCGAAAGGCGATTCTTCAAATGAAGAAAAAGCGCAAGACTAAGAATGTACCTGCTTTGGCAACATTTGGTGGGTTTATGGATTCTATTGGTGGTGGAGGCTGGGGACCCATTGTTAGCACTACACTTATAGCCCGTGGCAGACATCCGCGTTATACAGTTGGCTCTGTTAATCTGGCTGAGTTTTTTGTTTCGCTCGCCAGTTCCCTTACTTTCTTTGCCACTATTGGCTTAAGTCATTTACAAATTATTGCTGGCCTATTACTGGGTGGTATTATAGCTGCCCCTATTGCGGCTCATATTACGCGTAAGCTTCCTATCAAACGCATGATGATGTTAGTGGGAATTGTAGTAATTCTTGTGAGCATTCGCTTACTGGTTAAATCCCTTGCAGCCTTATAAGCGGTACCGGGTAAACAATCTCTTTCTTACATAGTATTTTAACTTATCTTCGCGACCGAAATGGCACTACTGGAAAAGAAACTCATTGTTAAGAAGTCAACCTTGCCGGGAGCAGGCAAAGGACTCTTCACCAAAGTATTCATCCCCAAGGGAACACGCATTGTGGAGTATAAAGGAAAGATAGTTACCTGGAAAGAAGTAGAGGCGATGGCCGATGAGCGCAATGGCTATGTATTTCATTTCAATAATCAGTATTGCATCGATGCTTGGAAAACCAAGAAGGGCGTTGCGCATTTTGCCAATGATGCCAAAGGAATTGCCCGGGTGGAGGGCGTGAAGAACAATTCTGAATATGTAACCGAAAAGAAGCGATGCTACATAGAAGCCTCTAAAGATATTCCGGCAGGATCAGAAATATTAGTAGGCTATGGAGGTGAGTACTGGCAAGCGATTCGCTACAACATTCGCCTCGAACAAAAGAAGAGAGAGAAAGCGGGTAAAAAACCAAAAAATGAACTACCCCATCATCACGCAGCCAAACGCCAAAAAAAATCCCCCACTAAATAGCTGGGAGGATTCAATTCTGTTGGCCTGATTGTCCTTAGTTTTTAGTCGTTTCTTCTTTAGCCTTCTCGATCGATTCGAGCATAGTCGTTTTTACTTTTCGTATTCGCTCCATTTCTGATTCCAGATATTCCCTAGCTTTTTCCTGATCAACCGAATCGGGTGGAGGATTAAACTCATGCATCCAAGTCATCATAGCGTTATTGGCTGAATCGAGATTCGAGATTACACGCTCTAACTGTTCTTTTCGTTCTAATACCAGATCAGGCGAGTTGGCAATTTGATCCTGAAGGTTACGCTTCAGTTTCATGATTTCATCCATCTTAGGCATCACTTCATTGTGTATATCCATCACCTGGTCGTATAGTGCCTGGTTAGGACTGTCGTCAGAAACAACATCCTGGTTGGCTTGATCGTGATCGGTTCCCTTTGTGCAAGCGGTCAATAATAGCAGCGCAACGAACCCAAGAGTCTTTAGATTTTTCATATAATTGGTGACAAGCAGTAAAGATAATCGATTCAGACTATGTACTCAAACGGTTTCGGGGTGACTAACAAGGGTTAGTTCAGAAAAATTATTTCAAAAAAAATCTAATCTTTTTGCAGATACCGAATATTTGGTATTTCTTACGTACCGTTATGAACAACAGCCGATTTTTTTTCTTTTACTTTTTTTATCAATCCCGCGCGGGACTTGAAAGAGAATCGGTTTGTTGAAAAATTAAAACTAAGAAACTCAAAAAGTCCCCCGCCTTCGGGGGACTTTTTATTTAAACCCTTTTTTAAAATGTATGAGTAAGAAGAAATTAAAGATTGCCATTCAAGGAATAGCCACCAGTTTTCATGAAGTGGCTGCGCTCACCTATTTTCAGGATGCTATCGAAACGATCGAATGCCTTTCCTTTCATGGTTTATGCGAATCCCTTAAGAAGGGGCAGGCCGATTATGCTGTTATGGCCATTGAAAACTCTATTGCCGGAAGCATCTTGCCTAACTATTTTTTATTGCAGGAATATCATTTCACTATCGTGGGGGAAATCTACCTTCCTATTCATATGCATTTGCTGGCCTTGCCGGGCGTACGTCTCAGCGAAATCACCAATATTGAATCCCATCAGATGGCCATCCGCCAATGTTCGGATTACCTTTATAAACTACAAGGCGTTCAGATCTCCGAAAGTGAGGATACCGCCCTGTCTGCAAAAAAGGTTAAAGAGCAAAACCTCAAAAACACAGCAGCTATTGCCAATGAGTATGCGGCAAAAAAATATGGTTTGAATATTTTAGAAAGGCAGATTGAAACGCATAAGAAGAACTTTACGCGCTTCCTGATCTTAACCCGCAAAGTCAAAACAAGTCTGGAGAGCAACAAAGCATCGTTGAGTTTCGAAGTGGCCAATGAAGTAGGAAGTTTAGCGGAAGCATTAATGACTTTTAAAACTAACAGTATCAACTTATCTAAGATTCAATCTATACCCATTATTGGAAAGCCCAGCGAGTATTCCATTCATGTGGATGTAGAGTGGAAGAAACGGAAAAGTTATGATCAGGCGATTCAGGAAGTGCTTCGGCAGGTGAAGAACCTGAATATTTTAGGTGAATACAAGAAAGCGAAAATTGAATATAGATGATTTACGTCCCGATAGTTATCGGGATTATAATGACGAATTACGAATTCAAGCATACGTTGATCTTCCATCGCCATTCGTAAATCGTACTTTGTAAATTCATCAAAACAGACTTAAAGATTAAAAGTTTTAAAAAAATGATAGAATTAGCAACACGGATAAAAGATGTAGAAGAGTACTACTTCAGCAAAAAGCTGGTGGAAGTCAGAAGTTTGGATACTGCTGAGTTTCCTGTAATCAATTTAGGAATCGGCAGTCCGGATCTGGCTCCCGCCAAGGCAGCCATTGATGCACTTACCCTTACAGCACAGAAGACTAATAGCCATGGCTACCAGAGCTACAAGGGAATTCCTGCATTGCGTGAGGCGATTCAAAAATTTTATCAAACAACGTATCAGGTTAGTTTGAATACAGAATCAGAGATTCTTCCCTTGATGGGATCGAAAGAAGGGATCATGCACATAACGTTAGCGTTTGTAAACGAAGGAGATGAAGTACTTATTCCAAATCCGGGATACCCTACCTATGGGTCTGTTTCTAAATTGGCTGGGGCGAAGGTGATAACTTATGAGATGAAAGAATCGATGGATTGGGGTATTGATATGAAGGCGTTGAAACATCGTGATCTGTCGCGGGTAAAAATTATGTGGGTTAACTTTCCACACATGCCAACGGGCAGAATCGCCTCGCGAGCCGAGTTTTCTGAATTAGTTGAACTAGCAAGAAAAAACAATTTTCTTATTGTGAATGATAATCCTTACTCCCTGATTTTAAACGATGCGCCCATCAGTATTTTATCAGTCGATGGTGCCGAGGAGGTAGCGCTGGAATTAAACTCATTAAGTAAATCGCACAACATGGCTGGTTGGCGTATTGGGTGGGTTGCCGGAAACAAAAATTATGTAGACGCTGTGCTGCGTGTAAAAAGCAATATGGATTCGGGTATGTTTTTAGGATTACAGCAGGCAGCTGTTGAGTCATTAAAAAATGGTGCCGACTGGTTTAATCAATTAAATGACATTTATAAAAATCGAAAGTTCGCGGCAATTCAGATTTTAGAAAGACTAGGATGTTCCTATTCAACGAATCAATCCGGGTTGTTCCTCTGGGCCAAAGCACCCGATAAAGTTGAGAATGTAGAAAAGTGGATTGATGAAATTCTTTATGGAACTAAAGTGTTTATTACTCCGGGATTTATTTTTGGGGATGCAGGTAGGAGACACATCCGAATTTCTCTTTGCGCCCCGGAAGAAAAATTTACGGAAGCCTATTCAAGAATTGAAAAATATATGAATGAATTAAAACCGACACCCACAGGTGTGCATGCCTGACCTACTATGAAAACGACTATAATTGGATTAGGATTAATTGGCGGTTCAATTGCGCTCGCACTTCGAAAGGCAGGACTAGCCACAGAACTAATTGGTGTGGATATGAGCTCAGCCAATGCGATGAAGGCTGTGGAACTCGGCTTGGTAGATAGAATTTTGCCCGAAGACGAAGCGATTGCTAAGGCCGATTTAATTATTGTAGCCATTCCGGTTAATGCACTACATGCATTCTTGCCTGCTGTATTGGATGCTGTAAAGAAAGATGGTGTGGTTATTGATACGGGTTCAACGAAAGGATTGATCTGTAAATCAGTTTCGAATCATCCCAAACGCTTACAGTTTGTTGCTGCCCATCAAATTGCAGGTACTGAAAACTCAGGTCCAACGGCTGCCTTTCTTGGCTTGTTTAAAGGAAAGACTAATATTATATGCGAAGCATCAAAATCTTCAGAGCATGCACTGGATACGGCACGTAAAGTTTTTGATGCACTTGAAATGAACACCATTTTCATGGAAGCCGAGGAGCATGATCGGCATGTTGCTTATGTATCGCATCTTTCGCACGTTAGTTCTTTTTTATTAGGGCAAACCGTTTTGGATATTGAGAAAGACGAGAAAAATATTTTTAACCTGGCCGGTAGTGGTTTTGCTTCTACCGTACGCCTGGCGAAAAGTTCACCCGAAATGTGGACTCCTATTTTTGAACAAAATGTAGAATACTTAAGTCAGGCGTTGCTGGAATATATTATGCATCTACAAAAGTTTCATTACCACCTGATGAAGCGCGATACGAAAGAACTTCATCGCATTATGTCCAAAGCCAATGAAATTCGCAGAGTTCTTCGTGAGCCTGCCGATCCGGTAACGGAAGAAAAAGTAAATCATCATGGACAATAAACTAAATCACAATTTTAAGAGTTAATTTTAAAGATTATGACAAAGAAAGGATTACAACTCGAGCCTATAACTTCCTGGTTGAAAGCAGATCGTCCAGTGATCATTAGCGGACCCTGCAGTGCTGAAACGGAAGATCAAATGGTGGCTACCGCAAAACAAATTGCAGCCACCGGAAAAGTGCATGCCTTGCGTGCGGGTATTTGGAAACCACGCACAAGACCTGGGCAATATGAAGGCGCGGGTGAAGAAGGATTGAAGTGGCTTATGCGCGCCAAGGCGGAAACGGGATTACCCGTAACAACGGAAGTTGCCAATGGCGCCCATGTAGAAGCTTGCTTGAAAGCAGGCGTTGATATTTTATGGGTGGGTGCTCGTACTACAGTCAATCCGTTTTCAGTTCAAGAAGTGGCTGATGCATTAAAAGGTGTTGATATTCCGGTGATGGTAAAAAATCCAATCAATCCGGATGTTGAACTTTGGTTAGGTGCGCTGGAGCGTTTGAACAAAGCAGGCATCACGAAGATGGCTGCTATTCATCGGGGCTTCTCGTCCTTCGAGAAGGGACCTTTCCGCAATGCACCGATGTGGGATTTGGCCATTGAATTAAAAACTCGTGTGCCAGAATTGGATATGATTTGCGACCCCAGTCACATTGCGGGTGCTCGTGATCTTATTGCCCTTATTTCGCAAAAAGCGCTTGATCTTGATATGGCGGGTCTGATGATTGAAAGTCATATTAATCCAGATGCCGCGTGGAGCGATGCCAAACAGCAGGTAACCCCGGCAATTCTTGGCAGAATTATTGATGAACTGGTACCTCGTACACAAACAACCGATAACAAGAAATTTAAGGATACCTTAAGCATTTTGCGTGAGCAAATAGATCATTTGGATGATGAGATTATGCAAAAGCTGGCTGCACGTATGAAAATTTCAGAGAAGATTGGCCAATATAAAAAGGAGAATAACGTTACCATTCTTCAGGTAAATCGGTGGGAAGAAATTATTCAAACCCGAATCGCGCTATGCAAAGCGATGGGCTTGAATGAGGAATTCACCAAAGAACTGCTGAAGTTGATTCATAATGAGTCTATTCAATTGCAGACTAAGGTGATGAATGCAGTGACGGAGCGGGTTTAATTCCCTCACCCCCTTCCCCCTCTCCCCGGGGAGAGGGGTGTCCGCAGAATGAGGACGGGGTGAGGGCAAATTATTGAACCATGATTGTATCTTTTATTAAATATTTTTTCCTACTCAGTCTTTTCACAGGACTAACTCTCCATGCTCAGCCTGTTGAGAAGAATTATCTCTTAGGAAAATTTGATCCGGCCACGCATCCACAGTTTTCAAAATTGGATGATGCACATACCAGTGGAAGTGCCCGCGGTAAGTATCTGCGAAAAGAAACGTACGAAGCATTTATAAAAATGAGTGCGGCCGCTGAAAAGGATGGCGTTACGCTTACTATTATTTCGGCTACCCGAAATTTTGATTCGCAAAAAGGAATTTGGGAAAACAAATGGGAAGGCCGCACGATGGTGGAAGGAAAGAATCTAACAACCATTGCTGATAAGAAGGAGCGAGCCCGACTAATATTATTATACAGTTCTATGCCCTCTACTTCGCGCCATCATTGGGGCACCGATATGGATTTGAATTCATTGGATAACGAATACTTTGCTAGTGGTGAAGGATTAAAAATTTATTTATGGCTCACCGCTCATGGTGCTGAGTATGGATTTTGTCAGCCGTATACTTCCAAAGAGAATGGACGTACGGGGTATGAAGAAGAGAAATGGCATTGGTCGTACCTTCCTTTATCAGGATTTTTTTTAGAAGAGTATAAAAAACAAGTGACTTATTCTGACATCAACGGATTTGCCGGAAGCGAAGTGGCCAAACCGATGGAGGTGATAAAGAAATATGTTGAGGGCGTTGCCTGTAAGCGGTAGTCTTTGAAATTCAACCTGACTCGGTAGGGGGTCGCTTGTGCGAGTAGACAGTAGAGTAATAAATACTATCTTTATATATAAATCAAAACAAAGTTCTATGAAAAAAAACAACTTGATTCTTTTAATCCTA
>JAGPBO010000290.1 GCA_018063305.1 Cyclobacteriaceae bacterium
TCCGCTCGGAACCTCACAAAAAAGACTAAGTCCAAATGGATTTAGTCTTTTTTGTTTTGTAGCAATCCAGGGCGGCTATTGGAAATACTATTGTTGGCAATGAATTCGATAACAACTTTCGTAATTTACTAGAGAACCAGCGAAGGATCTCCTTCTCTGAGATCAGTTTTTTTAGGGGATCCTTCGCTCGTTTGGTACATTTTTCTAACCGTGTTGTGGCAATTAGGACAGTCATTCTAATAAGATTCACGTTGTACCTCGGATTTGTGTTGGCGACAGCAGAAATTCCGTCTTTTTATTACCTTACTGCAATGAAAATACTATACGTGGGCATAGTTAGTCTGCTGGCAGCAGGGTGTACCACAAAAAAGCAAGACGTTATGCAGGACACACAAGCCCCTCAATCATCTTTACAGAAAGCCACAGATACGTTAATGAATAATCGTGGCATGGTTGCCATTATCACACCCTTTGGTGGAAAATTGATTTTGCTTTGGGTGCCCGATCGCAATGGCAAAGTCGATGATGTGGTTCTTGGCTACGATTCTGCTGACCAATATATATCTGGCAATCCATATTTTGGTGCAATGATAGGTCGGTATGGAAACCGGATTGCTAAAGGCAGGTTTACTCTGGAGGGAAAGGAATATCAGTTGGCTACCAACAATGGCGTAAATGCGTTGCATGGCGGACCAAAAGGATTTCATAATGTACTATGGCAAAAAGATGAATCAAACAGTGTTAAAGGAAGATTAGTTTTATCGTATTTGAGCAAAAATGGTGACGAAAATTACCCAGGGGATTTGAATGTAAAGGTAACCTATAGCCTTACTGATGATAATGAATTGGTTATTGAATACGAGGCTACAACAAATGCAGCCACAGTTGTTAATCTTACTCACCATTCATTCTTTAATCTGGCTGGTGCCGGGAATGGCGATATCCTGAATCATGAATTAACTATTTATGCTGATCGGTTTACACCGGTTGACGAAGGTTTAATACCCACCGGAGAATTAAAACCGGTAACAGGAACGCCTTTTGATTTTACAAAGCCGACTAAGATTGGGGTACACATCAATGATACCGATGCGCAAATCAAAAATGGGAAGGGATTTGATCACAACTGGGTATTGAGAAAACAGACGAATGAATTCTCTTTGGCAGCCCGCGTAAAAGAACCAACTTCAGGTAGGGTTATGGAAGTATGGACAACCGAACCCGGTCTGCAATTTTATTCTGGTAACTTTTTAGATGGCACCGATATTGGCAAAGGCGGCAAAATATATGATTATCGTACGGCCTTTTGTTTAGAGGCACAGCATTTTCCTGATTCTCCTAATCAGCCTGCCTTCCCGTCTACAGTTCTTAAACCAGGTGAGGTTTATAAACAGAGAACCGTGTATAAGTTTAGTGCGGAGTAGCTTCTACCCATAGCCAAATCAACGCAAAATTCTTTCTGCGATTACCCGTATTGGTGTTGCCATACCTCTTATTAGATTATTATTAGAACATGATTAGAATCATAGAAAGATTCTAGATCTGCAACTATTCTTGCAGGCCGATTACTATGAAGAAAAACAGCGTTCCCTCATGCCTAACTGATTACAATTCTGTCTGGAACCCTGTTTTGGAGGCTTTTATGAAACATATCACGGGAATACATGATATAAGTCATTTTTCGCAATCCAGTTCAAAAGTAGGTTTACGTCATCAAATCAACAGACTTATGATTGACCACTTGGTACTTCAAAGTTATGGAGCGAAAGAGATCAGCCTTCAAAAGGACGAGGCGATTTTTAGGGAAGGTGAGGAGGCGCTCAATTATTTTCAGGTGATCAGCGGGTCAATTAAAATGATAACGAATAGTCCGGATGGGCAGGAATTTATTCAGGGAATTTTTAAAATTAACGATAGTTTTGGCGAGCCCCCTTTACTTTGTTCGTTTCCTTATCCTAGCAGTGCGGTGGCGTTAGAACCTTCTGTAGTCATCAAGCTTTCAAAAGAGAAATTTCTTACCCTTCTTCGCGAAAATTTTGATATTCACCTTCGTTTAGATCAGGTTCTTTGTCAAAGATTGAGATATAAGTCAATGGTGCTTTCTGAAATTTCTTTTTATGATCCAGAGCATCGTATAACAAGTCTTTTGAATTATCTTAAGGCCGATTCTGCGGATCAAGGCAAAAGGCAGGATGTCGTTATAAATGAAGTCTATGTAGTGCCTTTTACGAGGCAGCAATTAGCCGATATGAGCGGATTGCGCGTGGAAACAGTAATTCGCACAGTAAAAAGAATGGAGGAAGACGGTAAACTTAAATTAGTAGGAAGAAAAATAACACTATAAACCCAAACCAATAAAAACTATGAAATATCTTTTTGGAATTGTTCTGGCCTTATTGGCCTTTTCGTGCGCACCCGATAAGCACTCTGACCTAGCTAAAGAAGAAAATCTTAATAAGAGCGCGGTGGAGGCAATCACCGACCCTACTAAGGGAATTGGTGCCATTAAAAATGTAACCATGAATACACCCTTGGATCAAGAGCGGGTTAGTCGTGGTCTTGAAATATATAATATGAAATGCCAGGCCTGTCATAAGTTAGATGACAAGCGGATTGTAGGCCCAGGATGGCATGGCATAACCACACGAAGAAAGCCCGAATGGATTATGAATATGATTCTTAATGTGGATATCATGTTGGAGCAGGATGAAGAAGCTCAGAAGTTGCTTGAATTGTGTTTAATGCGTATGCCTAATCAAAACTTATCGATTGGTGATGGCCGCGATATACTTGAATTTATGCGCCATAACGATGGTGAAAAGTGATACTACCAAAACTAAATTACCTATGAAAAACTATTTGATTATTGTTGTATTTGGATTGTTTGCGTTTTCCTGTGGCCAGCAATCGGCCAGTACGGAAAGTGCAGCTACCGATGTTGCCCCCGAAGTGGGTGGTGGCCAGTCAACGGTGCAGGATGATGTATCCAATCCCGATGTTGTGCACATCGCTATGAACTCAAAAGATCACACCACATTAGTGGCGGCATTAAAAGCGGCTGAATATGTTGATGCATTATCCAATGCTGGACCGTTCACAGTATTTGCACCGACCGATGCGGCCTTTGCTGCATTGCCTGCAGGTACAGTAGAAACCTTGGTAAAGCCAGAGAATAAGGAAACACTTCGTAATATCTTAGAATATCATGTTTACGTTGGTGTGCTAAATGAAAATATGGTGCGTGATGGAATGAAACTTAACCAAGTAAATCTTGAAAACGTTACCCTTAGCGTGAAGGATGGAAAGATTACCGTTAAAGGAGCTAAAAACGAAGCTAATGTTTTGGGTACAGCGCGCGGTTCAAATGGTATTGTATATGTGATTGATGCCGTGTTACTTCCTCCGGATAATAAATAAACTTAACCTAACTTATAACTATGAAAACAAATATAGTGCAGCGGGGCCTTTCGGTACTCGTAATTTTATCAAGCTTGGTCCTATGGCAGGGCTGCAAGCCTAAAGCACCAGACACAGTAACCATGGGAGACGCAGCCTCGAAAGTGTATGTTGCTCCAGGTAAATACGATGAATTTTATAATATCGTATCAGGTGGATTTAATGGACAAATTGGTGTATATGGAATTCCTTCCGGAAGATTGTTTAAGATCCTTCCTGTTTTTTCGGTATTCCCTGAAAGCGGTTATGGTTACAGTGAAGAAACCAAACCGATGTTGAACACCTCGCATGGTAATGTGCCTTGGGATGATTTGCACCACATTGCTCTTTCAACTACAAAAGGTGAGCATGACGGTCGTTGGATATTTGCCAATGCCAACAATACACCACGTGTTGCACGGGTTAGTTTCAAGTCATTCAGAACAGAAGAAATTCTTGAAATCCCCAATAGTGGTGGTAATCACTCTTCGCCTTTTATTACTGAAAATACCGAGTATCTGGTAGCAGGTACCCGTTTTAGTGTCCCTATGGGTGGCAAGGATGTTCCTATTAGTTCATACAAAG
>JAGPBO010000291.1 GCA_018063305.1 Cyclobacteriaceae bacterium
ATTTAAATAATTGGCAATCTGAAAAATTAGGGTTAAGATTGGACAACATATAATCTGCTAAAATCACACTTAAGCCATTAACAATTTTATAAATCTCAATCCGTATTTATGCGCCCATCATTAGTTGTTATTTTATTTTTTCTAAGTATTACCTCCGGTATTTCACAATGCAATGAATATTACCAATTATCCAACGGCAGTGAATGGGAGATGGAGAGTTACAACGCGAAAGGAAAGCTTACGGGGAAACAAACACAAAAGGTAACTGACTTTTCTTCTGGGGCAAATTCATTTTCTGCTATTGTTCATTCTGTGATTTTCGATCAAAAGAATAAAGAAGTAATGCAGGGCGATCTGAAATTTGATTGTAAGGATGGAACGATGGTGGTGGACATGCGCAACTTTATTAATGAAGAGCAAATGAAGGCTTTTCAAAATTATGAGATGAAGATAGAATCTGATAACCTGGAGATCCCGAACAGCCTTTCTGTGGGGCAGACTTTAAAAGAGGGTACGATCACTATTACCACTTCCAACTCACCTATTCCTATGAATATGTCTGTAAAAATTACGGATAGGAAAGTAGTGGGCAAAGAATCAATCACAACGCCTGCAGGCACATTTGAATGTTACAAGATCACCAGTAAATCAACTGTGAATACGAAAATGGGTATAGGAATGACTTTCAACTATACAACGGTAGAGTGGCTTGCACCCAAGGTGGCCGTTGTTAAATCCGAATCGTACAGAAACGATAAACTCCAGGGATATACCTTGCTGACAAAGAGAAATTAACGGATTACGGATAGAGGATTCGTTCAACACATGGATGGCCAACTTATTGAAAGGCTATGAAATTAGCATTAAAAAACTCAACTGGATGAGAGACGATACGTTAATGGAGCAAGTGTGACCCCCCCTTGTACCATTAGCGTATCGTTAGTGTATGAGAGAACAATAAACAATTTTTAAGGTCTCTCTAATTGAAATCCTTCATCAACTTTTGGTCGCTCGGGTTTGTTGGCCACCGTCCAGCCTGTGAGATACATCCACTGAGCAACCTTAAGTAGCTTTTCATACTTTATAGTTTTAGGTTCGTCTCGGGGTGTATGATAGTCGGGATGTAACCAAGAGGTGTAAAAAATGGCAGGAATTCCTACTCGTGCATACGGCATATGATCACTTCTAAAGTAAAATCCTTCAGGATGATCTACCTTATCCCAGGCGGTATCCAGCTTAAATTTTGGCCCGGCCGCGTTGGCTTCCAGCGCTATGGCCACAAGATCTGATGAGTTTTTGTGCGGAGATTGAGAACCCAGTAAGGCCATGCTGTCAACATTATTTTGTCCGATCATATCAGCATTGAGTACAGCTAGAATGTCTTCTTTCGGAACCGTTGGATAGTTAGCAAACCAACGTGAGCCAAGCATAGATCGTTCTTCTGCACCGTGCCATACAAAAAGGCCTGATCTTTTGGCGGGCTCTTTCTTAAAGGCCCGTATGATAGCAAGTAAAGCAACGCTTCCACTGGCATTATCATCAGCCCCATTAAAAATAGAATCACTACTCAGCGATGTACGAACGCCATCATGATCCTGATGTGCACTAAAGAGAACATATTCCTTTTTTAATTTTGAATCGGTACCGGTAACTTTTCCAACAATATTTACAGAAGGGTATTCAAAGGTTTCTAAATGCAATTGAATGTTGGCATTTGATTTAGGACTACGTACATAGTCATGTTCAGAGGCGTGAAGCCAGATAGTAGAAATGGATGCCGGTGCCGAACCTTTCTTTGCGTAGGGAACGTCTACCTGGTAATCTCCGCGCTGCAGATAAGGAACTATGGCTTTCCAATTGGTGTCAGCCACTTCATCGGCAATAAAAATGACGGCAGCCGCACCTTTTGCAATAATAGGAGGTGCATATTTTTGATAGATAAAACGATAATATCTTCTTCCGGGAATAGAAATATTTTGATTAATGCCTTCCGAAGATATAGAAACGATGGCTACTTTATTTTTCAGATCAGCATTACTTATTGCGTTAAAGTCTGGTAAATAAACCGTAGGAGCAGAAACACTTGCTTCAATAGGTTGCATAACGAGTGCATCGCTGTAAAGTGCATAGGATCGGTTGCCTATGGTAATACTACTCTTTTCAGAGAGCCGTGTTCGCTGTATGTTAAAGAATTGAAAGTAGGTGCTGTCATCGCCCGCTGGTTCTAATCCGGCTAATCGTGCTTGCTCGGCAAGCCAAACTGAAATCTTTAATTCGTCCAACGTTCCAGACTCCCGCCCTCTAAAGTGGTCATCGGCCATGGCATACAAATCCTTTTTTAAATCGGCTTCCTTAATAGCATCGATGCCATTTGATTTTTGTGTGCTTGTTTCACATGAACATAGGAGTGTGATTAATAAGAGCAGTGAGTAATTGACTTTCATATGATTTTACTTTTGTCTTAGAGCTTAGATTTTGATGAAGCTTTGAATTTACAGAAAGTAATAAATAAACCCCTAATTCTTTTCCATGAATGGATTAAGAAATATTGAATCATTACTGGCATAACTACCAAAATACTAAACCCTGCTTTGGCCTGGCTATTGTTTTACCCTCTGTAAACAATACGGTTATGAAAACGAAACTACTTTTATTGATCATCACGAGTGTATTTATTTCCTGTGATATTATGGTGGTTGAGCCTGTTTACGATTCGCGCGATCGGGTTATTGGAACTTACCAGATAGAAGAATATAGCCAAACGTATAATGATAACGTACGCTATAATGTTTACATCCGCAAGGGCTTTGGCTACCGTTCAGAATCGGTAATTATTGAAAATTTTTATAATGCGGATGTTGATGTGATTGCTGAGATCGTTGGGGACAAAATTTTTATTTCCCGACAGATAGTACAAGGGTATGAGATCGAAGGTGTGGGTACCTTGTATTATGATGAGATCAGATTCACCTATCGCGTGCGCGATAACTATTACAATAAACCAACAGATTTTTGCGAAGCTACAGCGTGGTTATATTAAACTAATAGATGGGGATGGTTGGCTAATGTTTTTTGGCCAACCATCCATCTACACTCCAAGCACCAGGGCCATAGAACAAGTAAATCACGCCAAGTAAAACAAACATAAAGGGGTGTTGGTCTTCATACCAAAAGCGACCCTGGCCTACAAAAAAAGTAATGTAACTCAGTGCACCAATAAGGAGCAGTGCGCCTATACGAGTGAAGGCGCCAGCAGTCAACAGCAAACCGGCCAGTAATTCGGTAGATTTTCCCATATATACCATCAAATTTCCATACGATCCTTGAAAGGGTGTCCAGGAAGCATATTCATTCATAAGTTCTGCTTGAAAAACTTCTAATCCGTGGTAGACTGTCAATAAGCCGAGTAAGATTCGAATCGCACCCAGAATTTTGTCGGGTAGAATTGGAGTGGGATCGAAGAATTTCTTCATAACATGGTCACAAATTGGTTACTGAAGATACTTAATAGCGGTAAACTAAAAAAGCCAGCATTATGCGCTGGCTTTCTTGAGCATATAAATTTAATCAGGCAACCTGTGCTTGCAGCTTCTGGGCTAGCACCGATTTAGGAACTGCGCCAACTTGTTTGTCAACTACCTGACCATTTTTAAAGACAAGCAGTGTAGGGATAGAACGAACGCCAAAGCGAGCGGTTACTTGTGGATTTTCATCCACGTTTAGTTTAGCAACTATTGCCTTGCCTTCGTAATCTCCGGCAAGTTCTTCTACTACCGGCCCGATCATCTTGCAAGGTCCGCACCACTCGGCCCAGAAGTCAACCAGTACAGGTTTGTCGCTATTAATGGTTTCATCAAAGTTTGAATCGTTGAGTTCCAATGTTTTACCCATGGTATAATTATTAAAAGTGTTTGTGTTATTCTATTGTCTCTGTCTCCAACATAAAGGGAGAGGAAATTGTTCCAAGTTCAGGTTTTTCCAAAAGTACAGATTTG
>JAGPBO010000292.1 GCA_018063305.1 Cyclobacteriaceae bacterium
GCCTGGTTACTACGCCCAATCTTTCTGACGTAGTTAAACAGATTAAAGAAAATGTTTCTATCCCCGTTGTGCTGTTTCCCGGAAGTTCACTTCAAATAGACACTTCTGCCGATGCCATACTTTTTCTCTCTTTAATATCCGGTCGTAACCCAGATCTTCTTATTGGGCAGCATGTAGTAGCTGCACCCATTTTAAGAAATACCCGATTAGAAATTATGCCTACCGGCTACTTACTAATCAATTCTGGCAAAACTACCTCGGTTGCCTACATCAGTAACACAACACCTATCCCCGAAGACAAATATTCCTTAGCTGCCTGCACGGCATTAGCTGGAGAAATGCTGGGACTTAAATTAATTTATCTGGATGCCGGCAGTGGCGCTGAGCGGGAGATCAGTCCCAAAATGATTAGCGCAGTACGAAAGTCTGTTCACGTGCCGCTGATTGTGGGTGGAGGAATTAATTCAGGCCAAAAAGCTTTTGCTGCTTTAGAAGCGGGGGCCGACCTAATTGTAATTGGGAACGCATTGGAAAAAGATCCCGATCTTTTGATTGAAATCAGCGATCGGGTGTACGATTGGAATCAGAGTGTAGAGGCTCGTAAATAAATTTATCCCAGAAGATGCATTAGGAATGCATATTCTACCCGAAGGGTTGACGATCGTTGATTTTCATTCGTCAATTATGCAATAGAAATTTCTATTGCATAATTTGGGTTTATCTTCTTATTTCAAAATCAGTAAAGCCAACAATAGCCCCTGGTTTTGCATCCATTTTTTCTACCACAGCCTGAGAGGGTCCCAGATTACACCATTTAATAAATTTGTACAAAACCTCTTCTGGTGCTTCTGCTTCTAAATAGACATCTCCATTTTTTTCATTCCGAACAAATCCCCGAATACCCCACTCATCAGCTTTTTGTTTAGCCGATGCCCGGTAAAAAACACCTTGTACTTTTCCTGAAACCGTAATTTTGATATGCGTTAGCTCCACGCGATTCTAATTATACAGCTACATTAAAAAATATAATCCGTACTTAAAAAAACTGATTCCCTATTTTGAATGATTGTACTGATTATTTTTTTATTGTCGTCATTGGCCTTGGTGGCTACTAAGGTACGAATAGAGAAAACACGCAAGGCATCATCAACCGAAAGGGTGCCTTCCGCAGAATCCTTTCTTCCGTTAAACGGAAAATTATCCGGCCCACGCTGGCACTGGGTGTTCAAATTAATTCGACCAACCTGGCTCGAGAAAGCATCAATCATCTTAGCAATTGATTTTGAATTCTTGCCAAACAAACTAAGCTGCTGTCCAAAATTTGAATTGAGCACAAACTGAATGGCCTCCTCTTCCCTTTCATAAGGAACAATGGGTACAACGGGTCCAAACTGCTCTTCATAATAAACACGCATCTTGTTATTAACCGGATAAAGTACTGCTGGATAAAAAAAGGTGTGCAGCGTTTCGCCCCCACCCTCATTGATTACCTTAGCCCCATGCGTGCGGGCATCTTCCACAAGTTTTGTCAGGTATTCTGTTTTGCCGGGCTCTGGTAATGGAGTTAACCCTACGCCAGCATCCCACGGCATTCCGGGTTTTAATTTTGAGATTTCCGCGCACAACTTCTTAGCAAACTCATCCACAATACTTTTATGCACAAACAATATTTTAAGTGCCGTGCACCGCTGGCCGTTAAACGAGAGTGCACCCAAAGCACATTCGCTCACCGTATTATCTAAATCAGCATCTGGCAAAATGATAGCCGGATTCTTTGCATCTAATCCCAGGATTGATTTTAGTCGATGCGGTTTAGGGTGAAGTTTTTTTAATTCATTCGCTCCTTTATTGGTTCCGATAAAAGCAAACACATCTAGTTTCCCTGTTTCCATTAATGACCCAACCGTTTCACGCCCGCGTCCATAAATAATATTAATTACTCCCGCAGGGAAACATTGTTGGAAGGCTTCCAATAAAGGCCGGATCAACAACACGCCATATTTGGCTGGTTTAAATACAACTGTGTTACCCATGATAAGCGCAGGAAACAAGGTGCTAAAGGTTTCATTTAATGGGTAATTGTAAGGGCCCATGCATAGCGCAACGCCCAACGGAACTCTTCTGATCTGGGCCATAATACCTTGCTCATGAACAAATCCCGATGATTTTCTATCCAGTTCTTTCAATGAATGGATCGTATCCAAAATGTAATCGCAGGTTCGATCAAATTCTTTTTCAGAATCCTTTTGCGTCTTACCTATTTCCCACATCAACAGATTGACCACCTCGGTTCGTTTAGCCCGCATCATCGTCAAAAACTTTTCTACATGTGCTATCCGTTCTGCTACAGACATCAAGGGCCACACACCATGGCCTTGATCATACGCACGAACCGCAGCATCCAATGCTTCGAGTGCCTCCTTCGAAGTAAGTAAAGGAGTGCTACCAATAATTTGTTGCTTTAATTCACCACCCGATCGCACAAAGACCGGGCTTGCCACCAAACTCATTTCTCCTTTCCAGGTTATCATCTTTCCATCAAGCAGATACTCGCGCTGCTCTATGTATTTGGGGATTGCGGCTGATGGAGGAACATTGCTTTCATCAGGAAATAGCTTGGATAATAAATTAGCCATGAGTATAATTATTAATTGTCTTGAGTCGTTATAATAGAAATTCCGAAAGAGGTGCCAATACGATTCGCCTCGGCTTCAAAAACAATAGCTACCAGAAAGCCATGCTCCTTTGCTTCACCTACCCATTGGTCAATAGCAGGGCTATCGACAAACGGGCTTAGGTTAGTATGCTCTATATCGTGTGCGAGATTCAAATCGATCCTGTTAAAGAAACGAAGTTACCTTTTCTCAATCACATTTTTAAGATGCTAAAGCATCTTCCCTTGTTTATTGTTTAGGGAAATTTTTATGGCAATCGATTGTGGCGGATAACCCCAAACAAGTTTTAGTGCCTGATCCCGCACTCTTTGCAATACTTCATTTTATAGACAGGATTTCTTTTGGGTGGACGCTTATGACCAAAGTATGACGGATTAGCATACTGGGGTGTAGCCATTTTTTTAAGTATCCGTTGCTTGTCCTTTGCAGCCTGTTCGATTCGCGCATAAAATTCATATTGCGCGGTATGTTTTACTTTGGCTCGTTTTAATAAAATCTTTTGTCGCTTTGACGAGATATGAGCGCGTCTGGCTTTATCAGATTTTACTTCAAGTTTGTCAGAATTTCTGTCGCCAAGCGTGGTGCTTTGCGCTTGCAACAGCAACGGAGTGCACAATACTAATAGACTAAAGAGAATCTTTGTTAGGATTTTTTGCATAACCCTGATAAAACGAACTTACCCGGTGTTTTATTTTTCAGAAAAATTAAATCCTATTTACTTATAATGAGGGGAACTTGACGATTAATAAAGTTTAATCAGTAAAATATTCGAACAGGTAAAAGATAATAATGGCCAAACTGATGACGAGTACGAGATACCCAAATACACGGGCTCTTTGAAAGTAGCCTTTAACTGGCATAATACTTTTCCTTTTACGGTCTGTTCTCACTCCTGGATTTCAATAAAAACTCGCGTAACAAAATAAACTACCAGACAAATAACCACTAGTGAAAGCAGGATACGCGCTCTCTGGTGATAAAATTTCATAGGTATCATTTTCATAATAATCTGATTTATAACATATTATCATAAATATAAGAAAATAAACTTGAAATGCCTGTAAGAGCCGCTAAATTCCATATCTAACCATTCGAATCAACACGAATTGCCGTGGAAATGACAATTTTGAGTCATCGGACTGACTATTTGAAACAAAAAATCCCCTGATGCTTTCAGGGGATTATTCTCAAAATAAGATACTATTATTATAGGTGAATTACTTCACCATAAGCCGCAGCTGCTGCTTCCATTACCGCCTCACTCATGGTTGGATGTGGATGGACAGACTTGATAATCTCATGACCCGTAGTTTCAA
>JAGPBO010000293.1 GCA_018063305.1 Cyclobacteriaceae bacterium
GTTAAAGATCGGAAAAAAAATAATAAAACAACTGCGCTATTTCGGAGCAG
This sequence comes from Cyclobacteriaceae bacterium, assembly GCA_018063305.1. Taxonomy (GTDB): domain Bacteria; phylum Bacteroidota; class Bacteroidia; order Cytophagales; family Cyclobacteriaceae; genus ELB16-189. Next base: position 51 of record JAGPBO010000293.1, read on the forward strand.
CACGTTCATCTATATAAAGAATCTCCCCTGGTTGGTCTCTCAATTATCGAAACCAATATTCGCGCAGCGCAATTACCATCTGACACAGGACGCTAGTCGCTAGAAACTGGATGGGCACAGAAACGAGCAACCAGCATCCCAAGAATCAGTCATAAACAGAATCTCAATTCAGTACAATTAATCGTATTTTGCGCGATGCCACTTACGCTCACGCTTGTCATCATCCTTATTACCGTAGGAGTTAGCCTATACACCATGCAAAAACCGCAGGTGCTAAACAAGCTCATGAATAATCCTTATCAGGTTGTTCACTCCGGTCAGTATTACCGCCTGTTAACGTCTGGCTTCATTCATCGTGATCACATGCACTTGATCTTTAACATGTTCTCTTTTTATTTTTTTGGAACCCAACTGGAATACATATTCAAGGAAATATTTGGAAGTTTAGGTCAGGTACATTTCATCATTCTGTATATGATGGGCATTATTGTGTCCGATCTTCCCACTGTATTTAAACATCGAAATAATATTTACTACAATTCACTAGGCGCTTCGGGCGCTGTTTCAGCTGTTGTTTTTGCCTGTATTTTATTTTTGCCTTTGCGGGATATCTGTTTTTATGGTGTACTGTGTTTTCCTGGATTTGTACTTGGCCTTGGCTATTTAGGGTACTCATTCTATCGTTCCAAAAAATCAGCCGATGGAATTAACCACGATGCCCATTTATACGGATCCCTTTTCGGAATTATCTATTGTATTATTTTCTATCCCGACTCTATCCGGATATTTTTAGAACAGATGGGTGAATGGAAAATACCTTTTATTTGATAGTCGATGATTCTTGCAACGTCACCGCTCTTTTCATCAAGTCTGTGGATTGAAGGATTTTATTTTTGAGAAAGTGAGGATAGTTTGGGTTTTTTATCAGAAAAGAATCAACCACATTAACCGCCTCTGCCGATGAGTGCCCGCTAAAGGTGGTTTGTAACCATCGCTGCGGAAAAAAGATATCACCGGTCAATTGAATTTCCTGAAGCAACTCTAAGGAGGGCAGCAAATATTTTTGAGCATCTTTTGCTCTTAAGGGATGATGGAGATAGTGCAAGCCTTCCAGCACCCAAGGTTCATGTTCACGATTTTTTCCTTGCTTCAGCGATTCAAAAAATGAGTCGCGCACAGATTGATCGTTACTTAACGCGGGCATCACAAATTCAAATCGTTTTATCCGATCCGGATTTTTGATTTCCTTTAATTGAGTTGATAAATAGTAAGCTCCTTTCTCCGGATTCTTCAAAGCAAGCTCATAGGCCATAGTCATTTTATCTTCTTCCGAAAGGATGAGGTCTTTAACTTTAAGTTTATCCAACCACATCTGCTCCATTCGCTCAAGACCTTCCTTGCTCATTACCATATTCCGATAGGCGTGAAAATAAGAATTCTTTTTACCTGCATCCGGAGTAGCCAGCACCAACTCCCATAAAATTGTTTCCAATTCATTTTGCAATAGGCTTCTATTAGACTCGGGCAGAAAAGTCCACCAGGCTGTTTGCAGATTGCTGAGTAAATAATCTATAACTAATGGATTTTCTTCCGTATGCAAAACGCTCAACATGGACTGAACCATCAACTCGGACGTTAGCACATCGCCATGTATCATGCTTTCCCAACAGTTAATCCACATAGATGCCCGAAACACCGGATCGGCTACTTTAACCGGATCAACCAAAAATTCGCTTATGGTTTTATCATCCATCTTAAAATAGCCATAACTAAATCCATCCGAATTTAAAAAGTTATAATCACCCAAACTATCAACAGCAATTGGTTTTGCTTTTAGCATATCAATTGTGATGTCAGAATCATAACCACGTTTAATTTTTAATGGCTGCTGCCAGATACGGTTTGACACCCGATCTTCACGCTGCTCAACAGACTTAGGCGTAGACCAATCATACGCAGGCATGCCAGCAGTCTTTACCCAAACATTACTCCACGTTTTAATATCATCATCCGATATTGAATCAATAATGGAAACGAGATCGTCCCAGGTAGCATTGCCATACGAATATTTTTTTAAGTATTCGCTCAAACCTTTTTGCATGAACTCAACGCCTATCTTCCGCTCCAGATGGCGCATTACAATGGGTGCCTTCTGATAGATAATAGCCCCATAAAGTGAGCCAGCATTTTTTAAATTTGCTAACTGCTGAAGAATGGGGTTAGCCCCTTCGCTTCGATCAACTTCATAGGCCGAAGGATAATGTGCAAGCAAAAACCGAAGGTTGTGATCAATCTCAGGAAAAGAGGGCTGCACAATTTTAGCTGCCATAAAATTGGCAAACACTTCCTTCATCCACACATCGTTAAACCAATCCATGGTAACCAAATCACCAAACCACATGTGCGCAGTTTCGTGAGCAATTAAACTTGCCCGGCCCATCCTTCTATTGATAGAAGCCTTCTCATCCAAAAAGAACGATGACTCATTATAGAAGATAGAACCCGGATGCTCCATACCCCCGTACTGAAACGATGGAATTAAAACAAAATCAAATTTGTCGAATGGATAATCGATGCTTGTATAGTCTTCTAACCAAGCGAGCGACTTACCATGAAGATCAAAAATATCATCCAGGTTTCGTTTTACTTTTACGCTGTCCGTTTCGCGGTAATACATGGTCATGCTGCGGTCATGAACAACCCGACTGACTTTATTAAACTTACCGGCAGCAAAGGCTACTAAATAAGAACTGATCGGTTTAGTTTTCGCAAACTTAATCTCGGTCTTTCCTGATTTGGAATTAACTTCCTTACTCTTACCATTGGAGACAGCCTCCCACCCTGCAGGAATTGTAAGTGTAATCTCATAAGAAGCTTTCAGGTTTGGTTGGTCGAATAATGGGAAACACGTTGCTGCGCGATCAGGTACAAACAACGTATAGAGAAAGTCCTCGTTCCGATTTAAAGAAAGATTGCCAGCGATAAAATCAATCGTTACCGCATTCAATCCAGTTTTCAAGTATGTAGGATCTATTATAATATGCTCATTAAAAAATGTGTATGGTATCTCTTTACCCTCTATCTGTATCTTACTTAGATTTGAAGCGTCTTCATTAAAATCAATGATTAGATTATCTCTTAACGAATGAATATTAACCAAGATAACCACCCGGCCATTAATAGGCGTAAACTTATCAGCCGGAATATCAAGGTCTAGTTGGTAGGAAACTTCTGAAAGTGTTCGTTTGCGTTGTTCGTTAAGTTCAAATGAGACTCCTTTATCAGGATTTTTTGTGGCTTGTTTACAATTACTCATCAAGGCCAGGCCAACAATTAAAATCAATAGTTTTACATTCAGAAAATGCTTATACATGTAATTATTAAATTAATCGTTCTAAATATGATTCAGCCTGTAGGAAATGAGGTGTGCAAGCAACAAATTATACCTGACTAAATTAAGACAATCAACAACTTTTCTTTCGAGTAATCTTTTTGCAATCGGTAATTAAGAATTAATCGTCCCAATTCCGACTACCGTTAAGATAATTTTATGCGCCCTCATTTCCTTTTAGAAAATCTCCATCAACAATAAGCAGTTTAACTCCATCTTTTGATATGGATCGATGTGAGCTCCTATTATCGGAAACCACATAGGTCATTCCTTTTGTTAACAATACATTGCTTTCATCTTCTAATTCTGAAATAAATTCGCCCTCCAGACAATGGACGATATGACCTTTTTGACACCAGTGGTCAGCCAGGTAGCCGGCAGAATATTCTACCAGGCGAATACGAAGCCCGCCCAATTGAAGGGTTTGCCAAAATGAAGTGCCCGTTTCACCAATGTGTTCCGTCTTTGGGATATCCTGCCAATCGATAGTTTGAAAATTAATT
>JAGPBO010000087.1 GCA_018063305.1 Cyclobacteriaceae bacterium
ACGATTTTTTTGGGGAGATGCGTTCAAATAATTTACGCTTTCCGAATAATGTACCTGCAAAGTAAGCCCCGGTGTCGCTGGCCCATAAAATAAACAGGCATCCAAAAACAATTTGATAATCGTACACCTGATTTTCGAAAGCCGCAATGTTTAAAAGTGTAAAGGGCATGGCCACGTAAAACAATCCTAAAAAAGTATAGGCGATATTGGTAAATGGCTTGCGCTCAAACTTTTTATAAAGTTTGATCATATACACAAACGAAACAGTAGGGAAGATTAAAAAGTAATAGCGATAGGAGATATCACCCCGCTCAATAAAAAATGAAAGACAGAAGATGGCAATACCACACAGCGTGCCAAACGTTTTTTGCGGCAACATACCATCTAAGCCTGAGAGCCTATAAAATTCTATTAGTGAAAAAAGACAGATGATAAAGAACACAATCAGGTAAGTCCATTCGCTATAGACAACTCCAAACACGATACCTGCAGCACCTAATAAGGCGGTGATCAATCGTTGGGTAAGGTTGCTGAATTTATTGAGTGCCGTCACGTTATTGATTGTTGATTAACCGATTGATGATACTTTTTAAAATAGTAAAGTAAGGCAACAAAGATGGTAGTAAAAATTAGTACAACCGGCCAAGGTGCCGTTTCTGGTGATTCCATATCAACGGTAACGGTTCCCTTTTGGTAGAGGTACATCATTAGCACCGAGAACCCGTTATTTACAAAGTGAGCAATCATAGGCAAAAGTAAATTGCCCGACCAAAGGTAGAGGTATCCAAACAGGGCACCTAACAACATGCGTGGCACAAAACCGAAAAACTGCATATGGAAAGCACTGAATATAATGGCCGAGATCCAGACAGCAGCATGACGATTACCCGTGGCGCGAAAGAGTTCAGGCTGTAGCATGCCACGGAACACCAACTCCTCGCCAATGGCAGGCAGTACAGCTATAACCAATACACCAAACAGAAACTGACCATTTGTTTCAAAGGTGACAAAGAACTTCGTAAGCTTTTCGGCAAGATCTTCTCGCTCGCGGGCCCAGTGTTCAAAATCTTTTAGAAATTCAGGGAATGTAAAAGTTGCGTTCCACTCTATAAATATTGAGTTAGTTGCCATAAATGACAAAACAATGGCGGCAGTAATAAGAATGATCAACCAGGAAGTTGTTTTTGATGTAAGCCATTGAATTGGATTTACTTTTTCAATAGATAGTAAATAGAGAAACGGAATCAGGATTAATCCGAATAGGGTAGCGCCTCCTTGAATGATCATAAGAGGCATTCGGATTTCAGGATTATTTATTGGGTTCGAAATCTTTTCAGTCAGTTCAAAGATTGTTCCGTCATAAAAGGGCAGTGCAATCAGGAAGCCTAACATAGGTCCGATCACAATAAAGCCAATGGCCATGGTGAACAAAATGAAGATAACAGATATTAGTGGGTGTCGGTTGGAAATCCCCGTCAGTTCAGACATCTCGACAAAAGGGTTAATTTTGTGGCCGCAAACAACGGAGTTTTAGTTTAAATATCAAATTTGGTACAAATCGGCAAAATACAGCTTGGAGAGTTTCCACTTTTGCTCGCCCCCATGGAGGATGTGAGTGACCCACCTTTTCGTGCGGTTTGCAAAGAGGGTGGTGCCGATTTGATGTACACCGAGTTTATTTCTTCCGAAGGTCTTATTCGCGATGCAGCGAAGAGTCGCCAGAAGCTTGATATTTTTGAATACGAACGACCCATCGGCATTCAACTATTTGGTGGCGATATCGGCAACATGGTACAATCGGCCGAGATTGCTACAGCGGCCAATCCGGATTTGATTGACATTAATTATGGTTGCCCCGTTAAGGCGGTTGCTTGTCGGGGTGCCGGTGCTGCTTTGCTGCAAGACATCCCCAAAATGGTGCAGATGACTGCTGAAATAGTTAAAGCAACTCACTTGCCTGTTACCGTAAAGACCCGATTAGGTTGGGATGACACTACTAAAAATGTAGTGGAGGTTGCTGAGCGCTTGCAGGATATTGGCATTCAAGCACTGACAATACATGGCCGCACACGCGTGCAAATGTATAAAGGTGAAGCGGATTGGACATTGATTGGAAAAATTAAAGAGAATCCGCGCATGCACATTCCAATTTTTGGTAATGGCGATATTGATAATCCACAAAAGGCATTAGAGTATAAAAACCGTTATGGGGTTGATGGCATTATGATTGGCCGCTCTGCTATTGGTTCGCCCTGGGTTTTTAATGAGATCAAACATTATTTTAAAACCGGAACGGAATTACTACCACCGGACATGGCGGAGCGTGTAAACATTACACGCAAGCATTTAGATTTTTCCATTCGTTGGAAAGGCGATAAGCTTGGCATTTTTGAAATGCGTAGGCATTACTCCAACTACTTCAAAGGCACACCCGACTTCAAACCCTTCCGCACCCGGATGGTTGAAGCCTTTACACAAGCGGAGGTAAACGCCATACTCGATGAGGTTGTGGAAGTTTATAATGACTTGGTGGAAGCCTGAAAAGATTTAGCAAGAAAACAGATTTAAAATCCTTTAGGAATATCTTTCTTTGCGCGCTTGCTGTTGAGTAAGCTTAGGCAAGATGTTTTCTCAAAAAAAGTATTTAGCAGTTTTCCTACTGATCACCTTGTCCTTGATATGGGGTACTTCCTTCATATTAATTAAGCAAGGGTTAAAAGTATTTTCACCCGATGTAGTCGGAGCGCTTCGCGTAACGGCAGCTTCCCTTTTTCTTTTGCCTTTGGCCTTGCCACGTCTAAGAGAATTAAAACAGGGCGATCATTTTAAATTGTTAGTCTCGGGCTTAATGGGAATTTTTTTTCCGGCCTTTTTATTTGCCTGGGCTCAAACAAGACTCAATAGTTCGTTGGCCGGAATTCTTAATACGCTTTCACCACTCTGGACGATGATCATGGGAGCCTTGTTTTTTACCCAGCGCTTTCGCGGATATGCTATCCTGGGCATGATCATCTCCTTTACAGGAACTATACTTCTAGCCTTGTCGCGCTCAGGCGGATCAATTACTGGCTTCAATATATATGCACTTCTTATTGTTGCTGCCTGTGCTTTGTATGGTGCCAATCTCAATTGGATAAAATTTAAGATTCATGATTTGGGATCGCTAACCATTACCAGTGTTTCCCTCTTGTTTATTGGGCCCGTGGCGGCTATTTATCTTTTTGGGTTCAGCAATTTTGTTGAGACCATGGTAAGCAAACCAAGAGCCTGGCAAGCATTTGGATTTATTAGCTTGTTAGCGTTGATGAGTACGGCTATTGCCAATCTAATGTTTGTGAAACTTTTGAAAATTTCTACACCATTATTTGCGAGCTCAGTCACGTACATTATGCCAATTGTTGCAGTCATGTGGGGCGTGATTGATGGCGAGAATTTAATGGTCGGCCACTTCATTGGGATGGCGTCTATCCTCGGAGGCGTTTACTTAGCCAATAAAAAATAATTTCTGAGTTTCTCCTTCAGGGAGGGTAGGGTGAGATATTATTTCAATGTAAAAGTCGCCATTACCGGCAAATGATCCGAGGGATAATATTTTCCATCATGATCCTGAATCGCTTTATAGTTGCTGGCTTTCCATGGTGTAGAATAAAAAATATAATCGATTGTGAGGCATTCCATTTTTCCTACTTCAAAGCCGCAAAAAGTTCCAGTTAGATTTTTTGCGGGGCGTGCATCAAACAAGGTAATATCTTTTCCATTGATCATCGTAAGATAGGGCTCGTCTGTCGGCTCCGAATTGAAGTCACCAGAAACGAGCACTGGAATTTCCTTTTCAGTTTTTTCGAATGTTGCTCCAGTTATAAATCCCTTCAGGTAAATCTTAATCAAACTTGCGCTATTCTTTCTTGCCTCTTTACCGATGTGATCGAAATGTGTATTGGCATAGATGAATGATTTCCCACTAGCCTTATCTTTTAACACAGCAAACGTAACAACGCGGGTGATGGCGGCATCCCAACTTTTACTGCCGGGTACTTCGGGGGTTTCAGACAGCCACAAAGTTTTTTCCTTTATTACTTCAAACTTATCCTTCTTATAAAAGATAGCGGAGTACTCCCCTTTTTCTTTTCCATCATCGCGGCCACTGCCAACAAATGCGTAATCAGGTAGTCCTTTTTGCAAATCCATCATCTGGTTATGAAGGGCCTCTTGCACGCCCAATAAATCAGGATTATATTTTTTGATTACGGTAACTAATTTTTCGGATCTGTTTTTCCATTGATTGATTCCATCGGCTTCTGTATCCAGCCGAATGTTATAACTCATTACCGAAACGGATTGAGCCAGGCTAACCATGGTGAAAAAGGAAAGGAGAATTAGAAAACTAATTTTCATTGAGCAAATCAGCCCAGCGCATCAACTTCCTCTACTTCTTCGGGCATCATTCGCTTAAATAGATTTTCGATACCCGCTTTTAAGGTTACGGTGGAAGAAGGGCAGCCGCTGCATGATCCCTGCAGGGCCACGGTTACTTTCTTATTGTGGTAGGAGTGAAAGGTAATGGCGCCCCCATCCTGTTCAACCGCGGGGCGAATGTATTCGTCCAGAATAGTTTTTATTTTTTTTACGATTTCTGTTTCCTCTTGTTCCGGAGCTTCCGGAGCCTTCATATCCAGAATTAATTTTCCAGATTGCAGAAACGTCTTGATATGATTTTTTAATGTCTCCTGAATTTCCATCCACTCTACATCCTCCTTCTTTGTTACAGTAACAAAGTTGCTCATGTAGAAAACGCGATCCACAAAGGGATACATAAATAATTCCTGGGCCAGCGGAGCCTCTTCCGCATCGGCCGGTGTTGGAAAATCAAAACTCATCCCTTCCGGAACGAGAATCTCATTGACTACAAATTTTAATGAATTAGGATTGGGGTTTGACTCCAGGTATATATGAATATTTTTTGGTTCAGGTTTCAGCATAGTATTTGGCTTTGAATCTTTAACAAAATTAAGAAATTAAAGTTCGGCACCCTCGGGCAGCGGGTCTCCCAATGCATTTTCCCATTTACTTACCACAGCGGTTGCCACACTGTTGCCTACTACATTGGTAGCACTTCTACCCATATCCAATAAGGGGTCTATCCCAAGCAATAAGGCAAGCCCGGCCTCTGGAATATTAAAAGTAGCGAGGGTGCCTGCTATGACTACTAAGGAGGCGCGCGGTACCCCGGCAATTCCCTTGCTTGTTAACATAAGAACTAATAGCATACTTAATTGAGTAGGTATTGGCAAATGCATGCCATAGGACTGGGCGATAAATAATGAGGCGAAAGTCATATACATCATGCTACCGTCAAGATTAAAGGAATACCCGAGCGGTAGTACAAAACTTACAATCTTATCCTTGCAACCAAAGCGTTCCAATTCCTCCATCGTTTTTGGAAAGGCAGCTTCACTGCTGCTCGTACTGAAAGCAAGAAGTATGGGTTCCTTGATTCTCTTTATGAGTCCAAAAATTCGTTTGCCAATAACGGCAGATCCTGCTAAGGCTAAAATTATCCAAAGCAAAAACAATCCAAGATAAAATTCGCTAATGAAGATTGAATATGTTTTTAATATGCTTATTCCCTGATGAGCAATGATGGCCGTCATCGCACCAAAAACCGCCAACGGAGCAAAGTTCATAACATATCCGGTTAGTTTTAGAATTACGTGTGCGCAAGCATCCATAAACGTAATTACAACTTTACCCTTCTCGCCAATGGCTGCGGTGGCAATTCCAAAGAATATAGAGAATACAACAATTTGTAATATTTCGTTTTTCGCCATGGCATCTATAACACTGCTTGGAAAAACATGATATAAGAATATTTTAAGTGATAATCCCGTGTGGACTATTCCCGAAGCCTCACCCACCTCAGGCAAGGGCAAATCCATAGCAACGCCAGGCTGGAAGATGTTTACAAGAACCATTCCTAATAAAAGACTGCTTAAGGATGCACCCAAAAACCAAAGCAGCGTTTTGCCACCTATGCGCCCCACGGCACTAATGTCGCCTAGTTTAGCTACCCCAACCACTAGTGTGGTAAAGACAAGTGGCGCAACAATCATTTTAATAAGACGTAAAAAAATGTCTGCCATTAACGAAAAGGGCTCAACTTTTTCATCACGGGCAGTTAAAATGGCCCCACGTTCTTTACCTAAATCCTTTCTCTTTTTTTCAAGTTGCTTAATAACAAGGCTATCACGGGTTTGCTTTATTTCTTCTTGTACTTGCTGGATCGATAAATCAGTTTTTTTAAGGGCTTCATTATCTTTTGAGAGATAGCTTTTGTTTAACCCAAAACCAAGCGCAACGCCAGCAATCAAACTAATAATAATGTAAAGAGTAAGTTTGCTCTTCTCGGGAGGTTGAGGCGCTGCCATAGACTGATAATATTATTTAGAAAGACAGCAATATAGAAGTTTTGGTTATACTTTTAAGCAGTAGAATTAAGAGGTCAGTCCTTATTTATATTGGTGGTGGGATCGTTTGCTGTGGCTATGTTTAATTCATTTTCGCTGGTTGCAACAATGCTGGCTACAGCCGAATCGCCCGTAATATTTACAGCGGTCCGCAACATATCCAAGGGCCTGTCTACAGCCAAAATAAGGGCCAGGCCTGCTGGGTCTAAGCCAACGGATTCTAACACAATGATTAACATAATAATGCCAGCCCCAGGAACGGCAGCCGCTCCAATGGATGCTAATACGGCTGTCATGAGAATAGTGAGTTGTTGACCCAAGGTAAGATCGATACCAAAAGCCTGTGCAATAAAAACAGCTGATACACCCTGATGAATACTGGTACCGTCCATATTAATCGTTGCGCCCAACGGTAATACGAAACTGGATACCTCTTCCGAGATGCCTAGATTTTTTTCAGCACAATCCATGGTAACGGGCAAGGTGGCCGCACTCGAGCTTGTTGAAAAGGCGAGTATCTGTGCGGGTAAAATTCCGCGAATAAATTCCTTATACTTTACTTTGGTGAAAAATTTTAATAGGGTGGGGTATACAGCAAACATCATGATGGCTAATCCCAACACTACGTTTAAGCTATACACACTAAGGGCCTTCATTAATTCCAGATCAATACTTAAACTGGCCAGCAAAGCAAACACACCAATAGGTGCGTACTTCATAATTATATCAACAATGCTAAGGATAACGGCATTGGCTCCATCAAAAAAACTTTTTACCGGCTGAACCTTTTCCTTGTTTGCCAGAATCATAGCCACGCCAAATAATATGGAAAAGAAAATGATCTGCAACATGTTGGTGTTATCAGAAGCAGCATTAAAAAAATTATCCGGAACGATATTGACCAAGGGTTGCAAGGGTCCGGCATCATGGGTTGAGTGGGCAGCTGTGATGCTTTGCTTCAGATCAGAAGCAAAGTTTTTGTGCAGGCTGTCTCTGCGTTCGGCAGAAAGAAGTTTGCCGGGTTCAATAATATTAACCAGCGCAAGACCGATAGAAACGGCAAGCACCGTGGTAAACATATAGAGCCCAATAGTCTTGCCACCAATGCGCGAAAGTTTTGAAACATCCGAAAGGTTGGACACGCCATCAACAAGCGATACGATGATAAGCGGAACAGCAATCAACTTCAGGCAGTTGATGAATATGGTGCCGAAAGGTTTTATCCAATCATGCGTGAAGCCGGTGAGGCCCAACGCGGAGTTCGAAAGACCCCAAATAAGACCGAGTGCCATACCAATCAAAATCTTGGCATAGAGTGGAATTTTTTTCGTCTTCATCTTTAAAGTTAACAGAATTGAAAAGGAATCGCGACCCGAATCGGATTTATTCCGGTTTAAAAATGTAAGCGGTTGTATTACACTTTGTAGAGGCTAAGGACTAGCTGAGTTTAGCCACCTTGCTACGCAATAAAAAATCGACCATCACCAAAGCGGCCATGGCTTCCACAATGGGTACCGCGCGTGGAACAACACAGGGATCATGTCTTCCTTTGCCGGATACAATGGCTTCGTTACCTTCTTTATCAACGCTGGGTTGATCTTGCATAATAGTGGCTACAGGCTTGAAAGCAACATTGAAATAAATATCTTCTCCATTGCTGATTCCACCTTGCACGCCACCCGAGTGATTCGTTTTTGTGCGGATTCTTCCACCTTCATTAAAAAATTCATCGTTGTGTTGTGAGCCGCGAAGTTGCACACCCTCAAAGCCGCTGCCGTATTCAAACCCTTTCACAGCATTAATGCTAAGCATTGCTTTTCCCAACTCAGCATGTAGTTTATCAAACACCGGCTCACCTAATCCAACGGGCGAATTTTTAATTACGCCTGTGACAATTCCACCAATGGTATCCCGTGCCAGTCTTACTTCGTCAATGAGCGCAATCATTTTTATGGCTGTGGCCGAATCGGGACACCGAACAATATTGTCTTCTGTCTTAGATAAATCAAGTTGTGTATAGGGAGGCGCTTTTAAAGCCCCCACTTGCGAAACAAAAGCATTAATTTCAATACCCGATTTTTTTAAAATCAATTTTGCAATGGCTCCGGCAGCCACGCGAGCCGCTGTCTCACGCGCTGAGCTGCGCCCACCACCGCGGTAATCCCGAACCCCGTATTTACTTTCATAAGTAAAATCGGCATGCGAAGGGCGAAAGGTATTTTGAATGTGTGAATAATCTTTGCTGCGTTGATCCTGATTTTCAATCACTAAAGCAATAGGAGCTCCCGTAGATTGTCCTTCAAATACTCCAGAAAGAATTTTAAACGTATCGTCTTCTTTGCGCTGCGTAGTTATTTTTGATTGTCCGGGTTTTCTCCGGTTCAATTCTGATTGAATAAAACTTTCATCAATGGATAATCCTGCCGGGCAGCCATCGATGATTACACCAATGGCCGGGCCATGCGATTCGCCAAATGTACTGATCCTGAAAAGTGTGCCGTAAGAGTTCATGGTTATTTGCGAAATACAAGATAGACAGATGCGGCCAACATAATTACAATAAATAGGTTAAATCCCATTTTCATCCAGTCATTTTGATGTGCATTTTTTATTGTGTTGCCGGTGGCATCCATGCGATCATAAAATGACCCCAGATCAGTGCTTTCAATGAACTGATTTTTCTTGCTCTCTCCAATCACGGATACGGTATAATGCGACCGCAAGGTGTCGTACTTTTTTGTGTTAGGATTAAAAAATACCCATTGAAAATAATTCGCCAGGTTATAGGTTCCGGGCTCTTTGGGAATCATAAAATAGTTGAAGGACTTGGTACCCGTTACCCGGTTACGTTCGCGGTTGATATTCTGCTTTACATTAGGCTCATAAAAATCAAATACATTATCTTTAATAAGCGTAGGCTTTTCCACCGATGATATATTTCCTTCACCGAATATGCGAAACTCATAAGATACACTTTGGCCGGTTTGTAACTCAGTAGAACCAATTTTTTCATCTAGCCTGTAATCACCTACGGCAACGGCATCGCGCATAGGATGAGGCGGCAATTCCTTTACTTTAACTGTCTTGGTTTTTGAATAAAACGTTTTAAAATCCTCCTGCCTATTCTGACCAAAAAAGGAAGGATTCTTGGCCACCTTGAATTTGATCATCTTTAACCCAATGTTTGGAAATTCGATAGCCTGTGTGTTGAGTGGATAAAAGGAGGCCTGATAAATTTTGTATTGCGTATATCCTTTTCCCTGAATATCGATATGCTCACCTTCAATATTTTCAATGTTAAAATTTTCTTCCCAGCAGGTAGCAGGTCTCAGTTTTTTCAAAATATCAGCCAGTTGTTTCCCGAGTTCATAAAATTGCATAGGCGCACGATTATTGTCTGCTACCAAAAAGGATAAGGTGGTAGTGAATCCTTCGCCCACATAGACTTCCTCTTTGCTGGTGGTTAAGGTGAGCAATGCGTCTTCCTTAACATCTACAAACTCCGTATCACCACGACCAAAAAAGTCGTCCCCTTGGTCACGATCAAAAAAACTGCGGTAGGGATCGCGTTGTTGCGATTGCACAGAAGCGCCCACTTTTACTTTTTTCCCGGCAACGGAAAAGACCTGATCATTAACTTTCATTTTGAATGACGGAACATTGACGGTACCCTGCCCCGAGGGCAGATAGGTCATAATAATACTCTGGGTTGAGCTTACCTGGCCGTTTACAATGCTGGTTTGCGATTGGGTAGAGGTGCCACGTTTACGAAAACTCTCGATATCGGGAAAGTTGTCATAATTCCGTAATCGGTCGTTATTAACGGTTACGGTTATGGTCCAGGCTTGATTTTCACCGATTTCATCGGGACCCAGCGTTATCTGCACGTTATCCTGACCCCAGGCCACCCAGGCAAGTAACTGTAAAGAGATTAAAAAGATCGTTTTATAAAAATAATTCATAGCGCAATTAACTCCGCAACTCGTTGCATTATACAAAAGTAAATTCTTCTTTTCACTCTTCAATTTGCTTTTGTATCTTCATAGCAGCAACGCAAACATTCAGTTGCACAACGTACTTACAAAATTTTTAAATGAAGATGCTCAATTACGTAAAGCACATCCTCAGTCGGGTGAGTTTTGACGCGCGGCTTTTTGAGAAAGAGCTGCGAAAAGCTATCAAAATGCTGATAGCAGAGGAAATCCAGGATCTCCAGCGTTGGTGCTACGCCAACTATGGGAGAGAGCACGAGGCGATTTTAAATCGCTGTTTTGTACGAGTCTGATATTTTGAAAGTCAAAAATTAAAGTTTAAGTCCTGCTTTTGCAGGACTTATTTTTTTGCAAAATCTTAATCGAGGTAACCAAAATAGCCTGTTTTATCCAAGAATAATCAGATTTAATGCTATTCTAATCTTTAGAACTTATAAAGGCGATGTTCCGTTTAAGGCCTTCGAATTTGGTTCGTTTGATTGGCGAATTTTTAAATAATGTCTTGAAAACTTCTTCTGTTAATTCGATCCAATCGGTTTGTGCCATCTTCTTCAGATTGTCGGGCGGTGCAAACCGAGGTTCGCTATGTGGTTTTGAAAAACTATTCCAGGGGCACACATCCTGGCAGATATCGCATCCAAAAATCCAATTTTCAAATTTTCCTTTTACCGAGGCAGGGATTTCTTCTTTCAGTTCAATAGTGAAATAGGAAATACACTTACTTCCATCAACCACATAAGGTTCAGGTATAGCATTTGTCGGACAGGCATCCATACAGGCTGTGCAAGTGCCACAATAATCCTTTATTGGAGCATCCGGTTCTAATTCCAAGTCAATAATTAATTCTGCCAGAAAAAAGAAACTGCCCATGCTGCGATTGAGCAGTAAACTGTTTTTCCCGGTCCAACCCAATCCTGATTTTTTTGCCCACGCTCGTTCGTGCACCGGAGCTGAGTCCACAAACGCCCGCCCTTCAACCTGTCCAACTTCCTCTCGAATTCTCTCCAGAAAGATTTTGAGTTTATCCTTTATTACCTGATGATAGTCTTCTCCATAAGCATACTTGGCAATTTTAAAAGTATCTGGATTTTCTTTGGCTAAATCTTTTTCGGGATAGTAATTATAGATAAGGCTGATAACGGATTTTGCACCCGGCACAAGCAGTGTGGGGTCCAGGCGCTTATCGAAATGATTTTCCAGGTAACTCATTTTTCCCTGGTAGTTTCTTTTCAGCCAGGCTTCGAGCCTTGGAGCTTCCTCAGCTAAAAACTCAGCTTTAGAAATTCCGCAATAGCTAAAACCCAATTGAGCAGAAACTGATTTTATAAATTGACTATACAAAGGTTGTTCCTTTCTATTCACACTTTTAAACTAGAAGGTAAATGTAAGATTTAATGAAGTTATGTCGATTTTTAACAAATATGTTTTCGACTGTTCCTGTAATAAACTTTTAAACATCTTTTAAAAAATATTTAAAAGAATGTTTATATTCATCTTATATTAGGTAATCCCCTTTTCACTTAACC
The DNA here is from genome assembly GCA_018063305.1 of Cyclobacteriaceae bacterium. Taxonomy (GTDB): domain Bacteria; phylum Bacteroidota; class Bacteroidia; order Cytophagales; family Cyclobacteriaceae; genus ELB16-189. The sequence continues at coordinate 11,983 of JAGPBO010000087.1, forward strand.
CCAAAATTATGTTTAGACATTACAAAATTCGGAAGCAGCTGCTGTTTAGTTTGCTTCTTCTTTTCGTGTTTTTTTCCGGGTTTTCGCAGGAGCGAAAACTAACGGGTCGTGTTACTGATGAAAGTAATACGGGCATGCCCGGAGTTAACATTCTTGTAAAAGGCACAGCCACTGGAACCGTCAGTGACGTTCAGGGAAATTTCAGTATCAATATCCCCGCTTCCAATGCAATATTGGTTTTTTCATTTGTTGGCTACCTTACTAAAGAGGTACCGGTAGGTGAACAGTCCAATATTACAGTAGGTCTGGAGCCTGATGTAGTTTCTCTCTCGGAAGTTGTAGTTACTGGGTATAGCAGTCAGTCTAAAAGAGACATTACGGGTGCTATTGCATCCATTGACAGCAAGCAGTTGCTCACCACCCCTTCAACGAATCTTGGACAAGCTTTGCAAGGAAAGGTGGCCGGGGTAACTGTGGGTAACGAAAATAGTCCGGGTGGAGGTGTGATGGTGCGCATCCGTGGGTTCGGTACGATCAATGATAATTCACCACTCTTTGTTATTGATGGTGTTCCTACCAAGGGCAATTTAAATACGATCAACTTGAATGATATTGAAACCATGCAAGTGTTGAAGGACGCATCAGCAGCTTCAATTTATGGATCGCGTGCGGGTAATGGGGTAGTCATCGTGACAACAAAAAAGGGGAAATCAGGTAAGCCTGTATTCACTTATGATATGTACTATGGCACACAACAGCCGGGTAAAACATTAAGCATGTTGAATACAGACGAGTATGCTAAACTCACCTGGGAGTCGAGAATAAATGCCGGTGCAGTTGGGGGTAATGGAAATCCTGCCCATGCTCAATTTGGAAATGGACCTTCACCGGTAATTCCAGATTACATTTTTCCGGCCGGAGCCATGGAGGGCGATCCACGAGTTGCACAAGATGCCAATGGAAACTACATCAATTACAGTTCAGACATAGATGGAGCTGAGTTCAACAAGACTAAATGGTTGATTACAAAAGCAAATAAGCAAGGCACCAATTGGTTGGATGAAATCTATAATCCTGCCCCCATTCAGAACCACCAAATAGGAGCCTCGGGTGGAAACGAAAGTGGACGCTATGCCATCTCAATGAATTATTTTGATCAGAAGGGAATTATGATGTACACCAATTACAAGCGTTACTCACTTCGTACCAACACAGAGTTCAATATTAACAAGCGAGTGAGAATTGGTGAAAACTTCCAGATAGCTTATGGCGAGAGAGTGAATCAGCCAGGAGGTAATAATAGTGAGAGCAACCCAACTTCTTTCGCTTTCCGTATTCAGCCCATCGTTCCTGTGTATGATGTAAGTGGTGTTAACTTTGGAGGTACACGCGGTACGGACCTTGATAATTCGCGCAATCCTATGGGAGATCTGTGGCGAAACAAAGACAATCTCCAAAAAGAACTTCGTTTGTTTGGCAATATCTATGCTGAAGTAGACATTCTAGAGAACTTAACCGCTAAAACCAGTTTTGGTATTGATTACAATACTTTCAATTTCAGGAACTATACCATTAGAGATATTGAATCAGCCGAAGCCACAGGATCTAACCGTTTGACGACCTCCAATAATTATGAGTGGACATGGACTTGGTATAACACACTGAACTATACTTTAAAAGTTGGAGACATACATAGGTTTAATTTCTTAATCGGTACGGAGGCCATCAAAGACTACTATGAATTTTTTGATGCCTCACGCAC
>JAGPBO010000088.1 GCA_018063305.1 Cyclobacteriaceae bacterium
TAATGCCTAGTTCACGTAGCGGTGCTCATACCTGGACTAATCTGGTTGCTGCCTGTAAGCGTTGCAATGCAAAAAAAGGCGACTACACTCCCGAGGAAGCTCAAATGTTTTTGAAGCGCAAACCCTATAAGCCTTCTTATGCGCTTTTCTTGCGCGATGGCAATATTCAACAAACCGAGTGGGACGAGTATTTGGATTAGGTCTACTCCACTTTTGAATTTGAAATAATTTCTTAACTTCATTTATAATTAAGTGCTGTGCGTTCTGTGCGGTTGATTTCAAATCAATAGGTTTGAAAATTTTTTCTAAAAGCGAACTCGTTACTTCTTTGGATTGAATTCAAGTTCTGTAGTACATTAAGTTCAAGATTCCGACATTAAATTATTACACTATGAAAAACTACTTTTTCACAATGTTCCTTGTTGCAAACTTGGTATCCTTTGCCCAAGTACCAGGAACACTTTCATATCAAGGCATCTTGATGCAAAACGATGGCATCACTCCTTTGACAGACGGAACCCATAGTATAGTATTTAGCTTTTATAATGTAGGTTCAGGTGGCTCTTCACTTTTTACGAGAACCATTTCGGTGACAACCTCAAGAGGCTTATATACGTGTATCATTGGAGGAGGAACGGCCCCCAATGCCCCGTTCAACTCAACTGAAATGAATCAGATTGGCTCACAACAAATTTATATTGGGATCAAAGTGGATGCTGGTATCGAGCTTTTGCCCCGTGCCCAACTCACTACATCGGCCTATACTTATCAGGCTCAAAGTGCATACAGTATGACAAATGGATTTGTAGGCGGATCTACAGAAATAAACACAAGCGGAAACATAAGTACAACGGGATTTACCAAACATGGTGAAGAGTCTGTGGCTGTCAAGACCTGTTTGATAACTGGCACAACATCAGGTAGCCAGGGAAGTTACAAAGATTTTACATTATGTGGAGGTATAACTCTATCTAAGATTCTTTCGATTAGCGTTGTTGTAACAAATGCAAATGCAAATTTGGTTCCACCAAGTCTTGAATTTACTAGCACTCAATCTTCATTTTATTGGTATGTTATTGACCCTAATATATTAAGGATTCGGAATGGTGAATCCCCAACGAGCGCTGATGTTTTAAATAAGGCATTCAAGGCGTACGTCACATACATAGAGTGATGAGAAAAGTAGCTCATAAACGTAGCGCTACAAGTATTTGGAATATTTCAGCCTCACTTGTGAATTTGAAATAATTTCTTAACTTCATTTAATAATTAAGTCCTGTGCGGTGATTTCAAATCGATTGGTTTGATAAGGCATTCTAAAAGCGAACTCGTTACTTCTTTGGATTGAATTCAAGGTTCTTAGTACGATAGATTCAAAATTTGAGCTGGCATAAATCATTTCAGTATGAAAAACTGCTTTTTCGCAATGTTCTTTGTTGTGGTAAATCTGGTGTCCTTTGCGCAGGTGCCGGGTACACTTTCCTACCAAGGCATTTTAATGCAGAATGATGGGATCACGCCTCTTGCCGATGGCGCGCACAGCATTGTGTTTGATTTTTACACAGCTTCAACCGGAGGCACTTTGGTGACTAGCAGAACGGTTCCTGTAATGACTACGAAAGGACTTTTTACATGCATACTGGGCGATGGTGGCTCAGGAGGTGCAGCCTTACCTGCTTCTCTTGGCACTCAACAAATTTTTATTGAAATAAAAGTGGATGGCGGGGCTCCACTGGCACCGCGTGCACAATTAACACCTTCTCTTTATGCCTTTCAGGCGCAAAGCACTTACACTATTTCGGATGATGCGGTAACAACATCTAAGATTTTAGATGGTACGATTGTTAACGCAGATATTAATAGCGGTGCAGCAATTAACGATACTAAACTGGCGACTATAAGCACAGCCGGTAAAGTTTCGGGTGGCGCTATAAATTCAGGAACGATTGGAGGCTCAACCATAATAAATACAACAGGCACCATTACGGGAGTGTCCTTTAGCGGGAATGGAACAGGGCTTACAAACGTAAACGCCACTTCAATTACTGACGGCACTATTATCAATGCTGATATCAACGCCAGCGCAGCCATAGTTGATACTAAACTTGCAACCATAACTACTGCTGGTAAGGTTTCAAATAGCGCGACAACTGCAACCAGCACAAATACAAACAATGCAATCGTGGCACGAGATGCAAGCGGAAATTTCAGCACAGGAGTTATAACGGGAAGTGATTACGAATTCAGCACTTTAAAAACCTGTTATTACTCTATCGCACCGGATGAATTTGTTAGTTCAAGTGTTACGTGGGTTATTGATGGGCCAGCCCCATCTTATGGTCATCTCGCAACGGCAGGTACCGACACAAACATTTATGCAAACTTACACCTTCCTCAAAGTGCTAATATTACTGAAGTGCGATTGTACTATGTGGATAATTCATCGACTGACTTAGAGATCACGTTGAGACGAAAGTCGATTGATGGTTTAGTTACCGATATATTTGGAGCCGGTACTATAACCACACAGAACAATACTTCACCCAATCAAATATCTTTTAACCCTGCCCCAATAGACCCTGTTGAAAATGCAAACTTCAGATATGGAATTTTATTGGAGACAAGCGGGTCACAAGTGTTGATCTACAATGTAAGGATAACTTATACGATGAGCAAAGTAGGCAATTGAGTCAGTTGTGCAATTGATTCTTTTATTATTACAGGCAAAGAAGTAGATATAGAAAAGAGCATAGAAGCAAAATTGACAACATATTGACAAAAAAATAAATTAATTGTAAATGATCATATCAATACGATCCAAATAATTTTCTATGAAGCCCATTAAAGTTATCATTTTATTTATTTGCCTTGGCCATTTGAGCTTTGCCCAAGTACCTGGCACTCTTAGTTATCAGGGTATTTTAATGCAAAGCGATGGAATTACTCCTTTGACAGACGGAGCTCATAGTATAGTATTTAGTTTTTATAATGTAGGCTCAGGTGGTTCCGCACTTTTTACGAGAACCATTTCGGTTACTACCTCAAGAGGTTTATACACTTGTATTATTGGAGGAGGTACAGGTGCTAATGCTCAATTCAATGCAACACAAATGAACCAGATTGGTTCGCAACAAGTATTCATTGGGATGACAGTAGATGGTGGAAGTGAGCTTTCGCCAAGGGCGCAGTTAACTACCAACCCATATTCACTAAGAGCAGAAAGTATCACCAACACAGCTAATCCAACTGGAGGAAATGTTTCCTTTTGGGGAGCTAACAACACAATGAGTTGGGATGTAGGATTGTTTTGGGACAATTCAAACAAGAGATTGGGAATTGGTACAGCAACACCGGTAGGCCTTCTTGATATAAAGGGAACCATTGGAAACCTACGGGTATTTGACTACACGCTTCAATTTACTCGCCCTGGGACCAATTATTTTCATGCAACCAGTCCTGGAGGAAAATTTTTCTTTACTGTGAATGGTAACGTAGATACAAATCCTACAATGGTAGTTGATAACACAGGTGTTAGTGTTAATGGGGGACTTTCTTCTACGGGAGGAATCGTTGGTACAGGCTTGTCAACAGGAAATCATTACATTCTTGGAAGTCTAAGCCCTACCAGTGCGGAAGGAGCACCTGGCTCAGAGTCGGCAATAACAATTAGGCGGAACGGCACAGGAGGTGTGAAAAACTCAAATACTGCAGAAATAAAAGTATCCACATGGGAAAGTGGAATTAGCGGTAGAACTAGCATGGAGTTTTGGCTCTCAGGATTGCCAAATAATGAAAATAGCTTTGGTTCGTTTGGAGAAGTGCCGGTTTTAGTTTTGCATGGTGATGACCTCGGAGGCACATCTAATCAAGGACGGGTGGGGATAGGTACACTTGCAACAAGTGCAACCCTTTCAGTAAATGGTGATGCCAATAAAATTGGAGGTGGCACTTGGGGTGTTTTCTCAGATCAAAGATTAAAATCTGACATAAGACCATTTAATGATGGTCTTAATGTTCTAATGAGAATAAAGCCGAAATATTTTAAATATAATGGATTAGGCGCATTCAAAGCTAGTGAGCATGATGAAATTGGAATCATTGCTCAGGAGATTCAACCTATAGCTCCATATATGATAACTGAGGTCTATCAAAAACTCACGAAAGAAGATAAAGAGGAGACAGGTTTATTAATTTATGATGGTGGTTCCTCGCTCATCTATGTAATGGTAAATGCTATCAAAGAACAACAAACTCAAATTGAAGAACTTAAGTCTGCCAATAAGAATTTGGAAAAACGAATAGCATCTCTTGAAAGGAATGAAAATAAATCTGTTGCTAAACAATTAACTGCATCTAAATCTGAAAAGTAAAAGTAAATGCGCCTGGGATTAATATATTGTTTTATTCTTACAATCATTGGCTCTGCTAATTGTCAAGTTATCAAATTCCAATCCGCTGGAAATGGAGGCGCGGTAACTTCATCGAATGGAACTATTGTTCATTCAGGATATGTTGGTGCAGCTGTTTCTCAAGGGGCAGGTGCCAATAACCAGGCAGGTTTCTTTTTTGGTAGCGTTGATTACCGTCCAGCCGTCCAAGCATCTACAATTTCCTTTTCTGGTATTACTACAAATCAATTAACACTAAACTTCACCCGAGGCAATGGGGATAGAAGGATAGTAGTTGCCAAGGCCGGAAGTGCTGTAAATGCTGTGCCTGCAGCAGGTACAACGTATACTGCAAATGCTGCTTTCGGTAGTGGCGCACAAATTATTGCCGGCAACTATGTTTTGTTTGATGGCGGTGTAAGTGATGCAAATAGTGTTTTGGTAACGGGGCTCAACTTGAATACTACTGTTTACCATTTCAAAGTGTTTGAATATAATGGAAAGTATGCCGCTAACACTAGTAACATTGTATATCAACCCAATGATGCAGTTTTAAATCCATTAGCCTCTCCACCAACTGTGGCTTCATCAGCAAACTCTTTCTCGAACATAAAGAAAAACGAGATGACGCTAACCTGGGCGAATGGAAATGGTACCACTCGATTGTTGGTTGCTAAATCTGGCGTTGCGGTGGATGCCATTCTGGTTAATGGACAGACCTATACGGCAAACCCTGCATTTGGTGCGGGTACGCCCGTTGGCACAGGTAATTTTGTAGTCTATAGCGGCTCAGGTACCAGTACTACGATAACAGGCCTTTCGGCAAATACCCTATATCACTATAAATTGATTGAATTTAATGGAAGTAGTGGTAGCACGAGTTATGGAGTTAGTGCGCTTGCAAATAAGATTACTACTACGGTTGAACCAACTGCCACAACGGCTACAGCTATTGCTCAAACAGGGTTTAACGCAAACTGGAATGTAGTTACGGGAGCTACAGATTACTATTTAGATGTATCGACCAATAACTTCTCAACGTATACCACCGGATTTCAAAACCTGCTTGTGCCTGGGACTGGGCTTACCAAGACAGTGGCTGGGCTTTCTCCTGGAACTAATTATCAATTTAGAGTTCGCGCATTAAATTCCTCCGGACAGTCTGATAATTCGAATGTGATTTCTGTACTAACGGTATCAGCAACACCTTTACCTGCAGCATCCAATTTCAGTCAAAGCGGATTTAGAATTAGTTGGCCCACCATTCCAACGGCAATTGATTACTCCGTAGATGTATCGCAAGATAATTTCAGTACTTTATTAACAGGATATCCAAAAACAATCACCGCATTATTTCATGATGTAAGCGATCTTACTGATGGAACAAATTATCAATATCGGGTGCGCTCACGCAATGCTTCTGGCACTTCTCCGAGTTCTGCCGACCAAACTCAGATTACAATTCCTGCTAATCCGGTTTCAAAAGCTTTTTCAAATGAGACGGCTACTTCCTTTATCGCTAATTGGGATGTTGTTGAGGGTGCCGCTGGATATGAATTGGATGTAACCTTGGATTTTGAAAATTTTAACACGTTTGTAAGTGGATATGAGGCGAAGCCAGTTCCTGCTGCCGGTGACTTCAACGTAACTGGCCTCACGGCAAGTAACACCTATCGCTATCGCGTGCGCTCGTATAACTCAGCGGGTGTTTCAGGAAATTCGCTTCCTAAATTGGCGATAACAAAAAACTCAGATGGCACGGGTGGCAGCATAATTCCCACAGTAAGTCTTGTTGAAAATCAAAATTCACAAACTATGGTCAAGGCCTCAACCGGTGGTGGCTTTGGTACACTGAAAATTACCCTTAATCATAGAAAGATAACAGAAGCAACCTTTACAGCTGAGCCCGAGGTAACACTGACCGGAGCTAGTCATGAGGCAACCATAAGCCCCGCTTTTCTCGATGAAATTGGGATGGAATACTTCTTTACCGTAACAGATGGACTTGATAAAACTGCTCAAAGCAGCAAGGGCTATGTTTATAAGATTATTCCCTCACAGAGTATTCCCGCTCTTACCGCAGGAGGCACTGTTTCATCCTACCGAATTATTTCTGTGCCGCTTAAGTTAGAGTCAACCGATATACGGGATGTATTTGCAACCCTTATATCGAATTACGGAGGTTACAATAAAGAAAAGTGGCGATTGCTTAGATATCAAAATGGAAAGAATACTGATTTTGATGGACTCACAAGTTTGGGACAAGGAAAGGGCTATTGGTTCAACAGTCTTGAAACAGTTGAAATAAAAGTCGCGGGTCAGGCCATTGCGGCTAATCAGACTACTCCCTTTTTGTTACAACTTGAAAAGGGTTGGAATCAAGTAGGAAACCCTTTCTTGTTTAATATAGATTGGGATGATATCCGCACCGCCAATCCCACAGCCGATGTAGATCTCGACTATCTGGTGTTTGATCCGGCAGCGGCAGGATTTAAGAAATCAAACTCCCTGGTCTCCTGGGCAGGCGGGTTTATATATGCAAACTCCAGTTTGACATTACAGATTCCTGTTACCCTAAAAAATACAGCCGGTGGTAGAAAGTATAACGCAACTGATTTGATAGATTATTCAATTGATCAACCCAATTGGTTTATGCCAATTAGATTAAGTCAGGGTGATGGTGTGAATGACTATATCGGTTTTGGTATGCACCCGGAGGCTAAGGTAACGAAGGATCATTTTGATGGACAAACCGTGCCGCGCTTTATCAAATACCTCGAACTGAATTCGTATCACAGTGACGAATTCACACCTAAGTTCTCGCGCGATGTTGTGCCAACATCCAATGCCTTCACCTGGATCTATACGTTTGAATCAAATTTTGATGGACAAGAAGCAAGATTGGAATGGAACAATGAATTGCTTGGTGATAATACGGCACAACTTTTTTTATACGACACTGAAGCGGGGGAGCTGATTAACATGAAGAAGAGTTCTTCTTATTCATTTAAATCATCAAAAGCCAGAGACTTTAAATTCATATTTAGTTCGGACGATAAATCATTGCTGCCAGAAGTAGATGTAGTGGGTAAAGCTTTTCCAAATCCATTCACGTCATCGGTCACAATACCATTTATCATAAGCACAGGCAAACACGTGCAAATTGTGATGTATGATTTAATGGGTAAAAAAATCAAGAACCTCGCAGGTGATCAATTTAGTCAAGGTTACCATGAAGTAGTTTGGGACGGTACTGATTTTCAAAATAATCGGGCTGCGCAGGGAATGTATCTCTATGAAATGATAACGGAAGGTAAGCGAATGATTGGAAGAATTATTTTACAATAACGAGTATGGTTTTTAATAACGGGAGTTACGGCAAACAATACTTTAAATGTCAGGCTGAGTTTATCGAAGCCTATTTAAAGCTTGGACTAAAAGTTTTCGACAACAAAAAGCATGACTTGCATTTCGACATACTCAACGTGACAAGGCTTTTAAAGATGCCGGTTAATAAATATCGAATCCCATTTTTGCTAGCTATTACTTTTTTAAGTTTTGGCCCGATAGGCTTTGCGCAGGATTTCAAAATTAAAAGATTGGAGCAAGTGGGTGAGGTTATTAATTTGTATTACGATCTTTTAGATAGCACAGCCAATTCCACTCGAACCTATTCAATCTTTCTCTATTCTTCGCTCGATAGTTACACGATACCCTTGGCAAAAGTTTCGGGCGATATTGGACAAATTGTGAAGCCTGGCGGCAACCGCAAGATAAGCTGGAGTGCAAAGGAAGAATTAGGTTCTGATTTTGAAGGCAAAGTTGGTTTTGAAGTGCGGGGTAGCGAATTTATTCCATTTCTTAAGTTAGATGGTTTCAGAGGAAAGAAATCCCGGAAGCGAGGAGTGAAAGAAGATGTTACCTGGAGTGGAGGTCGGGCAAATAGTTTGATCAATTTCGAGCTTTATAGAAATGGAAAGTATGTGGCAGCGCCCTATACCAGTATCGCAACCAGCTTAGGAAAATATAGTATTGTTATTCCTAAAACGACAAAACCGGGTAGCGGTTACACGTTTAAAATCAGAGATAGCAAAGACAAGGAGCAGTATATCTTCACAGAAGAGTTTGCTGTGCGCAGGAAAGTTCCTTTGGGATTAAAGGTTATACCCATAGTGGGAGTAGGCGCTTTAGTTTATTTTCTCGCGCAGGGAAATGCCAACAATGACATTCCCAATCCTTTAGATATTGGTGTGGCTACAGGTAAAAACTAAGACAAAATGAAACGAATTATTATTGCCCTCCTGATTTTAATTTCGTGGCAGTGCTATGGCCAAAATTTTAGCGAAAAAACAAATGAAGTAGTTTTAAATTTTAAAAACCAAAATCAGCCCACTACCAGTTTTCCAGTCATTACGTGGGAGACCCCGCGTATTGATGAAACGTTTAGTCAAGCCAATGATCTTAATATCGAATTTTTAGTCAGTTCGGAGGTTCCATTAAAAAATTTGAAAATAATTTTAGGAGATGGCACATCAACCATCAAGGAGAAAAAAATTGATATGGAAGCGGGGATACTCACCAAAAAAGTAACTCAGCATATCTCCTTGTTGGACGGCCGGAATTTGATTGAGATTCAAGTCGAAAATATAAAGGGGGGAATCGTTAGCAGTACTCGGATGGTGTTGGTAGGTAAGGATGCTATTGCAAGTGCCATTGACGTAAATAGAAGCGACTATGCACTAATATTTGCAACAAACAACTATGACGATCTGAACAATCTTACTAATCCTATCTTCGATTCGAAAACTATTGAAGAACTCCTACGTACGCGCTATGGATTTAAAACGGAGATCATCACAGACGCTACACACGATGAAATTCTCGAAAAGATTTCTGAATACAATACACGAAAGTTTAATCCACAAGATCAGTTGCTGGTATTTTTTGCAGGTCATGGTGTTTTCGATGATAACCTAAATGAGGGCTTTGTAGCTGCCCGCGATTCAAAGAGTAATGATAAGGGCCGCGCTACCTACATACCGCATTCAATTTTACGTGCCAGGATTGACAACATTAAGTGCGAACATATTTTCCTTGCCATGGATGTGTGTTTTGGAGGCACATTGGATCCGGAATTTTCTAAACAACGAAGTGTGTATGACGCAGCATCCGACACCGACTTACTACTGAGAAAACTTTCACTACATACCAGAAAATTTCTTACCAGTGGAAGTAAGGAATATGTTCCTGATGGTGTTGCCGGTAGTCATTCACCTTTTGCATCGCTTTTCATTCAAGCGTTAAATGAGACCGGTGGAAAGGGAGGCAGAATTTTTACTTTACTTGACCTCTATCCCTATTTTCAAAGACTTCAAACAAGTCCTCGTTATGGGAGCTTTTCAGTTAAGGATGAACCAACAAGTGATTTTGTATTTGTAGTTAGCCAGAATTGAAAATTTATTAATTCTGATTTTTAGAGTCGATTAAAAACTCAGTGTAAAAACCGTTTTAACATCCAATTCTGATTTTACAGATAACGATCCATTGTGCATCTGCATGATTTGTCTTGATAGGGCGAGGCCAATACCCGAGCCGGTTTTTTTGGTGGTGAAGAAGGGAATAAAAATTCGCTCGATGGCCTCAGGAATAATACCCGGACCATTGTCAACAACCTCAATTAAAACTGAATTATTTTGATAGCGACCCTGTAATTCAATGTGCGCATGGGGCGTGTTCTCCAGTGCTTCAATGGCATTTTTAATCAAATTAATTAATACCTGCTCGATCATTTCGGCATCGGCCTGAATGGTGAGATACTCGGATTCGCATTTATAACTGAAATCTATCACTGTTTTTTTAAGCCCTGGCTTCAACAGCTGAGCAACTTTTTCAAATAAATCTTTTACCCGAACGGTTGTTATTTTTGGTTGTGGAAGCGAAGTGTATTCGCGATACGCATCTATAAATTTAATAAGTCCCTTGCTTCGATTTTCGATTGTATTTAATCCTTCGCGTAAATCATCGGCTCCTTCCGCTTTAAGCTCGTAGGCATCCTCCTTTTTGGTCAAATCCTGTTCCAAGATTTCCCGTAAGGTTGAAGTGAGGGAAGAAATAGGTGTTATGGAATTCATGATTTCATGGCGCAACACACGCGTTAGGTTTTGCCACGATTCTAATTCCTGCTTTTGAAGTTCTGTTTGAATATTTTGAAGAGTAACCAGCTTAACGGTGTTTCCACGAATTCTTAATTCAGTTGCTTGCAGGGTAAGTAAATATTCCTGCCCTTCTTTATAAAGTGTACTTTTTCCAGACTGCACATCAATAAGGGCTTGATAGAGTTTTGGATTTTCTTTTTTCAGTTCGTCTATGTTTTTGAGATTAGCAATGCCAATAAACCGTTTAGCATTAGCATTCATCAATTGTATATTTCCATCCGGATCGAAAGAAATAATACCGGTACGCACCTGCTGTACGATCGTATTGAGATATTGCCAGTGCTCTTCTTTTTCAGATCTCGCTTTCCTGAAGGCTTCCAGTACTTCATTAAAGGCTGTATTTAATTCGCGAAAGCTTTTACCTAGTTTATTATCATTGGCGAAACCTGAAATGAAATCAGAGTACTTTACGGATTCTAAAAACCGGGTGAGTTTACGATTTGTTTGTGAAGTGAATCGGTACAGTTCAATGAGTTGACCTACAATAATCAAAGCGGTTAGTGCAGCAGCAAAAATCATGTTGGGTCGGCTAACCATAAACACAAAAAGAGCCATCACCAACCCAAGTAAGATTATCCGAAGTGCAACCCGAAAACGAAAGTCGTTAAACATAAATTAATTAGACAATTTGATAATTTGGTGATTCGAAAATAATGGGTACAATCATTAGTATGGTTATTTGAAGTATGCCTTCGGAAGGGTTCGGTCAATATCAATTTTCAAATTAACACATCTTTCTAATTTTCAAATCAGAGCCCATGTTTTTCTAACCTTCGATACAGCGATGATCGGGTTAGCCCTAACTCGGCAGCTGCCTGTGTAATATTGCCATTGTATTTTTTAAGCACTTTGCGTATCAGTAACTTCTCCACCTCATCAAGATTAAATTGATCGAGGTTAATCTGTTGGTCGGTCTCTTTGGCTATGGGAGCTGTAAAATTAAAATCTTCAGGCTGCAATACGGAAGAGTTACTTAAAATGATGGCTCGTTCTAAGGAGTGCTGTAACTCACGAATATTACCGGGCCACGGGTGCTTGGTCATTCGCGTCATCGCACCTTCGCTGATCTTCGAAATATTTTTTCCATAACGGGATGCATACAGTTTAAGGAAGTGGTAGGCCAGAAGCGGAATATCTTCCACGCGATCGCGCAAAGGAGGAATTTCTATTTCGATCGTGTTAATGCGATATAACAAATCTTGTCGAAATCGATTTTCCTTTACCATTTCATAGAGTGGCAAATTCGTAGCGCATATTAAACGCAAGTCTATTTGTGTTTCTTTGTTGGAACCAACCCGGTTTACCTTCTTATTTTGAATAGCGGTAAGTAGTTTAGCTTGCAACGGCATGGATAGATTACCAATCTCATCAAGAAACAAAGAGCCCTGATTGGCTAATTCAAACCTGCCTGCCCTGTCCTCTTTAGCATCAGTAAACGATCCTCTCTTATGGCCAAAGAGCTCGCTTTCAAACAAAGTCTCCGTTATCGAACCTAAATCAACACTGACAAAGGATTCACTTTTTCTGGCAGAGTTTCTATGGATGGCACGTGCAATCAACTCTTTACCCGTTCCGTTTTCTCCCAGAATCAATACGTTGGCATCGGTATGGGCTACGCGTTCAATGGTCTGAAAAATTCGATGCATGATTTGGCTTTGGCCAATGATATCGCTGTATTTTTCGTTGATGGATTGGTTAATCTCTTCATTTTTAATTTTAAGCGATTGCACCTGATCGCGGGATTCGCGCAACCGCATAGAAGAGTAGAGAGTCGCTAAAAGCTTTTCATTCTCCCAGGGTTTTAAAACAAAGTCGGTTGCTCCGGCTTTAATTGCTTTCACGGCCATCTGCACATCGCCATACGCAGTGATCAGCACAACCACGGCAGAAGGATCAATACTAAGAATCCGCTCAAGCCAATAATAACCTTCACTACCACTGCTTACATCTTTGGTGAAGTTCATGTCCAATAAGATGACATCATAATCTTCATTGCCCATAAGTACCGGTATGGCTTCCGGATTTTTTTCAATATCAACCTGCGCAACATGGCGTTTCAAATACATTTTTGCTGCCTTCAGCAGATCTTCGTTGTCGTCAACGATCAGAATTTTGCCATGTTTGGATTCAGCCATAAGTAGGTTCAATTTTTTAGATCAGCTTGCAAGCGGGCAATATTAATACCGGATTAGTGATCCCCTTAATTTGCGTCAGTTCGCATGTCTGCTAGGTTCAAATGTAAATATTCTTGTCCGCAATCGGACAGATACGTTCATATGTGAACTCGGAATAATAATAATTTCTATGAAAAAGCACCTTTTTTAAGTCAATTTCCGTTGGCACGCTTGTTGGCAAGTGCAGGGAATATTAAAGAATATCATTTTACCCGAGTTATACGGACCCATGGACAAGAAGATTGCTAAAAAGAACTGGACCCTGAAAAAAATTGCAACGTATGGTGGTATCGCCCTACTGGTATTTTTTATAGCCTATCAATTTATTTTTGCTGACCGCAGGTCAACGTTTAAAACGGATAAAGACAAATTGACCATCTCCACCGTGCAACGCGGAGAGTTCAAAGAATTTATCCCGCAGACGGGTACCGTTGAACCAGCCCGCACGGTTTACCTGGATGCGATTGAAGGTGGAAACATCAAGAACATCGTGAGCGAAAGCGGAAAGATGATGAAGAAGGGGGATGTGATTTTGGAGCTAACCAATCTTAATCGTGAATTAACTGTGCTTCAACAAGAAGCTTCCTTTAACGAAAGTATTAACAGAGCGCGGGAAACCAAGTTGCAGATTATGCGGAATGATTTGGAACAGCAGCAACAATTGGCTCTTATTGAAAATCAATTACAAATATTAGAACCTCAGTATAAAAGACAGAAGCAATTGTTTGAAAAGAAATTGATTGCCAAGCAAGAGTTTGAGCAAACCGAGGCAAATTATAATTACAATTTACAGCGTAAAAAAATTACCTATGCGGCTTATAGGGCCGACTCTATCGATCGCATTCGCCAATTAAAATTTACAGCAGAATCAGAGCAGAAGATGATGATTAGCTTAAATGGCTTATCTAAAATTCTGGATAACCTGGTT
>JAGPBO010000089.1 GCA_018063305.1 Cyclobacteriaceae bacterium
TACCGCTCAAGATTTTTTTAACAATTTTTTATTCGTGCCGGATAGCATCAACAGGGTTTAGCCGCGAAGCCCGAATGGCGGGATAGGTTCCAAAGATAATACCGACCAAAACAGAAATAATAGAAATCAGGATGAAGGTATTAATTGTATAGGCTGCCTGAAAAGGGACTTCGGTAACTGCCCGTACAATGGGAATGATGGCCATAGTTCCTAAAACACCTAACACCAAACCTAAAAAACTACCAAAGGCTGACACGGTGATTGACTCAGCCAAAAATAAAAGAATAATATCTTTTCGATTCGCGCCTGTTGCTTTGCGAATGCCAATTTCGGCCGTGCGTTCCGTCACCGAAATCAAGAGCACATTCATAACCCCTATACCTCCCACAATCACTGAGATTCCCACAATCAACCCCATGACTATCCGAAAGACTAAAAATGCTTTAGTTGTTTGATCGATCCGGGCGTCATTAGTTTGAATTATGAAATTTTCGGTAGATACTTTATAATTTTTAGCTAACCAAGAAGTAATCTCCTCTTTGAGAGTAGGAATATCTTCCGTTTTCTCTGCATCAAAATATATCATGGGCGGATGCGATTGTAATTCTGAAAGCGACAATAAAGAAATAGGGAAATAAATTTGTGGGGCTTTCACTTTTGGTTCTGGCACAATACCAATAATCTCAAGCTCCCGCCCAAGGAAATTGATTTTTTTGCCAATCAATTGCGCCTCATTTTCATACTGGGTTGCCTTTAAAAATGCATGGTTTACCACTACAATCTTTTTCTTTTGATCTACATCGGTAACTTGGTAGATGGCGCCAGTAAATTTTGCGGTATCATCGCGGATGGCGGTGGCACTTGTCCAGGCATTCGTGCCAATGCTAAGGCTATCCGTTAACTTTGCCTCGCCCACTAGGGAGGTTCTGAAGACGCCCTTAGCAGGTTTGGTGAGAATACCATTCAGTTGCTTGTAATGATCATAATCAATTACCTGAAACGTGTCGCGTTTTATACGAACGTCATTTACATTTCTGTAAAGATTGGTTTGCAGAATAATTGCATTGAGCGAAGTGGTACTGGAAATCTGTTCGCGCGCCAGTTTCTCCATGCCATCTATCAAGGAAAGTATCGATACAAGCGATGCCACCCCAATAACAATACCCAGAACCGAAAGAAATGTGTGGAATAAATTTGACCGGATATTGGCAAATGCCAGTCTAAATGAATTACCGATCTTTTGTAACATAGATACGAGAGAGAATCTAAACTAAGACTTTTCCTGTAGTAAAATGTTACAAATGAAATAAACTATTTGCTGTTGCTTTATTTGGGAGTGCTTTAGTACAACCTTTACTCCTTCAAAATAATCTCCACCCGCCTGTTTTTCATACGGCCTTCTTCAAAAGTATTGTCGGCAATGGGTTCTGAACTTCCCCGGCCTTCAAAATGAATGCGACCATAGGCAATACCATGATCAATTAAATAATTGCCTACCGCTTCGGCCCGGCTGGTCGATAATCGAACATTATACGCTTCGCGGCCCGTGTTATCCGTATGGCCAATTATTGTGACCATCGTGTTTGGACTCTTCTTTAAAATATCCACCAGCGTATCCAGGCGCGAGCTAACTTCCATTTTAATTTCAGGACTATTCTTATCGAACAATACTTCACTAAGTGTAAACCTTCTTTCCTTGGCTACTTCTTTTTGAATCATGGGTTCAATTAATTTTTTTATTGCTGCCGTATCAGGCTTAGGGGCCGGTGGCTCGGTGGTATGAACCAAGGCTTCTGGCTCTGGCTTCTTCATTTTTCTGGCATGCCGAACCTGTGGTACATCCTTATAGTCATTAAATCTTCTTTCTTTTTGAGACTTCAACCAACCAGCTTCTCTACGACAGTTAACCTGAAAACATAAAATTTTTTGAAAAATATTGTGCTTAGGGGCATCTTTTATTCTCAAAATATCGCGATGGGCTGCTGTAAGATGCGTAATCATAGCCGGCATAGGGCGCTCAACATTATCCTGTGCCATCCCCTGCACGATTGGGAGAAATAAAAACAACAGAAGCAGCCTAAAAAGTTTTAGATGCATGAATGGGCCTGTAAAGAATGAGTATGGGGATACATCTTAAAGAAATTTTTTAATCGCATCGGCCCAAATTTTATAACCCTTTTCATTTAAATGGAGGCCATCAGCAATAAAAATATCTTTCAACACCTCGCCTTGCGCATCTACCAGCGGTGTCCATACATTCACAAAGTAGACTCGCTTTTCAGTTTTAGTCCAAGCCTCTAATTGCTTGTTGTAGTCGAGATACTTTTCTTTCAATGTCCACCGCGCAATACTCGGTTTGGCCGAAATAAAAAATACTTTCACATTTTTAGGAAGTTGTGCCCGAATAAGAGTCAACAGCTGATCGGCAGTTTTCAGAATTTCAGAGACATCCTTACCGGAATTTAAATCGTTATCGCCTTCGTAAATAAATATTTCCTTAGGATTATATTTAATAATAAGTCGATCAGCATAATGAAGCAGATCCGTCATCTCGGAACCACCAAACCCGCGGTTCAATGTGTTGTATGTCGGAAAATCTGATTTTAAGCTTTTCCAAAAGCGAATGCTGGAACTGCCCGTAAAAAGAATGAGTTTTCTTTCATTAATAGCAGTATCCCCGGCAACCAATTCTTTGACTTCTTTCTCGAAGCGCAAGGGATCTTGCCCCTGAAGCAAAAGTGCAAAACTTAATAGGCATCCCAACAGGATAATTCTCATAATTCAAATTTTAATAAAGACCAATATCGGGATAATTCTTAAGACTTAGATCCATTTCTGATTATGCACCGTACGCTCGTTCTCAACTATTCCCGTATGAGCTGTTTCTTTCGGCTCAAATAACAAAACCCATACTTCTTCGCCATTGGTTCGGGGATTGTGTTCTACCCCTTTGGGTACAACAATCATTTCTCCTTCTCTTATCACTTCCGTTCTGTCCCGAAAGTCTATATATAATGTGCCTTTAAAAATCATAAACAGTTCATCTTCCTGTTCGTGGCTATGCCAGACAAATTCATCTTTCACTTTGGCTAACTTCACATACTGGCCGTTTAACTCACCAATAATTTTAGGTGTCCAGGTTTCTGAAAATAAACTAAACTTCTCTTTAATATTAACAGGCTTCATACCGTAAAGATTAAAAAATCATACCCATAGCAGCAACCAGTGTCATAACAATAATAAACCACCGGTAAAATTTTTCACTCAGACTTCGGATGATTAGTATCCCTATATACCCTCCTAAAAGGATCACCGGTAACAGGATCAAATCAAATAATACTGTGTTGACCGAAATCGTACGCCACACAAAAATGTGAAAAGGAAATTTAAACCAATTAACCACCATAAAGAACCAGGCCGCAGTACCGATGTAAGCGTTTTTGGGTAATCGGGTTGATAATAGGTAGATACCCATAACTGAACCAGCTAGATTCCCTACCATAGAAGTAAAGCCACCCACTATTCCCATACCATGGGCAAACAACTTATTGGTAGGAACGCTGTCCTGATGCCCACCCTGCTCAATCCAAATCATAATAAACACACTGATTACTATGATGGCACCCATGATCATTTTAAAAATCTGATCGTTGATATAACTCCCTACTACCGTGCCTAAAACAACACCAACAGCAGCCCATGGAAATAATAGCTTTAAATGTTTCCAGGATGCATGACGGTGATAGTAAATCACTCCCATAATATCGCCCATCACTAATATCGGTAATAAAATTCCGCTGGAGCGGTGCCCACCAAATACAGTGGCCAGTAGTGGTACGGCTAAAATACCTGCGCCATGCACACCTGTTTTGGCCATACCAATGAACAAGGCCACTAACAAAACAATGGATAGTTCAGTGTAGGATAGAGAATAAGAGAAGAGTGTTATCACGAAGTGGCTGGATACTAGTTGCTTGACGCTGGATCATAAACAGGTATCAATTTAACTAATTTATTAAGTCCGGCATCAATTGAGTTTTGATATTCCCTTCGGCTACTCCTAAAACCAGAATGGTTCAATTAAAGATACTTCCAATTTCTGATTTTACCTTCGGCTATCCACTCAAGAGCAGTAGCCATTCTGCTTGTTCGGGTAGCTTCTGTTTTCGCTTCGGTAATCCAAGTCACATATTCCTTTTTGTTGGAATAATTAAAACTATCAAATGTTTTTAGGGCAGCCTTGTTGGTCTTCAGGGCCTTGATAAAGTAAGGAGGTATGACCAACTTCTTTTTTACGGGTTTCTTTTTCTCCACCTTAATACCTGCTTCGTTTAGCTTGGCAGCCTCTTTAATGTATTGGATCATAAGTTTATCGGAGGGCAAATCTTTGAGCGATTTTAACGCACCCAAATGTCCCATCGAAGACTCACTCTCCGCATTTTTAACCAAGGTTTTATCTTTCATTAATGATGCTTTCCAAAACCCGAAAGAACAATGGTTCTTAAAGGCCGCCATGTTGCACATGATCCCCTTATGTTCAAAAACCGGAAAACTCCATTTCATGGCTTCTTCTACATCGGGGCAAGCCAGATGAACGAGTTCTCGCAAATGAGTTAAAATAGGAATAGCAAAATCGGCCGATTTAAGAATGTAGGCGTCTACGCGTTTATCTTGTTTTCCCATACGGCAAATGTTTACCCGAAAGTATCTTTTTCCGGGGTTCTGGAAAAGAGATTTGACTACTTACTCATAGCGAAGAGATTTTATTGGATCAGCCAACGCAGCTTTTATGGTTTGAATACTCACAACAATTAATGTAAAAACAACGGCCAATGCCATGGTGCCCATAAAGAGCCACGGATTAATCTTCATGCGAAAAGCAAATGTGGTGAGCCATTCGTTGGCCGCATACCATACCAGCGGAAAGGCAATTACGTTTGCGATAATAACTAACATAACAAACTCCTTACTTAGCAAATTGGTGATACCAAATACATCAGCACCTAATACTTTACGAATACCAATTTCTTTTGTGCGAGCCACCACCATAAAAGATACCAACCCCAACAAGCCGATCATGGCAATAACCATAGTAATACCCGCAAATATGGCAAAGACATCAGCCAGTCTTTTTTCTGCCTGATATTGTTGTTCAAAGTCCTGATCTAAAAAGAAATAACTAAAATCATACCCAGGAAAATTCTTTAACCACAATTCCCCCACTGTGGAAATCAATTGTTGTGTGTTGGCTGCTTTGTACTTTACAGCATAGAGATAACTGTAGTTTGGCGCATAATCTAATGTGACCGGACCAATCTTTTGTTGTAACCCTAACTGATGATAATTTTTTATCACACCAATCACTTCACCTTCGGGCGAACCCGAGGGCGATGTAATCTTCTTGCCAATTGCTTCTGTTGGCGATGACCAGCCAAATGCAGACACTGCTTCTTCATTTAAGATTAATCCTTCGCGCAAATCATTTTCCCGCTGTAAATCAAACCCATGCCCTGCAATCAACTCCAATCCAAGTACATCAAGATATTTTTCGTCTACGGCCATGTACTCCACACTCACCGCATCATCACCCGACTTCCCTTCCGGATAGGCCACTTGACCCACCCAGCCCGGATGTCCAGGAACGGAATTAGTATAGGTAACACCATCAATCATAGCCATGGAAGCCAGTTGTGTCTTAAATGCTTCATAAGCATTGGGATTAGAGGCATTGGCTCGCGCTGCATTTACAACCAGTACCTCATCTTTATTAAAACCTAAATTTTGTTTTTGCATAAAGTTGAGTTGATCAACTACAATCCAGGTGCCCGTTACCAAGCCAACTGAAATCACAAATTGAAATACAACCAATGTTCTTCTTAACTGCACGCCTCGATAACTGGTTTGCATTTTCCCTTTCAAAACTTCGGCAGGTTTTAATGCCGACATGATTAATGCGGGGTAATAACCAGCCAACACGGAGATGATAATCACTAAGATTAGAATCCCTGCGACAATCGTTACATTGAATAGTGATGTTAATTCATAATTCTTACCAATCAACAGATTAAAAAATGGCAAACAGAAACCCAAGAGTATGAACGATAGCAATAACGAAAGTACCGTGAGCACAAACGACTCGCTTAAGAATTGTGTGATTAATCCTTTACGAGATGACCCAACCACTTTTCTCAATCCTACTTCTTTGGCCCGATATACAGATCGTGCGGTTGCCAGATTTATAAAATTGATGCAGGCTAATAAGATTACAAAAATGGCAATACCCGATACCAGGTAAATACGGTCTATACTTCCCATAGGTCCTATACTATTACCACTTTTGGACGTCAGGTAAATTTGTGTGAGCGGCTCAAATTTTAAATAGGCTGTTACGCCCCAGCTTTTAAGCATCTCCCCCGCACGGGCCATGTAAATATCTTTAGCCTTATTGACAAAAGAATTAAAATTGGTTCCTTCCTTTAATAAAATATAGTTATGCATGTTGATATTTCCCCATCCGGTATCAAAGCTAAAATCAGGTTCTAAGTTTTCATACGTTGAAAAGGAGATAATCATATCAGCCTGGATGTGCGAGTTTGCCGGAATGCGCATTACTCCGGTTACAACCATATTCAATGTATCGGCCAATACCAATGTTTTGTTCAAGGCATCTGTATCTGGAAAATATTTTTTCTCCATCTCTTCCGAGATCACCATGCTATTGGGTTCATTCAACGCATTGGCTGCATTTCCTTTTGTTAGTGGAAATGAAAACATGGTAAAGAATTCGGGGCTTGCAAATTGAATTTGCTGACGAATGTGTTTATCATCCTTATTAACTAAAAGGAAAGATGCATCCCGTGCGTATAAGACCTGTTCTATTTCCGGAAAGTCCTTTTCCAATACTTTACCAACCGGCCAGGCATTGGTTTCGTTGGTACCTTCGCTTCCCGATTCGGCAGTCAGGAATGCTGTGTTTACCCGATATATTCGATCCCCCTTAACATGAAATTTATCAAACGATAATTCATCGAGTACATAAGTCATGATGAGGATTCCAGCCGTAAGACCAAAGGCAAGTCCTACCAGGTTGATGCTGGCATAGCCCTTAAATTTCAACAACGTACGAAAGGCAATCTTCAGATAATTATAAAGCATGAGGGGTTTGGTTTTGCAATCTTTAGGCAATCACAATGCCAGTTGAATAAATAGATGAATCTAACCCTAATAAGGTTGCATGACACTTAAGCCTGATTTAAAATCGGACAAAAATGTTCGGTTGCGAACGATAAAAAGATGTCGATGTAGATCAGATTCCCTATTTTTACCCTCCGAATTTAGTCAGCACTATGGGACGAGTTTTTGAAAAAAGAAAGCATAAGATGTTTGCCCGCTTTGACCGCATGGCCAAGGGCTTTTCACGAATTGGAAAGGATATTGCCATTGCAGTAAAGCAAGGGGGCCCCAATCCCGATAACAACCCGCGCTTGCGCATGGCTATTCAAAATGCCAAGGGGATAAACATGCCCAAGGATCGGGTTGACGCGGCCATCAAACGCGCATCCAGCAAAGAAGAAAAGGATTTTCAAGAAGTAATTTATGAAGGTTACGCTCCGCATGGGGTACCCGTTGTTGTAGAGTGTGCTACTGATAATCCAACCCGAACCGTGGCCAATATAAGGCTGCTTTTCTCAAAGAATGGGGGTGCCATGGGCAACTCAGGCTCGGTGATGTTTTTATTTGAGCGAAGAGGAGTTTTTAAATTCGATCCTACTCTTTTAAATCTTGATGAACTGGAGCTTGACTTGATTGATGCCGGGGCCGAAGATATTCAACGTGACGAGGAAGAAATCATCATCTATACCAAATTCACGGAATTCGGTCATATGCAAAAATTCCTCGAATCAAAAAATCTGGAACCCAAGAGTTCTGAACTGCAATACATTCCTGCTACTACCAAAGAACTAAGTGAAGCCGAACAAGATGAGGTAATGGAATGTGTAAGTGCTTTAGAAGAAGATGACGATGTGCAAACGGTTTATCACAACTTAGCTTAGAGCTAAAGTTTCAAAACATTAGTGGGTGCCAATTGATTTCTTAATTTGACTTCCCTCCCGCGTTAAATCATCGTCAACCATTCTATTATTATATTGTTGAATCAAGCCTTTCAGGTGTGTCTCCATTTTAGCAACCGTATCAGGAAGCTGAATAACTAAATTATCTTTAAGTAAGCGATCTGACTTAAAATCATAAAGGCCTACTGCTTTCTTACCATCAAATTGCAAGAGATAATTACTCTGAAAAAATTGATAAATCGGATTTACATAGTTAAAGGCAGAGGGCTCCTCATTTTCCTTAAAAATATCGCGACCAAAAGCAACATAGGGTTTATCGTAATGCAGATAACCTAAAATAGTAGGCATAATATCAATTTGTTGAATGATCTCGGGTTTAAATTCATGCCAATCATTTTCTGGTTGATAGAAGAAAACAGGTATTGAAAAATAGCCCCAGGCCGTATTGTATTCCGGGTAAGCAATTTCTGCGGAAGCGTGATCGGCCGTAATGACAAACAGCGTGTGCTTATACCAATCCATTTTAGAAGCGGTTTCAAAAAACTTTTTCAGAGAATAATCCGTGTATTCAATTGTTTTATAGATATCGCGATCACCGCCTTTGAATTTGTCTTTAAACTCCTTCGGCAAGTTGTATGGATGATGGGATGAAACCGTGAACAGCGTGGTATAGAAGGGCTGTTTAAATGTATTTACCTTCTGCGCAAAGAATTGCAAAAATTTATCATCCCAAATTCCCCAGATGCCATCATAGTCATCGTCATTGTCGTATTCATCTTTTCCAAAATAATCATCAAAGCCAGCCAGGTTAGCAAACGAATTGAATCCCATCGATCCGTTTGGTGCGCCATGAAAAAAAGCTGAGTAATATCCCTTCTCCTTTAATAGGCTGGCTGTGCTATTCACTTTGTTTGCCGAATAATGGGAAAGTACATAAGGCACCTCAATAGAAGGAATACTGCAGATTACTGATGGCATCGCATCAATCGACTTACGGCCATTGGCAAACGAGTATTGATACCCCCTGCTTACGCCAATCAACGAATCAAGAAATGGTGTGTACCCTTTGTACCGTGAAGGGTCCATCCATGCATTATACTTACCAACAAATTCTTTACTATAACTTTCAATGATGATCACCACCACATTATCATATTTGAAAGGAATAGTGTCCGTTGGAATTATTAATGGATTAAATACCCGATTCAATTCTTCATCCGTTTGAAAGTAATTTGCTTTCTCAATCACTGTAGTCTTGGCTGTTCGCATCAATGCAAAGGGTGTATTAAGAACGAGGTTAATATCTTTTGGCTCTTTTGCAAACTCAGCGGCATTACTTAATGTGATGGGGCGCGTGCTATGACGAAAGCCTCCCCGTGCCCCGCCAAAAAACAGATAAGCGATCAAGGCCATCATGGCAAAGCTGCTGATATAAAAGGACCAGCGATTTTCTAATTGAGGCCCAACATATTTTATTTTCTTATAGCCTATAATCAGCATAGCAACTAGCCCCATCCAAAACAAAACCATGTACCAGTAGTCCCACACAAATTGAAAAAAGAGCGCTGCCCCATTCTGCTCGTTTTTAAATTGGCTAAAAACGCTCACGGTAGTTCTTCTCAGTGTAAAACGATAGTAAACGAAGTCAGCTGTATTTACTGCAAGCGCCACTGAATTTGTAACAATAAATATCCATTTCAGTATTTGTTGATACCAATTCTTAAATCTGAATGTGATCGGTAATATCATCAACAAAATGAAAAGTGAGTTTGAATACAGTATGGCAGATAGGTCAAACTTTAGTCCGCCCAACATAATCCGTGCAAGACGCCCAGCGTTCATACCCGAAAAGAAATCTGCGTTATAGAAATAGAAGCCCATCCGGCTGAGCGAGTATATACACATTATTAAAAGCAGGCTTAAGAGCAAAGCCACGTAAATATTTCCTTTCCCTCTCACACGATCCGTCAGTACACTGAAGTATTTCATTTTCAAAATAAGTAAACCCGCTAAAAGTGCTCAAAAGTACGCCAAATGTGGAAAAAAGGATGTACTTTATTTGCCCAATTAGATTAGATTTGTAGTTCTGCCAAAAACAAAATACTTGCTTTTGACTTAATTTTAGAAGGTAATAACCCAACCTAACTCCCCCAATGAAGGCCGTATTTACAGGCTTTTTGTTAATTATTTTTACCCAGGCCTCCGCACAAAATGTAGAGGCCTTCGGAGTTTTCGGTGGGTTCAATTTTCCCTTTACGATTGATCAGGGATTAGGCAAAGATCCTCGCTTCTATGGCAAGCTAACCATTCGATCCACCCCGGTTGGCTTTTCTTATGGGTACGACCGCGTAGGCTTTGGAGTATTATTTACACCTAATTATACACGGACTGGCCAAAAATTTATTATTAAGAATACAACCGGTGGTGAAGTAGGGACAAGGGATGTACAAATGAATTATTTCAGTGTACCCGTTGCTATTAAACTTCACATTAACGACATGTCTTTCTTTCGATTAAGCCTGGTTGCTTCTATAGCACCAAGCTTTTTAATTAAAGGTCAGGAAACGTATACGATCAGCTCACCGGGGCAATCAACTAAACTTAAATACCCACCCGGGGTTAGTGTGCCAACCGACCCAGGATACGAAATTGCCTATGATGGCGTATTCGTTCCGGACATGGATAAGGAAGTCTATGTTTCGAAGGATAAGTACAATGCGTTTCAACTTTTTGCTGCAGTAGGTTTGCGATCTGATTTTGATTTGAACGATGATTGGAGTATCAACTTTGACGGCCGTGCTAACTTTGGCATTTTTGATACCCGCAAATCAGCCTATCTGGATCAATTGAAAAATCCGGCTGGCCCGCCTGATATCAACGGAAAACCGGGAGCCCCTGATTTATACGGTCAACGGAGAGAACTCTTTCTTTCAGCCTCCTTTGGAATTTCCAGAATCATTCAGACTAAACAACATTACAAGACCAAGTCATCCGGTCAGCCAGCCGCTGCTTTAAAATCTTCGTTGCCCAAACCCCGCTCTACCAGTGGCAAAAATAAGAGTATGACAAAATCAAAGAGCAGCAAGAAGAAAAACTAACTAAGCACTTTAGATTAGGCTTCTCTTATTTTAGCGAAAATTCCGCCTGCTTTACATCTCTTGAATTACCACCGACAAACACTTGAAATTTACCAGGCTCGGCACCAAACTTCAACTCTGAATTATAAAAAGAAAGGTCATCTACATCGAGCATAAATTTAACAGTCTTGGTTTCGCCTGCTTTCAGATTGATTTTTTGAAATTTCTTTAACTCCTTCACGGGTCTTGTCACCGAACCTACCAAATCGCGAATGTAAAGCTGAACTACCTCGCTCCCGTCTCGCTTGCCTTGGTTAGTTACGTCAATCGAGACTTGTAAAGAATCTGATGAAGCCATTTCCGTAGCGCTTAGTTTAATCTCATCATATCCAAACTGAGTATAACTCAACCCAAAACCAAAGGGATACAAAGGTTCATTCGATACATCGAGATAGTTGGATTGAAACTTTTGAAACCAAGGGCCCCTTAACGGACGACCCGTGTTCTTATGGGCATAGTAGATAGGCACCTGCCCTACATTTTGTGGAAATGTAGTCGATAATTTTCCAGATGGATTTACGTCACCGAACAACACATCGGCAATAGCATCACCCGCTTCGCTTCCGCCAAACCAAACATTAAGAATGGATGGTATATTTTCTTCTTCCCAGGTTAATACCAACGGCCGGCCGGTAAATAAGACCAGCACTACGGGCTTACCAGTTTTCAATAATGCTTTTAATAGTTCTCTTTGTGTTTCAGGAATTTCAATATTTGTTCTGCTAGCCGCTTCACCACTCATCTCAGCAGCTTCACCAACAGCCGCAACAATTACGTCTGCATTCTTTGCTATGCGAACAGCTTCATCGCGCAACTCGGCAGCGGTTCGCTTATCGCGATGGAGGGATTTTCCAAACAACGTTGAGTTTGCTTCCAACACTTCGCTTTCGGTTAAGTTTGCTCCCTTCGCATATACAAGCTTAGCCTTGGTGCCAACGGCTTTCTTCAAACCTTCAAGCACAGAAATTGACTCTGAAAATCGTGCAGCAACACTCCATGTGCCCGTCATATTTTCCTTTGCTTCGGCTAGCGGACCTACCAAGGCAATAGTGCCTGATTTACTTATTGGCAAAACATCGTTCTTATTTTTCAATAGCACAAAACTTTGTGTAGCCGTGCTTCGCGCCTCTGCCCTATTGGCGTCAGTAAAAATTTCGCTCTTTGCACGGCCTTCATCACAATATTTATACGGATTATCAAAAAGGCCCAGTTTAAATTTCGCTTCCAAAATTCTTCTGCATGCTTCTGTAATCTGTTGTTCTGTTATTTTTCCTTCGCTAACAGATTTACCAAGAGTTGTTAACAAGCCCTCACTCACCATGTCCATATCAAGTCCGGCATCCAATGCACGAGCCGAAACAGTTTGCAGATCGCCCATGCCATGGTTGATCATTTCGCTCAGGCCTGTATAATCCGAAACTATAAAACCTTTAAAGCCCCATTGGTTACGAAGCACATCGGTAAGCAACCATTTGTTGGCCGTTGCCGGAATACCATCAATTTCATTAAACGAAGCCATCACGCTCCCTACGCCTGCATCCACGGCTGCTTTGTATGGTGGAAAATAGTCGTTGTACATTCTTTGTCGGCTCATGTCAACCGTATTGTAATCGCGACCCGCTTCAGAGGCTCCATAAAGTGCGTAATGTTTTACACAAGACATGATTGTATTGTTGGCTGAAAGATCATCGCCTTGAAATCCGGTTACCATGGCTTTCGCGATTTCTGATCCGAGATATGGATCCTCACCGCTTCCTTCGGAAATTCGGCCCCATCGTGGGTCGCGTGAAATATCAACCATGGGTGAAAATGTCCAGTTGATACCATCGGCACTTGCCTCTTGCGCAGCAATGCGTGCACTGCGTTCAATCAACTTCATATCCCAGCTACAACTCAATCCCAACGGAATAGGAAAAACAGATTCGTATCCATGAATTACATCCATACCAAAGATTAATGGAATTTTTAATCGACTTTTCTCCACAGCAATTTTTTGCATCTCTTTTATATTGGCCACTGTTTTAATATTAAAGAGCCCACCCACTTTTCCTTGCTCAATTTTTTTTGCAATATCAGAGCTTTCTACTGAGCCCGTTACAAAAGCTCCCGCAGAAGGAAGATTAAGTTGTCCGATTTTCTCTTCTAACGTCATTAGATTCAATACAGAATCTACCCGATGATTGATATCAGATGTCGTGTTTTCTGATGGCTTTACACACGATGCCAGTACTAGGACAACGATAATCAGTGGGGATGCCTTCATAGGATAATCTTTTTAATTTTTTTCAAAGCCTTTGTTAAAGATCGGAAAAAAAATAATAAAACAACTGCGCTATTTCGGAGCAGCACGTTCATCTATATAAAGAATCTCCCCTGGTTGGTCTCTCAATTATCGAAACCAATATTCGCGCAGCGCAATTACC
>JAGPBO010000294.1 GCA_018063305.1 Cyclobacteriaceae bacterium
CGCCAGAGAAAGCAATTGGGCAATCCATTGAAATGGGAGGCTTACTCCCCATTGTTGGCGTTGTGAAAGATTTTCACACAAGATCCCTACGCAAAAAAATTGACCCGGTAATGATGGCCAATGAAGAGAAGAATTTTTCGTGTGTAAACGTAAAGATAGCCCCAACAAAAGAAGGTATACAGCCAAGCATCGACAAGATCAAGCAAGCCTGGACTAAAATTTATCCGGATGTTCCCTTCAACTATGAGTTTCTGGATGAGACCATACAAAATTTCTATAGAACTGAAAGACGCACTTCCAAATTAGCTAATACCGCAACGGCCATGGCAATTTTCATATCCTGTCTGGGTTTGTTTGGTCTGGCTTCTTTCACAACTATACAGCGAGCCAAAGAAATTGGAATTCGAAAAATACTGGGTGCTACGGTAAATCAATTAACCTTTCTTTTAACAAAGGAGTTTCTTCTCTTTGTACTGATCGCATTTATTTTAGCGTCACCGGTTGCGTGGTATGCAAGCAACCAATGGCTGGCCGATTACACATACCGCACGGAAGTTAGCAGTTGGATGTTTATTTGTACTGGAATAGCAGCTGCTATTATTGCCTTTATCACGGTGAGTTTTCAAACTATAAAGGCTGCTAATAGAAATCCGGTAAATAGTTTGAGAAGTGAATAAAGACTGATTGCTGGTTCTAGTCGCTAGATACTCGTAACCGGAAAGAACAATTAGAACAAAATTATTTAATAAAGAACTACCATGTTTTATAATTACCTAAAAATCGCATTCCGAAGTTTAGCCCGCAATTCGGTATATTCCTTCATTAATATTGTGGGTCTTTCCATAGGAATTACCTGCAGCATCCTCATTCTACTATGGGTGGCTGATGAACTTACTTTCGATACTTACTTTTCAAAGTATGACACAATCTATCAGGTAAAACAAAACAGCAAAGTAGATAGTGGAATAAGCACTCGCCCCTTCATTCCATTGCCACTATTTGAAATACTACAACAGCAAGACAGTCGTATCAAAAATGCAGCTATTACTATTAATCAAACAGCTTTGCTTACGGTGGGCGATCGCAAAATCACTAAGAATGGATTGGATGTAAGTGAATCTTTTCTTAAGATTTTTGATTTTCAAATGATCTATGGAGATCTCGAAACAGCTCTTACCCATCCGCGCTCGATTGTCTTAACTCAATCCACCGCCAAAGCTCTATTTGGAACCGATGATGCGTTGGGAAAAATGGTGCAGGTAAAAATTGAGAATGATGAAGAACTTAAAGTAACCGGAATTATTGCTGATCCGCCAAGCAACATCTCTTTTAGGGTAGATTTTCTACTTCCCTTTGCTTACTTCGAAGCCACCTCAGTTTGGATTCAACACGCAAAAAATAATTGGAACAACAATGCATTTTTTACTTACGTGGAATTACAGCCAGGGGTTGATAAAGCAGACGTTGATAGTGCGATTCGTGATCTTATTAAGAAAAATAATCCTGAAGGAAGTGAAAGGGAAATTTTTCTTCATGGCATGAATCGTTGGCGCTTACACAATAATTTTGAAAATGGTAAAGAATCTGGCGGCTTGATCACCTATGTTCAATTGTTTTCGGGCATTGCCATTTTCATCTTGATTATTGCATGCATCAATTTCATGAATCTTGCTACCGCCCGATCCGAACATCGTGCACGCGAGGTTGGCATTCGGAAAAGTGTTGGCTCAAATCGCAAACAACTCATCCTTCAATTTTTAGGGGAGTCTATTATGATTTCCACGATTGCTTTTATATTCTCCATAGTATTAGTGGAATTAGCGCTACCTCTTTATAATACTTTTATCAACAAACATCTTGCCATCAACTATACATCACCCCTGCTTTGGAGCCTCGGTATAGGATTAGTTTTAGTAACTGGTTTGTTAGCCGGAAGTTATCCGGCATTCTATCTCTCTTCTTTTAAACCAGTTAAAGTGTTGAAAGGAAAATTGGTAGCCGGTAAAAATGCAAGCGTACCGCGTCAGGTAATGGGTACCCTTCAATTTGGCTTTTCAATTTTACTAATCATTGGAACGATAGTTATCTATAAACAAATCCAATATTTAAAAGGTCGTGAATTGGGGTATGATCGTGAAAACCTGATGATGATCTGGAGTACGAGTGATATTGAAAAAAACTTTACACCTCTAAAACAAGAATTGGTTAATACGGGTGCGGCTATTTCTGTCTGTAAATCAAACAGTCCTATTACCAATATCTTCGCGTCCAGCCCCGTGGACTCATGGCCTGGCATGTCGCCTGGTCAACGGGTAGAGGTTACCAATATAGCTACCGAATATGACTATACAAAAACGATGGGCATCCGAATGCTTCAAGGTCGCGACTTCTCCGAAAATTTTAAAAGTGACACCGCTGCTATTATCTTAAATAAAACTGCCGTTGAAACGCTTAACCTTAACGAACCCATTGGACAAACAATTCAAATGTGGGGTTCTCAATGGAATATTATCGGGGTAATGGATGATGTATTGATGGGTTCTGGTTCCACCCAAATTGGTCCATTAGTAATGACCATGGACCCAACCTGGTCTTCAACGATTACCGTGCGATTACCAAAACACAGTCCCGGAGAAAGTAATAACCTTGCCGCCTCATTAAAGAAAGTTGAAGATGTTTTCAAAAAATACAATCCCGACTATCCATTTGAATATCGCTTTGCTGATGAAGAGTTTGAAAAGAAATTCACAAGCATGAATATGATTAGTGACTTGGCCTCCTCATTTACCGTGTTAGCTATTTTCATTACGTGTCTTGGCTTATTTGGAATGGCCGCATTTTCAGCAGAACAAAGAACAAAGGAAATTGGAATCCGAAAAGTAATGGGTGCTTCAGTAGCTAGTTTAATGATTTTGTTGACCAAGGATTTTTCACGATTAGTAATTATAGCATTTGTGATTGCTACCCCAATTGCCTGGTATGCTACAACAGATTTCTTAAAACAATACCCCATACGAATAGAAGTTCCTTTGTGGGTATTTCCGCTAGCCGGTATTGTGGCCTTAGTTCTAACTATTTTAATAGTAAGCACGCAGGCATTGCGCGCTGCGAGAGCAAATCCAACAGATAGTTTGAGAAGTGAATAGAAAAATGGTTGCCGGTTTACAGAAACAAGTAACCAGCAACAGTTTCATAAATATTTTATCTAACAAAAGATCCTATGCTGCGCAACTACCTTAAAATCGCCATTCGTAACCTGACAAAAAATTCAGTTTACTCATTCATCAACATTTCGGGTCTTTCTATCGGCATTGCCAGCTCAGTACTTATTCTACTTTGGGTGGCCGATGAATACTCCTATGACACTTTTCACAAAAATTATAATTCAATTTACAAACTATACCAAAGTCAGGAATGGCAGCAAGGTATTGGCACAGGTGTAGCAATGCCTTATCCATTAAAAGAAGTTATAAAAAATAGAACAAATGCCATAAAGTATGTGGTTATGACTAACTGGGGTGAAGGCAATATGCTTGAGGTGGGGGAAAAGCGACTTAACAAATTGGGTTTAAGTGCCAGTGAGGATTTTTTTAAAGTCTTTTCTTTCGATATGATCAAAGGTGACCCAAATACTGCCTTGAACGATCCCTCATCAATAGTAATAACAGAATCTACTGCTCAAGCTCTTTTTGAAAATCGAGATCCAATCAATCAACTAATAAAAATTGACAACGGTCAGGAATTAAAAGTAACCGGTGTAATTAAAGATTTACCCAAGCAAACTTTTCTCAGATTGGATTATGTGCTTCCCTTTGGTTATCTCGAATCCACACAAGGTTGGGTTCGAAACTCGAAGGACAACTGGAACAATAATTCGTTTCAGATGTATGTGCAATTGCAGGA
>JAGPBO010000295.1 GCA_018063305.1 Cyclobacteriaceae bacterium
GAGTCTTTTAATAAGGCAGGTAGCCAGGCCAGTATTGAGATTACCTTTTACTATAAAGGCTTTTCATTCAGCACACAACCCACCTATAGGAATAGTAGCTTTGTTTATTCAAACCAATATGAGTGGATTAATTCAGATAATCCATCCGAAAGCCTGGTGTTGCACTACAACCAGGAACAAAAACTTGACTATGCCGATTTTCCATTACTTGTAAAGTATGATGTTTTAAGGAACAAATTCAGACCCTATATACAGGCCGGTATTTTTTATTCCTTGTTAATCAATGCAAACAAATCGGTAAAGGTTTCGGGAACCGATAATGCCTCAGGGGGTACTAATCAATTTGCCAATCAGGAAATTATTGTTGGTGCCAAAGATTTATTTGATAACTATTGGGGTATTATGGCGGGTATAGGAGCCAATTATAACCTCGGTAATGTTCGGCTAACTTTAGACGCTTCGTATTCTAAAGGTATGAGTAACGTCAGCAATGTGAGCAACCGATTTGGTAACGATCGCCTATCAGGCATAGGCGATGCACAGGACGATCTCAATTTAAACAATATTGTTATCTCGGCCGGTGTTCTTTTTCCTATGCGTTACCTGAGTAGTGATTTTAAAACCTTAGATCGTTAGTCTATGCGCTTCTTATTGATAGTTTTTGTTTTCGGAGTGTTCTTGTTCACATCCTGTGCGAATGAATCTGATCCTACAGCCGACAAAGCAGCCTTCACCCGCATCTATGATAATGATCGATTTGATGCCTCTTTCTATCCCATTGATATGAAGCAAACGCCCGATGGGGGGTATTTGATTCTAGGGGGAAGAAGAATTCAAGATTCCAATTTTACAGGAATCTATCTGATGAAGATCGATGCATTTGGGGCGTATGTTTCTGAAATGGAGGTGGATGAAACCTTTGTTAATCCTGTTGGTCCGTTACTCGAAAATGGTGGCAACTACTATTTCTTTGGCATGACAGCAACAGGTTTGCAAACTCAATTATTTCAATTGGATGCCGAAGCTACATTAAGCGATCCCATTAGTGTGGGTGGCACCTACCCTGCTGCTGCAGCCGTTGATGGTAGCAATTTTCTGTTGTTGAGTTATGATAACCTCAATAAGTTAAGCGTAGTATCTGTGGTTAATCCAGCCGGATCAATAGTTAAGTCTAAAGGATTTAGCATTGGCGCTGGCGATGCTGCAGAGGAACCTATTATAAATCATTTTTTACGAACAGGAACACCTCTGCCGTTTGTGGTAGGTAAAACCCCAGCAGGTCAGTATTTCTTTAATGGTTTTTATAACTATACATTATCCCTGGTATTTACAGATCTTCAAAATGACAATCCACAAGGTGTTGTACAGGGCCAACAAGATGATGGTGGATTAAGTCAGGTGGTTCCGCAAGAAGGCGGCAAATTTGCACTGGCTCGATTTAACTTTGGCGATAACTACTATCTCCCAAACACTACTTTAAATACGACAGGCATTAGTTCTAGTACCGATCTGGGAGGTAACCCGTTTCCAGAATTAGTTAATAATGCCCCTGTAAAAATTCTACGGCTAACCGTGAATACCAAAAAGATAGTACTCTACGGAAGCAATACCCGTAATAACCAAATTGCGCTGTATGGTTATGATGAAGCGACCGGGGAATTCTTAGGCAGCCGCTATTTAGGATTCTCCAATTCATTTGATATTGCCTCTATTACTGCTACTGCCGATGGCGGAGTGGGCATTTGTGGAACTACCTATGTAGCTGGAAGATTTCCGAGAATTTGTCTCTTTAAGCTTTCGCAACAACAATTGATTGACTCATTCCAATAATCATTTCTTTATTTCAACCCTTTTTTATTCCTTGGTCATCAATTTATGATCAAGATAGAAGAGCATGTAAGCCTACGCGCGTTTAATACATTTGGTATTGAAGCCAAAGCCCGGTATTTCTGCGCGATAAGTTCGGAGGATCAATTCATTGATCTTTTAAATACCCCAGAATTTAAAAATGAGCCTCATCTTATACTGGGTGGAGGCAGCAATATTCTCTTTACTAAAGATTATGAGGGTTTGGTGATTAAAGTCAACCTTAAAGGGATTGAGGTCACCAATCGAATTGCAGATACACTATCAGTAACTGCAAAATCGGGAGAAGTATGGCATGAATTTGTTATGCATTGTGTGCAGGAACAATGGGGCGGCATAGAAAACCTTTCCCTTATACCGGGTACTATAGGTGCGGCACCGATACAAAACATTGGTGCATATGGGGTAGAGATAAAAGATGTAGTTGAACGTGTAGACGGAATAGATTTGAAAACCGGTAAGCGAAAGACCTTTACGAATACCGAATGTAACTTCGGTTATAGGGAAAGTATCTTTAAACATGAACTCAAAGAAAAATTTTTTATTTCAAGTGTTACTTTAACATTGACCACGGATAATCATAAACTTAATACAAGCTACGGTGCTATCAGTAGTATATTGGATACGAATAAAAAATCTCCATCGATTAAAACAATAAGCGAAGCAGTCATCAACATTCGAAGAAGTAAATTACCTGATCCATTGATTATCGGGAATGCCGGTAGCTTTTTTAAAAATCCAACTATTCCATTAGAACACTATAATGAGTTAAAGAAAACGTATCCTACTATCACAGGCTATCCATCTGTAAATCAATATGTTAAAGTTCCAGCAGGATGGTTAATTGAACAATGCAATTGGAAGGGGAAGCGCTTCAATAACGTTGGTGTACATGCTAATCAAGCATTGGTGTTAGTGAATTATGGTAATGCAAGTGGTGAAGAAATTTTTCAACTCGCTAAAAAAATTTCAGCTTCGGTTAATGCAACTTTTAACATTGAGTTAACTCCTGAGGTTAACATCATTTAAAAAACTTATGTGCAGTTATGATAAAAAGTATGAAAGTGTGTACTTGATTTTTTTCTTCAGATAAAAATTTTTTTAACAAAATTTTTGTGAATTAATTTTTTATTATACCTTTCGTACAGTTTTACTTAAAAATATTAAAACGTTATGGCAAAAAAACCCGCTAAGAAAGCAGCCAAGAAAGCAAAGAAGGCTGCTAAGAAGAAGAAGTAATCAAGCTAGTCTTGATGCTTTAGCAGAGAGAAGTGATCCAGGATCACTTCTCTTTTTTTTGTAATTACTTTTTTGAACTTAGGTGACTCGGAATTAAAACTATCACATCGATATCACCATTAAGTGAACCGCGAGAATCAGTTTTAGTTAGATGGATGATAGCAAAATCTTTGTATACTAGCTTATTTAGCACCGCAACGCATTGAATTTCATGATCTTGAACATTCGATTGCATAAATTAAATGGATTGAATGCTTGATACCGCCTATAAAGGGTCCTAACTTTACAACATTATCATAAACATTAGAACGCATGGCTAAATCAAGCACAAAAACCGTAACAGAGAAAAAAACAGTAGCAAAAAAGACTCTTACAAGTCCTAAAGTTACTTCTGCTTCAACTTTAACTATTGAAAAAGTATCTGAAGAGATTCTATCAAAATTGAAGTCGCTGAACATAGAACAACAATTACAGGCAGATATTGAGTGGTGTCTGGGTAGCTACCGATTCGATCAAAATCCAACGGGCCTATTAGAAGCCGTTGCCAAATCATTGGCTATTTTCAAACAAGAACTAACAAAGAAGACCAAAGGTGTTACAGCCACATTGGTAAAAAATATAGAAAAGGTATTGGGCTAACAACAATTCGCCTAGCAAAATAAAGAAGGCTGTCTCAAAAGTGAGGCGGTCTCTTTTTTATTTTTGGGCAATGTTTTTCTGCTTTTAGTTTTGGGTAAAAAGCTAACAGGGATTTTAGGCTGCTATTTTTGCCAGATTGTGAGCCAATGCAAG
>JAGPBO010000090.1 GCA_018063305.1 Cyclobacteriaceae bacterium
TCATCCAGGGTTGGGTTAACCTCCAAACTTGAAACCTGAAAATTGAAATTCATTGGGCCCTGACTAAGCATAACCGTATGAGGAAACTTAACGCCACTTACTTCTTTGTAGTCCTGGTACCGAGTGGGTACTGCCATGTCGCCCTGCGGTGTTTTTACCATCTCCACAGTCTGAATTTTCAATCCGCTTTGGCGGTCAAAATAGTTTGTGAGTTTTTCGCCAGCCGGAAAACTGTACTCAACTACGTAAGCTTCCTTGCCATCAACTGTTTCAATTGCCTTTAGGGTAGCCTTAACCTTAGCCGTTGCAAGCATAGCCTCTGGCACAAGGTAGGCATCAAACAAACTCTTCTCTTTGGCCGCCTGATCAACGGGTGCTTTTTGGCCCATTTGAATTTCGGCAACTTCTTTGCCATCGGTAACACTCTTCTGCATTACGTTGCCCTGTACGGAAACTTCCGTTACACTTTTTCCTGGGGCTTTCTTGGAAACTGTCATCGTTAATTCAGTTCCTTGAATGGTAGCCTTCATCACGGTTTTAACGCTTTTTAATTCCTGAATTTTTTTGGCCCCTCCAATTGCTTCGATATAATTTGAAATAACCTTTTCCCCTGTTAGGCCGGCAGGTAAAGCAGATGCTTTAGCCGGCACATAACCCTCACCATAAATATCAAAGTGTTTTACTTCTCCTAATTTGGTGAGCTTATCGGCAATGTCACTTCCTTTTCCGACAACGATGATGTGCGCATTATCAGGACGGATATACTTTTTCGCAGTTGCCTGCACATCCGCCAAGGTTATAGCATCCACGTATTTAAGGTAATTGTTATAGTAATCTTTTGGCAGGTTATACTTAGCCGTATTTAATGCAAATCCGGCTATGGTTTGTGGATTTTCAAGTGATCTTCCAAATGACCCGGAGATCTCTGCTTTCGCTGCTATTAACTCCTTTTCAAGAACAGGCTCATTAACCATGCGCTTGAGTTCTGATAAAAATTCATAAACAGAACTGTCGGTTACTTCGTTGCGAACACTTGCCGAGGCATTAAAATTACCAATCAAATTATCGGGGTTAAGCCGAGACCCAGCGCCATAGGTATAACCATGCTTTTCGCGAAGGTTTTGCATCAAGCGCGCGGAAAAACCTCCACCCAGGATCTGATTTGTTACTCTTGCTTTGATTGCATCCTGTGTGCCGGGTTTCAAATCAACCGGATAAGCAATATTAATTACGGATTGAACCGAGGTGGGTCTATCCACCAAAGCCACATACGTCTTCGCGGGTTCTTTAGGTTGCACATAGGTTGGGCTTTTAACTGTACCCGCTGGCCACTTTGCAAAATATTTCTCAGCATGTGCTTTCGCAGTTTTCAAATCGATATCGCCTACAATAATCAAGTAAGCATTCCCCGGCTTGTAATATTCATTGTAATACGCTTTGCAATCATCCAGCGTAATAGAACCAACACTTTTTTCCGTAGTGAATAAACCGTACGGGTGAGCCTTGCCATACAAAAGTGCATTGCGCACATTACCTATAATTGAATTAGGATCATCCTTACCTGCTTCCAACCCGGAAAGAGTTTGTGTTTTTAACTTATCCATTTCCTCTTGTGGAAAGGCAGGATTGAAGAGGACATCGGTCATCAATTCAAGTAACTTATTCGTATGCTTGGAAAGACTCGAAGCAAAAATTCCATTGCCTCCAGAATTAAGGCTTGCACCTATGAAGTCTGTTTCTTCGTCAAGCTGTGCCTTTGTTCTTGTTTTTGTTCCCGTACCTATCAACGTTTCGGCCATGGAAACATAACCCTCTTTTTCCCCCTGATAGATCTGATCATTTTTTAGTTGTAACGAAAATTGAATGCGTGGCAACTTATGGTTCTCCACAACAAAAACCTGCAAGCCATTTTTTAAGGTGAAGGATTGATACTCTCCTATTTTTATCTCACGTGCCGGTGCCGGCTTGGGCGCTTTAGTACGATCTACCTGGGCTTGCGCTGAAACTATTACAAGCAAGAGGCATATAACTATTATTATCTTCTTCATAATCAATTATCTTTTTTGATTTGCGTATCGCTTGGTTTGCTTTGGGCCGACTTGGGCATGTATTGAAGAACAACCCGATTTTCTTTAGTCAGATATTTCTTTGCCACGCGCTGTAAATCTTCGCGGGTTACTTTCATATACCGATCTATTTCGGTGTTGATCAGGTTTGCATCTTTATAATAAACATGATAGTTGGCTAGTTGCTCGGCAATACCAACAGTCGATGAGTTTTGTAAAACAAACTGGCTCTCCATCTGATTACGAATCTTTTGAAACTCATGTTCCGAAACTAATTCGTTTTTCACTTTCTCAATTTCGGCATCCATTCCTTTTTCGAGATCCTCGGCACTTACGCCCATGTTAACAATGCCGAGCGTAATGTATAACCCTGGATCTTCCAACGCAAAAGGAAACGAAGCTACCTGTAAGGCTTTCTTCTGCTCATCTACTAAAGCTTTATACATCCGCGAACTCTGGCCACCACTAAGTAACGTGCTTAGCATTTCAATAGCGTACGAATCGGGTGTGCCTTGTGCCGGAATATGATAGGCCTGAAACACAGCGGGTAGTTGAATGTTATCAAAAATTACATCGCGTACTTCGGCTTTTTGTTGAGGTTCAACAATAGCGGGGCGCGGAACTGGTTTTGTGCCTCGCGGTATATCTTTAAAATATTTTGAAACAAGCGTTTTCGTTTGCTCTATATCAATATCACCCGCAATAGAGATCGTTGCGTTTTCGGGAACATAGAAAGTTTTATAGAAGGCAATAAATTCATCCAGAGAAGCGGCATTCAAATCATCCATCGAACCAATGGGCGTCCATCGGTATGGGTGAACGGTATAGGCACGCTTAAACATCTCGGCCTGAAACGACATATACGGTTGGTTGTCGATACGCTGGCGTTTTTCTTCTTTCACCACTTCGCGTTGTGTTTCCACACCTACTTGTTCAATTTTTGCATGAAGCATCCGTTCTGATTCCATCCACAAACCAAGTTCCAGTTGATTAGAGGGAAGAACTTCATAATAAAAGGTCCGGTCGTTGGAGGTGTTGGCATTGTTGGTAGCCCCTGCGTTCGAAAGATATTTGTCAAACTCTCCACGCTTTATATTTTCTGATCCTTCAAACAACAAATGTTCAAAGAAGTGCGCGAAGCCCGTGCGGCTTGGATCTTCATTTTTTGAGCCCACATGATACAATACCGACACGGCTACAATCGGAGTTGTGTTATCCTTATGGAGAATTACATGTATGCCGTTGGGCATGTCGTATTCGGTAAATTCGATTTTACGCGCCTGACTAAAACCTGCCGTAATCGCAGCCAGTAAAAGCCAAAGGGTTAGAGAGTGTTTTTTATACATATTAATTTAGTTGATGATACAATTATACTGAATATTAGTATTTAGTCGATAGTCCATAGTAGTCTTGAGTAAATAGTCCATCAATCAAAAGGTTAATGATTTCTTAAATATTATCAAAATACCCAGCAACTATTGCTCCAATTAAAATGCCCATTAAAAACGCAAAGTAACTTATACGAATTATTAAATCTCTCGTTAACCCATTAACATTCACTAAATCAAAAATATAATTGAACATTTTCATGATTTGTTATTCGACTTAACGGCTACAATCGCGAAAGCAGTGCTGCACTTATACGTAGCCTTACGTAATACAATCTCAACTAAATGCATTTACTATAGCTATCACAGCCCCGATAACGCCAGCGATTACACCGAGAACAAAGCCCCTAAAAAACCATTCTGACAAAGATTGGTTCTTAGCATTAAAAAAATCAATCAGATTCATATTTAGTGATTTTAAAAACCATATTCAAACTTTTAATAATTTCACTAATCTTGAGCCCATACCCTTTTCACAAGATATGAACTAATCATTCTCCACTAACATGGGAAACTGAAGTTTCCATAAATTGAAATACACATTTTTGTTCTGCATCAATTCATCATGCCTGCCTTCCTCGGCTACTTTACCATTTTCCAATACAACTATCTTATCGGCCTGAAATACTGTGCTCAGTCTGTGTGCAATTAATAACACAGTCTTATTTTGCTCACGTAGAATGTCAACCATTTTTTGCACATACTTTTCGGATGCAGAGTCTAACGATGATGTAGCCTCATCTAAAATTAAAATCTCAGGATCTTTATAAAGTGCACGAGCAATGGCTAGCCGTTGTTTTTGCCCACCTGACAGGGTTGCTCCGTTTTCACCCAAATAGGTATTGAATCCATTGGGTAGTTTTTCAATAAACTCCAAAATACCAAGCCCGGTGCAAATGCTGATAATCTTTTTCATATCGGGTCGGAAATCACCCACAGCAATATTATCAACCACATTACCAGCGAACAGATCAATCTTTTGCGGCACTACACCTACTATATTTCTAAGCGAGTCATTTTTAATGTACTGCAAATCATAATCACCAATATAAACATGGCCTGATTGCAACGGGTAAAGGTTTTGGAGCAATGCCATGAGCGTAGATTTACCCGAACCACTTTCGCCAACAATGGCGGTTATTTTTCCGCAAGGAATTTCAAGATCAAAATTCTCGAACACCGTTACCCGAGAGCCATACCGAAAGTTTACCTCCTTAAAGCGGATGTTACCCATCATGTCTTTGGTTAGCTCAACCTGGTTCTCCTCTTTCTCGCGCTCCAAGTCCATAATTTCAAACAAACGGTCAGCGGCAATCATTGCATTTTGCACAACCTTATTCATGCCAATTAAACTACTCACTGGTCCCGTAAAGTATCCAATCAATGCATAGAAGGATAGCAGCTCGCCCGGTGTTATTTCATTATCTAAAACAAACCCCGCGCCTACCCATAATAAAATAATGGTAAACAGTCTGGAGAAAAATTCAGACGAAGTGCCGGAAAAAATACTATTCAAACCCGATGAATAAACTGTTTTCAACAATCCGATGAATCGGGTTTCGGTTTTTATATTGGCATAACTTTCTAATCCAAAACTTTTAATGGTATTAACAGAATTGAGCGACTCCACTAATTGAGATTCCAGTTCGGCAGCATTTTCCATCAACTTGCGCTCTACCTTTTTGTTCAATCGATTTGTTATATAATAAATGATAGAATAGAAAGGCACGATCAAAAGAATTACCAACGCAAGCTTCCAGTAATAGGTAAACATGAGTGCAAAGGAGAAAATAAGAATGAATATATTGACCGCTATGTTGGTAAGCGCCTCATTGATAAACGACCGGATTTTTACCGCATCATTTATACGACTTATTATTTCTCCTACGCGCATCGTGTCGAAAAACTGCTGCGGTAATTTCAACAAGTGTTTATAATAGCCGAGTATAAGACTCACATCAATAGCCTGTCCTGTGCGTAAGGTGAAAATACTTTTGGTGGCGCTAATGAATACCTGAAGCAAAAGCAGCACAATCATGCCCAAACTCATAAGGTTTAATAAATTGCGGCTCCCATCCACCAGCACATGATCCACAATTTTTTGTACGTAAATGGAAGTGGTGAGCCCGATAATCGTATAGACCATAGCCCCGGCCAATGCCTGACTCATGATACTTTTATGGGGCCGGATTAACGCCCAAAAGCGAGCCAGCACAGAAACTTTTTGATTACCGGTAGTAAAATCTTCACCCGGGAGTAAAATAACCAAGACTCCCGTCCAGACTTTTTTAAACTCTTCATGCGTGTATCGTTGCATGGTGCCACGCCCCGGGTCCATTACTTCAATGTACTTATCAGTAGCTTGATAAATTACCACATAGTGATGTAAAACTTCCTTAACGATGATATGCGCAATAGCAGGTTTAGGTATTTTCAGCAGACTATCCATTTCGCCACGCACGCCTTTGGCCTGAAAGCCTAACTTTTGCAACGCCTCTAACAAGCCCAATACATTAGTTCCTTTTTTGTCTGTAGAGGCCAACTGGCGAATGCGAGCAACGGGCAAATTGAGTTTATAATGCGAAGCAATGGAAGCAATGCAAGCGGCTCCGCAGTCAGTTATGTCGCGTTGTTTTACTTTTATACTCATTGGGTGAAGAGTATTAAGTAGTTAGTATTCAGTACTGAGCAGATAGGCTTTGGCAGGTAGGCTTTAGTGGAATTTGCTTTTAAAACCTCCTGCCCCCTCTCCGGAGGCGAGGGGTTGACTGTACTTACCGAATTTATTGATTTCTTAAAGTTCATCTGCTCCTTTTTAAACCTGTTTATAATTTTCTCTACTTTAAAGGAGAAAGTAACCGAAGTTTTTAAAGATGTGTTAAAGACTAAATACTCAATACTATTGACTACGAACTGTGTACTCTTTAATATTCGGATTTACCCAATCATCCACTTTATCATACAACAACTGCCATAAGCTACGCTCAGTTACTACAAAGCGCGCCTGTAGGGTCATTCCCTTTTTCAATTTTCCTTCATAGCCATTTTTTAATTTTAAGTAGTCCTGCTGTAATGCACACTTTACTTTAAACACAGGTTGATTGTTGATTACCTGAATATCGTTTGAGATCTCCTGTATTTTTCCAAGTAATAAACCCCATTGGTTA
Source organism: Cyclobacteriaceae bacterium (assembly GCA_018063305.1). Classification (GTDB taxonomy): domain Bacteria; phylum Bacteroidota; class Bacteroidia; order Cytophagales; family Cyclobacteriaceae; genus ELB16-189. The sequence goes on from JAGPBO010000090.1 coordinate 6,622, forward strand.
TAATTAAAGGCACTTATCTGCATGCGTGCTTCCATGCCAGTACGAAGCAGACCAATATCATTTGGTGAAACATACACTTCGGCAATGAGGTTGGTATCAGGTGAAATTTGGGCAAGATCTTGATTGGAAAAGACCGGACTGCCCGCATAAACACCCGTTAAGTTTTGAATGGTGCCGCTTACTGTAGCTCTGATGTTTAAATTATCTTTCTCTTTTTCAACCTGCGCCAATTGATTTTGATAGTCATTCGCTTCTTTCTCGTAGTTACGAAGCTCTTGCTGCCATGTACTAAGCTGGCTTTGCTTCAACAGTTCTATCTCGTTCTTAGCTTTTTCAAATTCAAACGAATAGTTTTCAAACTCTGCAGCCGCGATTACTTGTTGATCGAATAGTTTTTTATTGCGATCATAATCCTGTTTTACTTTTAAAAACCGCACTTGACGGTCATTAAGCTTTTCAAGATAGTCCGAATATGATTGACGATAGAAAGTAGTTTCCAACTGAGCAATACCCTTTACGGTTTGTTGGCTATTCTTAGTCAAGATTCCTACATCATTCAAAAAAATGTTTGTCTCCTCAATTTTAGTTAGAAGAAATCGCTCCTTTTCTTCGAGTATAGGTGATTGTACTGAGAACAGCAGCTGATCTTTTTTTACAAGAGAATTTTCCTGAATAAAAACTTCTTTCACATACCCTGATGAAATGGCTTTTATAGTACTTACCTCTGTAGCCGCCTTAAGCAGGCCGCTGCTTTTTATGCTTAGGTCAATAAAGACATAAGGCAAGGCTGCAATAAAGCCAAATATGGATACTAAAATAATGAAATATATTACTTGGCCTGACTTTGAATACCGAGCCAAGTGATATTGCGCAGTGTGTTCGAGAATTTCTTTGGGGAAGAGCATTAACCCAGAAATCAAACTTTACTTCTCTTGTTCAGTATTCTTCTAATCATCAGAAAAATTACAATAGAAGACACCAGTAATAGGTACAACCAATATTGCCCTATAAATTTACCGATAGCAAACCCGACATCATAAGTCGAACTCTTGTCTTCTGCAGATAAAAAGATGGTGTTGAATAGATAAACAGAAAGATATGTCATGAGTTTTGAAACTTAGTAAAGTACCTTATTCTAACTACAAGAAAGATTGATATTAAGATTATTGGAGTTAACAAGATGGAACCCTCAGCTCCAAAGTTACCTCCAGTAAACATATTTGAAGCTAATGGATTAACACCGAAAACTCCTTTGTCAATGTGACCACTAACATTAAAACCTAGAATAGGGCCTTGAATAAAGTTCCATGACCAGTGCAGTCCAACTGAACCAGAAACCGTATTCTGTTTGATGCAAAAAATACCCAATAAAACACCAGACAAAAAAATATTTGAAAAGCCTATCCAGCTAAAGTTGTCATTAAAAATATGGAGACAGCTAAAAATTAATGATGAGATTATAACTGAATAATCATCTCTTAATTTCTCTCGAAGGTTATTCAAAACATAGCCCCGAATTACAATCTCTTCAGTAACAGAAACTAATAGATAGAAACCAAAACCAAAGCCTAAATGGGCTGAGATATCAGAAAAGGAAAGTGTAATTATATTGATTGTGACTGCGATCCAAGTAAAAGCAATCATGAGCGTACCCCCAATTAAAAAGCCGAGAATAATTGATCTTAAATCAACAGTCAGTCCAATGTTTATGAAGTCTCTTTTTTCAATTCTTTTTACAACAACATACGTTGCAAAAAGAACACTCAACAAAGCGATTGATTGGGAAATCGCCAAAACCACATAATAATTATTATCACCTATACTCAGTAATTCTCCAGAATTTAAAAGAAGCGATGAGGTGGGAAAAAGAATAACTATTGGAACATAAAGAACAACTGAAGTGGCAATCCAAAGCAAAACAAATATGAAAAGACGTTTCCAGTTGCTAAACGGTTTAGGTAAATCGATTTCAGATGCTACATCTAGTTTATTCATTCCTTGCATAATAACAAAAAAATTGAGGTTTTTACACCCCAATCTCTGAGTTCTAGATCATAAATAATTACTTCAATCCAGGCATTGTTTTACTGGCATAAACCCCGCCCTCATAAAAAGCCACAAATCCCATAACAACATAAGCCGCTCCAGTTCCGACTGCATCGCCTAAATCACTCCAGAAGCCTCCACCATTAATTTCAGACACTTCATGAAGTGATAGCTCAGTCAATCTGATTTCGTTTAGATTAAATTGGTTTTCCATATTTTAAATTGTTTAAATTTATTTTTTAATTTCGTCAATAGTTCGAGTAAATCCTGCATAGAAACCCTTCCCGAATTCAGTTACTGCCTCAGCAATTGCAGCAGCCTCAAGTAGCCACCAATAAGCTCCCCCTTGAATTTCATTTACCTCCCTAGAATCTAACTCTCTTAGGCCATAATCATTTAACTCTATCGCATTTTTCATTTTTTTTTGTTTTTTCGTTTCACAATACATTTTTCAGCTCCGGCCGGAAACCTTGAAATAAACGTAAATGCAAAAATTCACTTAGTCAACCCCACCCCCATAAATGGGGGATTGCTTTACCCCCATTTTCGGGGTAGTTTTCAAAATTATTTCTATAGTGGGCATGAAATACCGGGTATTGGTAGTCGATGATTTTGTTTCGGTGTGTGATGGCCTGGCTGCCATGATCGAAAAATCGGAGCATGTTGGTAAGGTGTTTTCTGCCTACCACGCGGCCAAAGCGCTGGAACTAGTAAAGCAAGAAAAAATTCATGCGGCCATAGTCGATGCCCGCATGCCCGAGGTTAACGGCATTGCGCTGATACGCATACTCCAACAGGAGTTCCCCTCTATTAAACTCATTGGGATGACCAGTTTTGATGATGACGACACTGTGATCGCTGTGTTGCGCACCGGAGTTCCCGGTTTTTTATTTAAACGCAGTGCCAATACCAAAGAAGTAAACCATTGTTTGAAAGAAGTGCTTGCCGGAAATACGTACTATACCCCCGAGGTACAAAAAAGACTTTCTAATAACGGCTTCGATTTATTGAAATCGCCTGTGCACTTTAGCGATCGTGAGTGGGAAGTATTAAAACTGATTTGTCAGGGGTACGCCACCAAGCACATTGCTGATAATCTGCATTTGAGTATTAGTACAGTTGAAGAGTATCGTAAATCACTTCTTAAAAAAACCAATACAAAAAATACAGCCGAACTGGTGGATTACGCACACCGCAATGGGTTAGTGTGAGTACGAGTTCTTTAACCGAATGACAATATCAATGCCACGGCTAACTTTATTGAATGCCAATACTGCCCCTATTGCATCAGCCCGCTGCTGCATCGAGACCATACCAAGACCATAGCCACGGCCCCGTTGCATCCCTTGGCCATTATCGGCTATGTTTATAAGCAACTCGTTTCCCCATGTTAAATTAATTACTATCCGAAACCCTGTTGAGTATTTAAGAAAATTATGGGCTGGTTCATGCACCAGATAGTATAAATCTTGCTTTACTTCTGGTGGAATGAAAAACTCTTGCTCCCGATTGGTAACACGAAACGAAATCGTTAAATGATGCATGGCACTCAGGCGTGCTGTTAATTGTTCAATCAAAGAAGAAAGCGGATGCTGGTCGAACCGCGGCTGGGTTAATCCTTTTATTAAAAATCGGAGTGTGGCCATGGTATCATCCAACTCCTGCCGGATATTATTTACTTCTTTTTCGGCTTCGGTTGTAATCGGATAATGGAGAAGTTGTTCTAAACGAAAGCGAACCGCTACCAGGCGTTGCACGGTGTCGTCATGCAATTCCGCGGCAACACGTTTCTGTTCTTTCTCTATCGCGATATGATCGCGATAGAGTTGCTCGGCATCATTCTGTTCCTTCTTTTGTTGAAGGAGGTTTTTATATTCAGTAATTGACTCGGTTAACGATCTGTTATCATTAACGAGTCTGTTTATTGTTTTTTTATGCAGGATTCTGGCAGCCAGGATTGCCCCGATAGTGGGAACAAGTACTAAAAGCCATTGTAGCATGTCCATTCCCAAAGATGGTAGAAAAGTTTAATCCTGACAATTCTGACGGAAGCGTCAGGATTCGTCACCCAAAGGGCAAAATTGTCATTAACACTTATTGCCTGAACTTAGATGACAATTTTGGGATAAATTTTCCCGCTTTCGTTAAAAATAATTCTCCACGGCAAATTGATATTGCTCGATGAACACTTTTTTAAAGGCACTTACATTGTTGAGTTCGTAGAATAACAAAATAGATTTTTTATACTCGCTAGGGCTAATGCTTCGGTACGAAAGTGGGCAGCAGTCTGTAGCCATCAACATTGCGTTGGCGGTAAGTCGGGCTGTTCTTTTATTTCCATCATCAAAGGGTTGCAGATAAGGTATTAACAACAAGACTCGAAGTGCTTTTTCAAATACGTTATCCATACTATTAACTAACTTACACGCTTCGTCTAGCGCTTCGGAAAGTACAAATTGATTATCAGGTGGTGTGTACTTGGTTCCCGTAATGCGAACTAAACGATTTCTAATTGTTTTAGAGATTCCTAATTTTTGTGTTAGCAGTGCATGGATGTCAATTATTTTTGATGTTGTTAACTGAGTAAATAAATCTGCGTTTTCGCGCGTGTATTCAATAGCCGCCTTGTGATTTAAAAGCATAATAGCCTCTTCTTCGGAATGATTCGGAGCCTTTATATTAAATTTCAATAATTGTTCAGTGTCTAATAAATCATAGGTGTTACCCTCAATCTGAGAGGACTTCCAGGACAGCTCAATTAAAAGCCTTTCAAATTCCCTTTTGAAGTTATCAACAGAGGTTGTGCTAATTTTCTTCTGGTACTTTTGCGAAAGCTTATTTAAAATCAATAATTCATCAGATGTAAACAACCTATCGCTGAGATTAACTATAATAGCCGGGTTGTACTTCTCTAGGATTTTTCGATCATCAACATCTATTTCAAAATAGGAGTCGGAATTAACATGGGCGTGAACAAGTCCTTTCAGATTGAGCCTATACTTTGTTCCCGGGCCATTCCCTTCTGATAAAATAAAATTAGTTGCTTTTAATTTTGACAGATCACGATTGATGGTGGGAACAGAAAACTTAGCTTTCATTTTCACCAGGATTTCAGCAATGCCAATTGGCTCATTCCTTAAAATGATTCCAAATATCTCTTTTTGTCTTGGGGTATCCATAACCTATCCTATCATAAAAGTAGCTAATTCCTATCATAATGATAGGAAAAATGTCAGATTTGATAGGATTATTAGCCCTAGTTTGCCCAGCCTAAACCCTCTTACTTTATGAATAAACCGTATTAGCTCTTCAGAAATCCAATTCTTTTTCAGAATCAACAATCATAAAACCAATATTTTCAGGATCATCCAAAACAACGTCTGTCTTTTTTAAAACTCCTGCCTCCCAAACCAGGTAAATATCGCCAACAGAAAAAGCGGTAAATAAAAATCCGAAAACGATCAAGCCAAGACTTCCAATGGTTTGGCCGATTAGCGTTGGGATAATACCTAAGATCGCACAGGGCGCTAACGTGCCAATCCAAAAAGGAATTCTTTTTAAAGGTTCCGCGCAATGTGTATAAAACACAAGTGGATTTTTTCTGATACCGAACCTAATAGATTTAAATCCCTTTTTACAAAAAAAAGCAAAGCATAAACCATGAATAAGCTCGTGCAGAACGATACCAAAAATAAATGCGACAACTAGAATGACGTACCCAACTAACATCTGTATAATAACAGATTTAAAATTTTGCGAAAAAAAATGGCTTAAATTAAGCGCAAGTTCATGCCTCCAAAACGCGAAAAACAAAATACCGTTGACAAGTAATAGGACTATTGAAAGCCAAAAAGATAATTTCTTTAAGTCAATTATTTTGGGAGCTACCTTTCGAGACATTGATAACCTAAAGATTGGTTAGCTACCCAATCAAATCACCTAAAATTGCTTTCGCTTGATCGGGCTGCAGTCTTGGGCCGAATTGAGAAACCACGCGTGACGAGGCCAACGATGCTAACTTACCTGCCTCGGCATAACTATGCCCATGGGTAATGCCATACATAAACGCTCCCGAAAACATATCGCCTGCCCCATTGGTATCAATAGCCCGAACTTTATACGGTTCAATCTGAATAAAGGTATCACCATCATAAATCAAAGCCCCGTTGGCACCGAGGGTAATGGCAAATCGTTTGGCAATTTCTTTTAATTTTTCACGAGCTTCTGCAATTGAGTCCGTGCCCGTATAAATCATGGCTTCTTCTTCATTGCAAAAAAGTAAGTCTACACTAGCGCCAACCACTTCTTCCATTTGCTTTGAAAAATATTTCACCATGCTGGGATCTGAAAAGGTGAGAGCCGTAGAAACTTTATGTCGTTCGGCAATGCGCTTTGCTTCTTTCAATGCTTCTAACCCTTTAGGGCTCGCCACCAAATATCCTTCCAGATAAACAAACGAAGAGTTTTTAATCGCATCAGCGTGTAAATGCTCGGGCGATAAGAAAGAACTAACTCCTAAAAAAGTATTCATGGTGCGCTCTGCATCGGGGCTGGTCATTACCAAACACCGGCCGCTATGACCTTCGGGGCATTGATCGTGGGTAAGATTTGTATCCACTCCATTTCTTTTCAAATCCTTCAAAAAGAACTCGCCCAATTCATCCTTCGCCACCAGGCATGAGTAAAAACTCTTGCCTCCGAATTGATTTAAAGCAACTACTGTGTTGCCCGCTGAGCCACCCCCCGACATTTTACTACGCTTCATATCAATGGCTTTCATTAAATGAAGTTGTCTTTTTTCGTCCACCAAGGTCATTACACCCTTCTCAACTTCATTCTTCGTAAAGAAATCATGATCCACTTCGGTGATAATATCTACAATGGCATTGCCTATTCCGTAAACGTCATACTTCAT
>JAGPBO010000091.1 GCA_018063305.1 Cyclobacteriaceae bacterium
GGCGGTGGATTCGAAGACGCTGTTTGCTTGCGCCTCCACGACAAAGGCCATGACCGCCACCTGTTTGGGTATGTTGGTGGATGAAGGCAAAGTAAAATGGGATGACCCCGTTATTAATTATTTACCCGGCTTTCAATTGTACGATCCGTTTGTTACTCGCGAACTTAAGATCCGGGATTTGCTTACCCACAACTCAGGCGTTGGCAATGCCGATTTTCTGTGGAGTATTATGAATATTCCTTCCAATGAAGTGCTGGCCAAAATGAAAATGGTTGAACCCAGTTACTCGTTGCGTTCCAGTTTTATCTACCAAAATATTTTTTATCTCGCTGCCGGAAAGGTAATTGAGAAAGTGAGTGGCATGCCATGGGAAACATTTATTCAAAAAAGAATTTTCGATCCTTTGACCATGACCCGCACATTTCCTCTACTTAGCCAGGTAAAGGATGCGAATCAATCGCAGCCCCATTATTTCGTTGATAATAAAATTACCGTTATTGAACGCACCAGTGCAGATGAAATTGGACCAGCTGGAAGTGTGTGGTCATGTGCGGATGATATGGCGAAATGGGCCATGTGCATGTTGGACAGCAGTAAATATGCGGGCGGCCGTTTGGTAAAAGCTGCTACCTGGAACGAAATTTTCAAACCGCAGGCAATGGTAACAGCCAGTCAATTTTATCCTACTGCCCAACTAACTAAACCAAGTTGGACAACCTATGGATTTGGATGGTTTCAACAGGACTATAAAGGTAGAAAAATAAACTTCCATACCGGAAGTCTTGCAGGAGAAACCGCTATTCACGCACAATTGCCCAGCGAAAAATTAGCCATCTACGTTTTCGGAAATCTTGATCATGCTGAAGTAAGGCATGCACTGATGTTTAAAGCCTTTGATCATTTTGCGTTGAGCGGAACAAGAGATTGGAGTGCGGAACTCAATTCGCTATACAAAAAAATATCAGCCGCTGGTGACATGGCCGAAAAGAAAATGGAAGCGGCACGGGTTATAGGAACTTCGCCTTCTCATCCTTTAGCAAACTATGAAGGCACCTATACCAATGAACTTTATGGAGAACTTGTTGTCACTCTAAAGGATAATGCTTTACTAATCAACTTAAATAATACAGCTAAAGCAACCTTGGCTCATTGGAATTACGATACGTTTCGAGGTTATTATGAAAAACGTTGGTGGGGCCAGACTTCAGCTACGTTTGCAACGAGTCCTTATGGCAAGATTCAATCGGTAATGATTGAAGGGATGGAGTTTACCAGATCTAATAAGTAAAATGATGATACTAGTTTCTGGATACTGGAAACCAGCGACCAGTATTTAGGAACCAGTTAACCAATCTCAATCACCACATCATCCGTCATAGGATGACCTACGCAGGTAAGTACATACCCTTCGGCTCGTTCAGACTGCGATAGCCCTTCTTCTTCATCCATTTTTACCTGACCGGATAACGCTTTACCGCGACAGGCAGTACACAAACCACTTTGGCAGGAATAAGGTAAATCAATTCCCTGATCAAGAGCAGTTTCTAAAATAGTATGATCCGGGGCAACCATTATTTTGTATTCCTGCCCATCATAACGAATTGTCACTTCACGATCCTTCTTCTCCCCTGCAGTCCCTTCCACTTCTTTCTTACTATCCTTATCGATAGTGCCCAGCACAAAGCTCTCTTTAAATGTTTTTTCCTTCGGAATGTTACGTGCGGCTAATAAGGTGTCTACATTCTTCATCATTCCTTCAGGGCCACACATCAAATACGTTGTCTTATCAAGGCCCCAATCCGGAATGCGTTCGAAAAGCTTAGTAAGCATATCATGATTCAACAAACCGGAATAGCCCTGCCAGTTCATAGGCGCATTATCGAGCACATGAATTACATGTAGTCGTCCGGCATGCGTGGTTTGGAGTTGTTCAAACTGATCTTTAAAGATGATACTGTCAATATCGCGATTACAATAAATAAGCGAGCAAATACTTTCAGGTTCTTGTGTGAGTGTGCTTTTAATTATAGACATCATAGGCGTAATGCCCGAGCCACCCGCAAACATTATAAGATGACGTTTGTTTTCCTTTTTATATTCGGTTGTGAAATGGCCAGTAGGCGCCAGTACTTTTACCGTACTCCCGACCTTCAGGTTTTCGGGAAGCCAATTTGACATCAACCCGTTATCCACGCGTTTAACCGTAACGGATAAATGCTCATCCGTAAAGGGTGAAGAATTTAATGAGTAGGCTCTTCTTACTTCCTTTCCCGATACAGAAATAATGAGTGTTAAGAATTGTCCGGGTTTATAGGTGATTTTATTTTCTGGCTGATCAAATACAAGGCTTATTGCATCTTTCGTTTCCTGAATTATTTCCAAAACTTTTAAATCAAAATAATGCGGACCTCCTCCCTGCGCGGGTACAGCCGCCTTTTTATCGCTCTTTTTAAAAAATCCAAATGCCATTTTTATCTAATAGTTGTGTCGCTGCAAAGGTAAGGATAAAGTATTGAGTAGATAGTATTAAGTCCATAGTCTTGAGCCCCCAGTCTTGAGTAAAAAAAGTAGTGAGTTTTTCAAGAAACAATATGTACAACTCAATACTAACGACTATATATTCAATACTTTAAAGATTTAGCCAATAGGTAAATTTAAGGACTAAAGCTCTGTTTTTGCTAGTCAATGCTTCAGCGAAGTAATTTTCGGTATAAACAATAAAGAAATCGGAGGCGGGTTTGTACCGCCATTGAAATCTCGCGTTTAAATTAACATTGTCGTACCGGTCGTTATATTGAACAAACGTGGTAAGAAACAATTTATCTGTAAACGTTATATCCAATCGGGGGCTCAATAATAAAAAGGTAGCCGTTCCGTATTCAGGGGGTAGCACAATATGATTGTAATCACCTGCCAGCGATATACTGCCAAAGGGTTGAAACCGATAGGATAGCAAGCCCGCTACACTCATCCGATTGCCATTGTAAAATTCACCTCCGCTTGTTGAAATTGCGTAGGTAAATAAACTTCGGGTATTAGATGTAAACTCTACTCTGAACTCATTCCAATTATACTCCTCCCCTTTTAAGAGTGTTGAATCTCCCTCAGGGTCCAATACATCAAAATCCTGGGGAAGCTTCTGAAAAATGTTCTTACCTGTAGCTATTAGCATAGCTGTGTTTCTAAACTTTATAGAATACTTCAACGAAACATTTCTATCGGTGAGTGTACCATCTGGCAGGTAGTTGATATCATATGAAACCCCCGGAGACATAACAACAATGGGTCCAGATTTTTGATAAATTTTATATTCACTATTCAATACAGCTCCTACGGATCCTGGATATACGGCTGTGTTCGGCACGAATCCGGATTCGGCATTAAAATTTTTTCCCAAAGCAATAAAGCCAGTCTCTAAAAAGATTGTTCGGGTACTATACGAAGCATAACCTCCGGCTGAATAAGCATCCTTATCAGAAAAATTATCAAATGAATAATGATAATAGGCTTTGCCTCCCCATTTGTTATTCACGGTAATAAAATTAAAATCGGTACCCACTACCCGATTATAGGTGTTTAGCTGCGGTACAGAATCAGAACCATTCCAAACTTCCTTTACCAGAGTTTCGTGATAAAATTTTGCAGGATCATACTCAGATAAATTTAGCGACTGCTTGTTTACGACAAAGACATCAAAATTCGATCGAGCTAAAACCTGCTTTTGTAAAACGCCCACCGAATAATTTTGCGCGGGTAACCCCAGCGACATAGTTTCCTTGGTTTGCAAATTCATAAGACCAACACGCCATTTAGGTCCAAGCTTCCCGCTGATTCTTGCGCCATATAGAATGGGAACTTGTTTAAGGTTTCCCACCGTATCGGAAGCCAATCCGATCCTGCGCGAAAAAAAAGGTTGCGTGATTGAACCAAACCCGGGAGCAGAAAAAAGATCACTATTTTCTAAAAAAAATTGTCTGCGTTCAGGAAACTGAAATTCGAATCGGGTAAGGTTAATGATTTGTTTATCCACCTCCACCGTGGAGAAATCCGGGTTCACAGTCAGGTCGAGATTTAAAGACGGTGTAATGCCAACCTTCGCATCGAAACCTCCGTTGAGTTTATTCTCACTTGTTCCACTTTCATTATCTTTTGATGTGGATGCAATAGCATACGGAATGATTGAAATATTTGTTCCAGCATGGGGTGCTGGACCTTGCCAATTCATTTTACCCGTCCAAGCTAGCGAAGAGGGAAAAAATTGAATAGGCGTTGCAATCCAACTCGATACTTCATTACGCTTTAAATCCTGGCGAATGAAATTAATATTCCATACTAACTCCTTTTGATTGTAGCGAAACGATTTGAATGGAATGGCGATCTCAGCAATCCATCTATCTTCTAATCGCTTTACGGCCGAGTACCACTTATTATCCCAGTTAATATTATAGCCATCATCGCCTTTGCCTCCCCCTGATATCAAGCCCTCGCGCTGTACCCCATAGGGGCTAATTCCAAAAAAGAAGCCGTTGGTAAAATCATTATAGGGATCAATGTAAATCCCTACATTATCATTCAGCGACCATTCAAAATCTCTGCGAAGCGATTGAACCACTGTGGGGCGGCTATCATCAAAACAAACAAAAGAGACGTAAAAAAAATCATTATCAAATGTAAGTCGGGCTTCGGTTTGAAAAGAAGGTGCTAGTGAATCTACCGGATAGTTAAGAAAAAAATTGCTGGCAACTCCGGCTGTAGTCCAGGCTTCTTCATCCAATACGCCATCAATAGTAATGACTGAGTTGGCGCGGCTAATAGATAGCCCGGTACCCTGTTTGTTTTGTGCAAAACAAAATGAGCCGTTTAGTAAAAGGGCGGCCACTAAAATTTTAAGAAACCGTAAGTGCATAAGAGGCCGCAAAAATAAATAAATTGGGGTGCTAAACCATTTGCTAAACGGATTCCTTTTTACGATGGTTACGCGCGTAGGACGGGTGGTAAAACTACCGTTTGACTTCAGCCTGAAAGTCATATTTACCAATTGATTTTAGTAATTTTAGGCTCAAACAAAAGATAAAAACGTGCAATTAAATCCCCTAACGGCCATTTCTCCTATCGATGGTCGCTATCATAAAGCTACCGAATCGCTCAGTCCCTATTTCTCTGAATTTGGGCTGATCCAGTATCGGGTTCGGGTTGAGGTTGAGTATTTCATCGCCCTTACCTATGCACTTCCCGAACTCTCGGGGTTTTCGAAAGATCTGGAAACAAAACTGCGAGGACTTTATAAAAATTTTAGCGAAGCCGATGCCGGGTCAATTAAAGAAATTGAAAAGACAACCAACCACGATGTAAAAGCGGTTGAATACTTTCTGAAGAAAAAATTTGATGAACTAAACCTTTCCCAATACAAAGAGTTTATTCATTTCGGCCTTACCTCACAAGATATTAACAACACAGCCATTCCGCTTTCGCTGAAAGAGTTTATGAATGCTGGACTTGTTCCGGCACTCGATAAATTAGTAAACGAGCTTACGTTGCTGTCGGTGCAATGGAAAGATATTGCTTTGCTTGCGCGCACGCATGGACAACCTGCTTCCCCTACCCGGCTTGGAAAAGAAGTTTATGTATTCGTAGAGCGTATTCAAAAGCAATTGGAATTACTAAAGACCATTCCTTACTCCGCAAAGTTTGGTGGCGCTACGGGTAATTTCAATGCACACCATGTAGCCTATCCGGAAATTAACTGGGGCCATTTTGCTAACGACTTTGTAAGCAATCAACTTGGTTTGCTACGCAGCAACCCAACCACGCAAATTGAACACTACGACAATCTCGCAGCACTGTTTGATAACCTGAAAAGGATTAACACAATCTTACTGGATTTTAGCCGGGATGTGTGGCAGTATGTGGCCATGAATTATTTTAAGCAAAAAATAAAAGAAGGTGAGATTGGCAGCAGCGCCATGCCGCATAAAGTAAATCCCATCGACTTTGAAAATGCGGAAGGTAATTTAGGAATAGCGAATGCCTTGTTCGAACATCTCTCCGCCAAACTTCCTATCTCTCGCTTGCAGCGCGACCTTACCGACTCAACCGTGCTTCGAAATATAGGCGTGCCTCTGGCACACACTTTTCTAGCCTTAAAATCTTTAGAGAAAGGAATAGGTAAGTTGGAATTAAATCAAGCTGCTATTGATAAAGACCTGGAAGATAACTGGGTAGTAGTCGCTGAAGCCATTCAAACTGTGTTGCGCAGAGAAGGGTATCCAAATCCCTACGAAGCGTTGAAAGCGCTTACACGTAAGAACGAGAAGATCACGCAAGCCACCATGCACTCTTTTATTGATAGCCTTGAAATAAAAGCTGATCTAAAAACTCAATTGAAAAAGATTAGCCCGTTTAATTACACGGGGATTTAAGATTGAAAGGAAATAAATATCTTTTTGGGAGTTTCGGTCGCTAAATTTATGGCAGAGATAACATTAGAATTACTTCAAAGGCCTTTTGTTCAGATGTTAGCATTTGTGCTTCTAACTATCCCCGCTATTTCTATTATTGGGCCAAAAAATGCCGACCATGCCTGGACTATAGCAGGTTTTATTTACATCGGATTTATACTTGTAAACTCGATATTAATTTGTTTTGCATCCCATAGTTGGAGCTATTTTTTCTATTCGCTTGGGTTTTCTGTTCTCTACCTGGTAAGTATTTTTATTGTAATAACCATTCTTATAAGACTTTTTAAAATTGAAGGATCGGGTGAAAGTGCTATGACCTTCCTCTTTATTATCTATCACCCTGTGTTATTACTATTTATTCTATTTTTGAAGTGGGCGTACCTTAAAATTTTTTAAGATCACCCATTGTTATGATAGAGCAAAAATCACATAGCCTGTGTAGAATTATCCACATTCGGCAATGCTGAATTAGATCAGAAAAGCTGATTCCCATATGGCATAGTTTATGGGTGAGTTAATGAACCTGTTTAAACATTAAATTCTATGATGAAACAATTCTTCCTCGTGCTTATGTTGGCTATTATGGCTAGCTGCAGCCCTAAATATTACACAACCAACACGCAAAATGTTCCGTTGATTTCTGAAAAAGGTGAAACTAATCTCACCCTTGCTGGTAACGGGAATCAGGTAGAGTTTCAAGGTGCCTATGGGGTCGGTTCAAACATTGCTATACAGGCCAATGCCGGATTATTTATTCCACCCGATCTTGATAATGGTGATGGCGGCTCCGGAAATTTTTTTGAGGCAGGTCTGGGATATTTTAAGCCAATGGAAAATCATTTCGTATTCGAGCTTTACGGACTGGCCGGTGCAGGCAGTGTTGAGAATCATCTTCCGTCAACGGCAAATATAAACCCAGGCACAAAAGGAGACCTTTCAGCAAACATCTTTCGCTTTGGCCTTCAGCCGAACTTCGGATTTAAATCAAAATACTTTTCAGCAGCTGTTTCTTCACGTTTTATAAACCTTCGGTATTCAAATATCGATGGCGATCTGATATATGATAATCAAGACGCGGCAGACTACTTGCGTGAAAATAATTCTCTTTTCTTAATTGAGCCTGCACTTACAATCCGTGGCGGCTTGGACAAAATTAAGCTGCAGTTGCAAGTCGGCTATAGCTGGAATGTTACCAATGAAAATTTCCGCCAGGATAAAGAGTTCTTGACGATAGGATTGAATTTTAATTTCGCGGATAAGAAGTAAGATTAAGGCGACTTTATTCCATGTTTTAGCGGAGTCTTGCTTTGGCTCAATCATTCAGTAGTATTAGCTACATAGCAGCAAAGTGCATGTGAGACTTTTACTATATTTTTTCTACTAAAATTAATTTGTGTTAAGAAACACTTGATCAGTAGCGATTCTATTTGGCCGATTAGGGATCATAATTTTAATTTAATTTTATATGACATTTCATATTGATGTGTCAACACAAACTTATGTCCATGAGGGTTTTAGTGCAGTAAAATAATGGTGACGATTTGATCCATAAAAGTTCTTATTTCTAGCTATCCTGAGCATATTGTAGAGCAACCTGGAACAAGAGGAAATAGATTTTCCTACCGCCTCTGCCAATCGGATTTCTTATAATTCATTTCGACCGATCAACCTATTTGACGTATCCTGATTACGAATAATTCCTTAGATTATCGTTTTAATTGAGTAATACGCAAATTAAATTTAACATAATGATAAAATTTATTCTTCAAATGCGATGGTCTGGACTGCTCATGCTATTGGCATTAGGTGCCCATGCACAAACAATTGATCCTGCAGTATTTAGTAAAATGGAATACCGCTTCATTGGCCCTGAGGGTAATCGTGCCATTTCTATTGTAGGTGAACCCGGCAATCCCATGGTGAATTATATCGGAGCCGCTTCCGGAGGTTTGTTTAAAACAGAAGATGCCGGTGTTACCTGGAAACCTATTTTTGATAAGCAGGATGTTTCTTCCATAGGTTCAATTGCATTGGCACCTACAGCGCCCACGCATGTTTGGGTGGGAACCGGTGAAACATTTGTTATTAGACCGGCTCACTCTATCGGCAACGGAATTTATTTTTCAAAGGATGCAGGCAAAACATGGAACAACATGGGGCTTGAAAAAACAGGACGCATAGGACGTGTTGTTGTCCATCCAAAAAATGAAAACATTGTTTATGCTGCTGCCTTAGGACATACGTATGGCCCGCAACAAGACCGTGGAGTATATCGCACCAAAGATGGTGGCAAAACCTGGCAGCGGGTTTTATTTGTTGACGAAAATACGGGAGCAGCTGATCTAGCCATTGATCCGCAAAACCCAAATATTCTATATGCAGCCATGTGGTCTGTTAATATTAATACATGGGGATTGAATAGCGGTGGTGTTGGCGGAGGCATTTACCGTTCTATGGATGGTGGAGATTCCTGGGAACCCTTGAATACAAAAGGTTTGCCAGGCGGTAAAAAACAACCAGTAGGAAAAACGGCCGTAGCACTGGCACCAAGTAATCCGAAAAGAGTGTATGCCTTATTCGAAGAGAAAAGCCCACTGTTGTACAAGTCAGATAATGGAGGCGAATCGTGGCAACTCATGAGCAACAACCACGATATGGCAGAGCGTGCACCTTATTATACACGCATGGCAGTTTCTACAGATAATCCAGATGAACTTTATTTTATGAGTGTGCGCTTTAGTCAGTCATTAGATGGTGGAAAAACATTAGAGAAGCGCCCGCCTCGCGGAGGAGGCGACAACCACGACATGTGGATTGACCCGACCAATGCAGATCGGATGATGGTGGCCCACGATGGATGCGCCAGCATTTCACTAAACAGAGGAAAAACTTTTATGCGCGTAGTGCTTCCCATTGCGCAGATGTACCATGTAGAAGTGGATAACAAGATACCTTATTTTGTATATGGCAATCGCCAGGATGGTTGGTCCTATCGTGGACCAAGCAATAGTATGCAGGGATACATTCCCTTAGGTTTGTGGAAAGGAGTAGGCGGTTGTGAGAGTGGCTTTGCACGTCCTGATCCTTTTGATGATAATATTATTTGGTCAGGTTGCTATGATGGAGGGTTGCAACGTCATGATTTAAGAACAGGGCACTCTCGTGAAGTAAGGGTGTGGCCTGAGAGTGGATATGGATGGACTCCGGCAGATTTAAAATACCGTTGGCATTGGAATTTTCCTTTGTCCCATTCACCACATACGCAACACAGGGTATATGTGGGTAGCCAGTACGTTCACAAAACGGATGATGACGGGCAAAGCTGGCAAACCATTAGCCCCGATTTGACGACCAACGATAAATCGCATCAACAGAACTCTGGAGGAATTGCCATCGACAATCTGATGACTTTCGATGGAGCTACACTTTTTGCCATTGAAGAATCAAAGATTAAAAAAGATTTAATCTGGACAGGCTCTAATGATGGCCAAGTAAACCTGACGCAGGACGGAGGGAAAACATGGACGAACGTTTCTAAAAATATTAACATGCCTCCGTGGGGAACGATAGCCAACATTGAACCATCACGCTATAATGCCAACACAGCATACCTCTCCGTAGATATGCACCAAATGGGAGACTTCGATCCGTATATTTTTAAAACATCTGACTTAGGAAAAACGTGGATTAAGATTAGTGATGGTATCCCAAAATCAATCTTAAGCTTTGTTCATGTGGTGCGTGAAGACCCTAAGCAAAAGGGATTGCTCTATGCCGGAACAGACAATGGATTATATGTGTCATTCAACGATGGAAAGAACTGGATGTTACTTAGAAATAATTTGCCTCCTGCTCCAATTTATTGGCTTACTATTCAGGAAAACTTTGATGACCTGGTCGTGGCCACCTATGGCCGCGGGTTCTATATCATGGACGATATCTCATTCCTAAGAGAATATGCAGCCGCAGCACAACAACCCAGTTATGTTTTTAACATTCGCAAAGCCTACCGTTTTCAAGAAGTAGAGGCAATTAAAACTGATGCACCAAGTCTTAACTCTGGAAGCAATCCCCCTTACGGAACTCCTGTGAATTATTACCTCAAAGATTCCGTGGGCAGTGTTCAAATAGAAATCTACAACGACAAGAACGAGTTGGTCCGTTCCTTAAAAGGAAAAAACAAAGCAGGCATCAACAGGGTATGGTGGGATTTGCGTTATGAACCTACCTTCCAGCCAAAACTGAGAACGAGACCTCCCGGCAGACCGTGGGTAGAAATGAATGGTGAAGGATGGAGACCCTTGGTAACCTGGGATCTTGATTTGTGGAAAGGACAGTTGGGCCCTCGCGCAGCACCAGGAAAATACACGGCCAAAATCAAAATAGACAAAAAGGAATTTTCAGAATTTTTTGATGTGTTGAAAGACCCGAACACCACCGGAACGGAGCAAGAGATTCAAGAGCAGGTAATGTTCTCGCTGCAATTGAGAGATGCTATGAATACGGTTGTTGAGATGATTGACAGAATGGAATGGATTCGTAAAGAGCTAGGTGAATTAATTCCAACAACCAAAAACGCTAAGTTACAGAAGGAGTTGATCGCTATGCAAACGCAGGCAGAAGGCATCTCTGCAAAACTGTATGACATTCAACTGACAGGTGCACGAGAAGATGCTTTCCGTTCCCCGATGCAGTTGTATGGAAGACTAAGCGCTTTGGCCAGCGACATTACGGCCAACGGTGTTGATTTTAGACCTACCAATCAACAAGGAGAAGTCTATGGTGTGCTAAAAGACAGAATGGTAAAGGTGCAGCAGGAATACACCACGCTTTTGAAGAAGCAATTGCCAGAGATCAACAATAAACTTCCTGATCAAAAGATTAATTTGGAAAAGAAGAACTGAGTTGGTGTTTAAATAATTATTGCAAAGGCATCAGGAATTAGCTCTGATGCCTTTGTGTTTTAGAATACATTTAACCCAGATTATGCATTAGGAATGCTTAATCTATCACGAGAGCAACTCAATCTTAACGTTTTGACTCTTCATAAACGTTACAATTTGATCTGTATCAAAAAAACATACGCTTTCTACTCTCAACACTTTATCACAATCGGCAAGGTCAATGTTAATCTTATAATCAGGAAACTGCATGGACAATGATTTGACCAGCGTGCGCGCCACATTCTTTTTGCTAATATGTGTTTTAAAAATCTCGACCATTCTTGATAACTGATTCAGTCTTTTAAAAACTTTTTTAATGCTGACCCTGCAATAAAGTTGTCAACAGATTTTCCAGGCTATTCATTGTCATCGTAAATCCTTCCTTGAAGCCCATTTCAATCATCTTCTCTAAACGGGTAAGGGACTCATTATAAATAGCAACACTCACTTTTGTTGTTCCGTTTTGTTCGCTGAAACTTAAATCCCATTCAGAACCGGGCAATTCAGGATTTTCATCTTTGTCAGCAAAAGCATTCAAAAATTTGAAATTGGTTTTAGGAGTAATCGAAGTATATTTCTGAATTGACCAACGCTCTTGTCCTTCTGGGCTTACCATCGCATAAAATCTTCGCCCTCCCACTTCAAAGCTCATAAATTTTGTTTTTGAGGCCCAGGGTTTAGGTGCCCACCATTGGTCAAGAATTTCTGGTTGGGTATAAGCATCCCATACGAGCGAAAGGTTGGCATCAAACTCTCTGTTTATGAAAACAGTTTTTGTTGTTTTGTCAACGGTAAAATCAAAAAGCAATTCTTTTTTACCCGCCTTGCGGGATTTCTCTTCGTTTAACATTTTTTTGTTTTTTAATTGTTGATAATACGTTGTCCAGTTGATTAAATCGGATCTCCCAAATTTTTCTGAATTGGTTTAACCATTTATCAATCTCTTTCATTTTTTCAACTTCAAGAGAATAGTAAATTTCCCGGCCCTTGTATTCCTGTTTTACCAGTTCGGACTCTGTCAAAATACGAAGGTGTTTAGACACAGCTTGTCGGGTGGTGTCAAAATTTTCGGCAATGGCATTGGGTGTCATAGCCTGCAATGCAATTAAGGTAATGATGGCCCGTCTTGTTGGGTCGGCTATTGCTTGAAAAATGTCCCTCCTCACGTTGTGCAAATTTTTATTTAAGAAACCAATCAGTTGCAAATATATGCGCAACTATTCGGTTTCGCAAATTTTTCTAATAAATATATTGTGATTCAGTTTTAATCAACTTCAAAAGTCACTATTGCATTTCCGGAACCCACCGCAGTAGCCAATCCCGAAGGATTCTCAATACTCGCTATATGGGTATAGCTGAACGACATTGAAAAGGTCTTGTAGAAAAGAACCAATGTACTGGAACCGTACAACATCAAATCTCCGTTTTGAATAGTTGCGGGTTTTGATGCGATGGCAGGTAGGCATTTGGTAAATCAAAATACTTCTCGTTTCCATTCAACTCTGCCATCTTAATAGTCATGGGCAACATTGCTTTAAATGCTTTTGCCGTTGCATTGTTGCAGAATGTGGTAGTAAAAATAGTTGTGCCGATTGTTATTTTCATATTAACTATCTGTGTTGGCCGTGTTATCCGAATTATTTACTTACTCAATTTCATTATTATTACAGCAAACCGTTGAATGCAAATTAAACTTATTGAAGTTGTTGAAGCGGGCAGGATATTCAAAACCAAGTGCATAGACATGTGCCCAAGTTTATTATCCCCTTAGTAACATAATCCAGTAATTCAAACTTGACCAATTCCGATATAATTTTGATTCAACTTCAAATTGAATTCAGCCCGTCTGTAAAAATTTTTTTTTTGGTTAAGTGAGTAAAATTTACGTACTGAAAAGACGATAGGTTAAAATAGCTCGCGAGCGGTAATAATTTGAAAAGCATCATTGTTTTAGCGGCTCTATATTTTGTAATTATTCGAACGGTACAAATCTAATTGCTTTCTAATTGCTTAATGCGGGAGTAATTTTTAAACTTAATTAATAATTAAATTCAATTTTCACCTAATCTAACTACAATCTATGATGAAGTTTTTACTAGTATGCTTCTCATTCGTTCTAGCGTCCAATGCTTGGGCACAAGAGCGAATAGTTTCAGGG
>JAGPBO010000092.1 GCA_018063305.1 Cyclobacteriaceae bacterium
TATTGCCGAAACCCGAAACCTGGCCGAAAGTACTATTGAAGGACATCTCGCACAATTAGTGAAGTCGGGCGATATAAAAATTGAAGAACTTCTTTCGAAAGAGAAAATTGAAATCATCAAAAAAGCCGTTGAAGACACAACCGAAAGTTCTACAACACCTGTTAAGCAGCGATTAGGTGATGACTATTCGTATGGTGAAATCAGAATGGTTGTAAATCACCTGGCCCGTGAGGCCAAGAAAGATTAATTATTCATCTTTCAATACATCAACAGGATTTGTTAAGGCCGCTTTCGCGGAATGATAGCTGGTTATTAAAATCGCTACCACTAAGGTTCCCAATCCCGTAAACACAAATATCCAGACAGAGGGTGTTATCCGGTAAGAGAAATCCTGTAACCATTGTGACATCATCCAATAGGAGAGTGGCGCACCCAGTATAAAGGCAACCAAAATCAGGCGCGTATATCCTTTCGAGACTAACAAAAGAATATCAACTACCGAAGCTCCCGAAACTTTTCGAATGCCAATTTCTTTGGTTCGTTGTTCCAGCGCATAAACAATCATTCCTAATAATCCCAAGCTGGCGATCAATATTGCTAATGTGGCCATCACAGTAAGTACTGTTCCAAATTGCTGTTGCGATTTGAATGTCTCTGCAAACGCCTTATCAACCAAATGGTAATCGAAGGGAGAATCACCGGCATGTTCTTTCCAGACTTTCTGAAGTGACGCCAGAGTTGTTTCCCAGGCTTCACTACTTTGAGGTGTGATGCGAAGGGTCAAAAATTTTCTATCGGAGTCGTATAAATTTTTTGTTTTGATATGAAAAACAGCCATGGGTTCAATGGGTGTTGCCAATGACCAATAGTTGAAATCCGACATCACTCCAATCACTTCGAAGGTGTTATTGTCGTATTCGATTTTCTTTCCTATGATGGATTCATCCGACTGCCAACCTATTTTTTGAATGGCTGCTTCATTGAGAATAACGCGATCTACATCGCCAGGGGTATCAACGGAGAAGTTTCTTCCAAATTTCAGTTTGATGTTTAGTGTCGGCAGATAGTTTTCATCTGCCATCGCGAAGTTCAATGGAATCGTTAACCCATTCATTCCTTCGGCACCGAATGTATCGCCACCCCAGATTTTGGGAGGAACAGATGTACACCACGAAGCATCTTCAACTCCCGGGACGTTCATAGCTGCCTGGGCTAGGCTTTCGCCATTTTTTACAGCTTCTACATGACTAAGTACTACAAGATTTTCTTTATCAAAACCAATATTTTTTTTGGAGATATAATTGAGTTGTTGAAAAACAATGGAGGTGCAGAGAATAAGGACTATCGAAACACTGAATTGAAATATAACCAAACCGTTCCGGAATATTTTTCCTTCTCTGCCAATTTTCAGTTTTCCTTTGATGGCTTCTGCCGGATTGAACGAACTGAGAAACAAGGCTGGATAACTACTTGAAATAATAGCCATAAGTAAAGTCAGCCCAAGGAGTGATACAAGGAGAGCGGGGTCATTCAATAATGACATTTTCAGGGATTTTTCTGTCATCAAGTTAAAACCAGGAAGCAGTAACTGCGTGAGCGCTAAAGCAGTGATTAAAGCAATTAAACAAAATGTAAAAGCTTCGAAAAAGTAACCGAGACTTAATTCCTTTTTTCCAAGTCCCATGATTTTTCGTACACTGGCTTCTTTAATTCTGCGCGTGAATTGTGCGGTTGACAGGTTCATAAAGTTTATGCACGACAATAAAACAATGAAAATGGCAGCGCCTATAAATGAATAAACGATCTTTATATTTCCAGAATCATTAAGTCTGTTTATGACAACTTCGGAAGGTAGATGAATGCTGGTCAGGGGTTGTAAAAATAATTCCCATTTTTTTCCTGATTTGAGATACTCATCAAAGGTTGTATTCATCGCCCGCCTCAACGTTTCTCCGGCATGCTTACGCGGAATAGCTGCTAATTTTGTTTTCACTTGCTCCACATCAGCAGTGGGCGCTAACCGAATAAATGTCTCGAGCTGGGTCCAAACCCAACTCCAATAAAATCGTTCAATCGGAAATCCTTTCATTGACAGCAGCATATCAAATTCGATGTATGAATTACTGGGAGTGTCTTCCATCACCCCTGTAACTTCATAAGTTTGTTGCTTCCCACCACCCAATCCTCCTAGGTAAACAAGTTTGCCCACTGGGTCAACATCGCCAAAATATTTTTCAGCCGTGGATTTTGTCATGACAACTGAATTAGCTTGTTTGAAAGCTGTGGCCGCATCTCCCTTAATTAATGGAAAGTTGAACATGTTGAAGAAATTCGAATCGGCTGCTAACACCTTATCTTCTTCGAAGGCAATTATTTCATTGGTTGGGGTAGTATACGAAACAATAAAATTCCCAGGCGTATGTAGACTCGTGATCAATTCAACTTCAGGCAATTCTTCTTTTATTGCATACGCAACACCGGGCCCTGTAGAGGCAAATTGATTGTCACTGTTTTCACCCCAGATAAAAGTCTGGTTAACCCGATAAATCCGATCAACGTGAGCATGAAAACGATCATAGCTAAATTCATGAGCTACATATAAATAAATAAGCACCGTGCTGGCAATGCTTACTGTAAGGCCCAATAAATTAATGATGGAAAAAAGCCTTTGGCGTTTAAGATTCCTTATGAAAAGAACAACGTAGTTTTTTAACATGTCGACTCAATTTAATTTCTATTAGCCAAAGTAGATACCAAAAAAAATAACCCTATTTTTAGACTCTATCGGGTCTTTTAGCATCTTGCACCTGTTCGATTACACGAGCAAACGTCCGATTACGGTCGTTTTAAATTTATGACTTATGAGTTTTGTTACAAATATTCGTACTCAATTTATTGAGAGATATAAAAAGGAGCCCTTACTGGTTATTGCCCCGGGACGCATTAATCTAATTGGTGAACATACTGATTACAACGAGGGTTTTGTAATGCCCGCTGCCGTTGATCGAGAAATTATTTTTGCTGTAGCTTCTAACAGTACCAACCAGTTCAACTTTCATTCGATTGATTATAACGAAACCTTTTCATTTCGTTCCGATGAGTTAAAAGCCGGGAGTCAGTGGTTTAATTATCTAATGGGTGTTGTCATTGGATTTTTGCAACGGGGCTTACAACTAAGCGGAGTAGATTGTGTGTTTGGCGGTAATATACCCACCGGTGCAGGTATGTCTTCTTCGGCCGCTCTGTGTTCAGGATTTGGATTTGCCTTAAATAAAATCTTTACAAGTAATTTATCACGATTAGACCTGGCCCGAATTGGCCAACAAGCTGAACATGAATTTACCGGAGTGCGTTGTGGAATCATGGATCAGTATGCGAGTTTATTTGGGCAAAAAGATTCTGCACTTTTATTGGACTGCCGCAGTCTTACCCATGAATATGTTCCGGTAAATTTTCCGGGAGTACAAATACTGTTGGTTGATACCAAAGTAAAACATGCGTTGGCTTCATCGGCCTACAACGATCGAAGGGCCGCTTGCGAAGAAGGCGTTCGTCAACTACAAAAACTAAACTCTTCCATTCAGTCCTTGCGGGATGTGAGTGCTGATAACCTGGCGTCACTCCAACAGCTTGTTGATACCAATGTTTACACGAAATGTAAGTTTGTGGTGGAAGAAATAGATCGAACCCAAAGGGCAGCAACTTTTTTGAGATTGAACGATGTGAAGGAGTTTGGTAAGCTAATGTTTGAAACGCATTGGGGATTGAGCAAAGCTTATGAAGTGAGTTGCCGGGAGTCAGATCTTATTGTTACGTTGGCCGAAGAGGTTCCGGAAGAAGTATTTGGGGCCCGACAGATGGGTGGAGGCTTTGGGGGGTGTATCATTCACCTCATCCGAAATGAAGCGGTTGAAAAATATTCTCTGAAAGTCCGTGAGAAATATGTTGCTACTTTCAAAAAAGAACCTGACTTTTATTCGATTGACCTTTGTGAAGGTGTCCATATCGTAAAACCTGTTACCTAAAATTTAGAACCACGTGTATGCAAAAACTACAAACCTCTGATTACATCGTATTCCTTATCTATTTTGTAATCGTTTCAGCGTATGGCTATTGGATATATAATCGAAAAAAGAAAGTACTTACCGATTCTAAAGACTTTTTTTTAGCAGAGGGTTCGCTTACCTGGTGGGCTATTGGGGCTTCCCTGATCGCATCAAATATTTCTGCCGAGCAAATGATTGGTATGTCGGGCTCAGGTTTTAAAATGGGTCTTGCCATTTCGACCTACGAGTGGATGGCAGCCGTTACACTTATAATCGTAGCGGTCTTCTTCATACCAGTCTATCTGAAAAATAAAATATACACCATGCCGCAGTTCTTAAACCAGCGGTATAATGGCACGGTGGCTATGATTATGGCCGTGTTTTGGTTATTGCTTTACATCGTTGTAAACCTGATGTCAATCCTATACCTCGGTGCTTTGGCCATTAGTGGTATTACCGGGTTTGATATTCTTCTTTGTATTTTTTTGCTGGCCGTATTTGCCATTTTTATTACCCTGGGTGGCATGAAGGTGATTGGTTACACCGATGTAATTCAGGTTTTTTTCTTGGTGTTAGGTGGCTTGGTAGCAACCTACATTGCGCTCAACTTAGTAGCTGATGAAGCCGGACAAACCGGAATGCTAAATGGATTTACTTTACTCACCAAAGAAGCGAACGATCACTTTCACATGATCTTTAAACCAGATAACGACAACTACATGGACTTGCCCGGACTTACTGTGTTAATAGGTGGCATGTGGATAACCAACCTGAACTATTGGGGTTGCAATCAATATATAACTCAACGCGCGCTTGGGGCCGATTTGAAAACCGCTCGTAGTGGAATTTTATTTGCTGCGTTTTTGAAATTGTTGATGCCTGTAATTGTTGTGTTGCCAGGCATTGCCGCCTATGTGCTGCACTCCAAAGGATATTTTGCTACGGAAATGCTGGACTCAAAAGGCATTATTGATGTGAACAAAGCGTATCCCTCACTTTTAAATTTACTTCCCGAAGGATTAAAAGGACTGGCCTTCGCAGCCTTAACGGCAGCTATTGTTGCTTCCCTTGCGGGAAAGGCAAATAGCATAGCAACCATTTTTACACTTGATATTTATAAGAAGGCAATCAACCCGCAAGCCTCCGAAACTAAGTTGGTTTGGCTGGGCCGAATTTCTGTAGTCGTTGCTATGATTTTGGCGGTTATCCTATCGTTGTTAGTGGGCGAAAAATTGATGGGTGAAGGCAAGCAAGGGTTTCAATATATTCAAGAATATACAGGCTTTGTTTCACCGGGTATTTTTGCCATGTTCATTTTAGGCTTCTTCTGGAAAAAGACAACTTCCAATGCAGCTTTGTTTGCTACCATTGGTGGATTTATTTTCTCACTCATATTCAAAGTGCTACCACAGTTTATGGATCTTTCGTTTTTATCAGCAGCCGGCTTTTCAAAAATGAATGCAGTGGGCATCTACGAAATTCCGTTCCTTGATCGCATGGGTTTTGTTTTTATACTCTGCATTGTTGGCATGGTGATCATTACAACTATCGATCACAAAAGAGGAATTAAGTCAAATGGATTGGATATAGATGCTGGCATGTTTAAGCCATCGGCATCGTTTACCGCCATTTCGTTGCTGATTATTGGTATTATTGCTGCGCTTTATACTATCTTCTGGTAAGCTGTTTTAATACCGATTGCTAAGGTCATTACTATGAATCGAATCGATCGACTGACCGCTATCTTAATCCACTTGCAAACTAAGCGTGTGGTAAGGGCAGAGGAAATAGCCGATCGTTTTGGGATGAGTTTGCGTACCGTTTATCGAGATGTAAAAGCATTGATGGAAGCCGGAGTGCCTATTGGTTCGGAGGCAGGTAAAGGATATTTTATTGTGGATGGATTCCACTTGCCTCCAGTTATGTTTACGCAAGACGAGGCAAACTCTATGATGCTGGCCGGTAAGCTGGTTGAAAAAATTGCTGACAAATCGGTGCGTGCTGCTTTTGATTCGGCTCTTTACAAAATCAAGTCTGTGTTGAAGGAAGAGGATAAGGACAACTTAGAAACGCTTGACTCAAACATTCAAATACACTTTCGTGGACGTGCAGCGAATGACGATCAATTTCCCGACCACTTCATGACGGAGATCCAACGCGCGGTAGCAAAAAAGCAAATTCTTAAAATTGATTATTGTAATGCTACTGGCGAGGTAACTCAACGATTGGTAGAGCCGGCTGGTATTTTCTATTATAGTCTTGCCTGGCACTTGATTGGCTGGTGTCAGTTGCGAAATGGGTACCGAGACTTTCGGTCAGACAGAATTAAAAATCTTGTAAATACAGGCGAAGTATTTAAAAAACGCAGTGATGTTTCATTGAAGGAATACCTTCAGGCTATGTTTGTCTCTAACCAAAACCTGGTGCAAGCCGTAGTGGTGTTCGACAAAAAGGTGCTGAAGTACAGGCCGATTAACTCCACAACTACGCAAACAGATTTGGGTGATCACATTCGGGCCGAGTTTATGATGGACAGTATTGACTTTATGGCGCGTTGGCTGTTAATGTATGGCAAGGGCGCTGAGATAATTTCTCCTGATGGCCTTCGGGAAAGAGTAGCCAAACTTTCCGAAGAGCTTCATCAGCATCATTCAGTAAGCAGCATAACCCAATCGTAAAAATTGTTTTGAAAGCAGTTTAGTCACCTTCTGTTGACATAGGGTTGTCAGCACATCAAAAAAATAATTGAAATTTCTTTTTCTCTGGTGACATAGGGCTGTCAGGCAGCTACAGTTTCTTAGTATGAAAATTACAAACTATGAAACAAGCTATTATACCTCCAGTCCTTAAGAAAGTAAAGCCCACCAACTTTTTGTTGTTCCGAACAGAGACAACCGTCAATGAATTGAATCAGTTTATGGGGGTTGCCCCTGAATTATTCGGGAGGCGGTCGCCAACAAGCTTACCATAACAGGTCCGGTTCATTGGCACTACTTTGATTTTTATGGAGACTTTGAAAAACCCTTCACACTTGAAATAGCATTGCCTGTTGGGGAAGTCCTCGATAATTACGATGGTAAATTCCCTTTTAAAAGAACGCAGGATTTCGCCTGTGTATCCTTGATGCATGAAGGCAATTGGCTGGAGATGCCAACGAGTTATCAACGCTTAATGGAGTTTGCCGATGCCAATCAGTTAAACCCTGCGGGACTTAATAGAGAGTTGTACATCAATGTGGACTTTACCAACCCCGAGGGCAACAGTACCGAAATTCAAATGGGAATTCAATGACAATAAGCAGGAAGCGAATTGTTTTACTTGCTGGAATTGTAATAGCGGTAATTGTGGTACTTATTGCATCCTCATGCCATACTCAATTATTTATACAATGAACAGTAGCCAGGTTCTTGTTTTTAAAACTACAGTGCAGTCAGACGAAAATATATCGAGGCTGACACCGATGCTCAATAAACTGGTGGGGGATGGTAAATGGAATTTCGATTTGGATGATTGCGACCGGATTTTAAGAATTGCAACCGAAGGAGTTCGTCCGAATGAAGCGATTGATTTACTAAGTAACTATGGATTCCTTTGTCAGGAGCTTGATTAAGCAGATTGTCAAAATGAAGTTGAAACTCCTCTACGTCAGTGTTGAAATCGAAAAGTTACTGAGAAGCGAAAATCCATCATCCTAATTGCATCGGTGTACACATTGCCTACATGATGTTTATGAATCACTTGCGTTTGCGTGTTGATAAAGGTAGCTTCCAAATCGTGTGATCGTGAGGTTGAGCCCATATGATTTGCCTGCGGGGCATCGGTATTCATGTAATTGATTTCTCCGCCTTGTGTGTAGTAGGCACTTAGGTTAATAAACAAGAAATCAGAACGTAGTTTCTTAAACAAGGACGATAGATCGTAAGAAACTCCGCCACCCAGTGAATAAATCCAGCTTCCGTCTTTCAATAAAATATCTTTTTCTACGGGCTCACAACTATCAAAATCATCAGGATCATAAATGTTCAGGTCGGTTCTGAATCCGGAATACCCGCCTTTTATACCGACATACGGGGTTAGCACTTTGCCTTTCATTAAATTATAGCGTGCAGAAAACATTCCATTGACGAATGAATTGGTAATGTTAACATCCATATCTGCGGTGGTGCCATCAGGAAAACTATATTGCTGGCGCGATTGATTAAAGCCATAGATGGTGTAGTTCAGATCGACCCCAAGAGCAAATCGCTTATTAGGCGACAAAAAATAAAAATCAGTTGTAACACCATTCCCCTGATTAATCGTTTGGTCCATCATGCCTTGGGGTATTGCCAATGTATACCCTACCGACCATTCTTTTTTCCATTGACTATAACCCAATTGCACAAGGGCTAAAAAGGAGAGGGTGAGTAGTGTCTTCTTCATAGGTAAATAGTTTTACAATCTGGCATCAGGATTTTGACCATATGAAATTACGTATTTTAACTGATAGTTTTTCGGGTGGCACAACTACCTGATGACGAACCGGAAAATGCGTTGTACTTTAGCGGCTTATGCAATTAGAAGAAAAGGTGGCCGCGGTAACGCAGGTCTTCGAAGGGTTGGATCAACACATAGCCAATTTCCAATCAGCCACCTCACTTCATTGTAAAGCCGGCTGTGGTAAGTGTTGTTTCAAACCTGATATTGAAGCCACCATTCTTGAGTTTCTTCCATTTGCCTTTCATTTATATAAGGAGAAGCAGGCCGAACAATGGCTTGAAAAGTTTTTGCAAACCGATTCATCCATTTGTTTAATTCTTAACCCCACGCAAACTGGAGTCGGATTATGTACGGAATATCCATACCGGGGTTTGATCTGCCGACTCTTTGGGTATTCGGCCCGAACCAATAAATATGGTAAAAAGGAAATGGTTACTTGCCAGGTTATAAAAACCGAGCAGGCTGATGCTTACAATAAAACAGTAGAAATGATTGGCAACGGGGCTGAGATTCCTGTAATGAATCAATTTTACATGCAACTACACGCCATTGACTCTGATCTAACCAAAAAACAGTACCCCATAAATGAAGCAATCAAGTGGGCGATTGAAGAAGTGTTGCAATATTATTCGTATAGAGAGTAATTAGAGATTATAGCTTGCCCAATTTTATTAATCAATACAGTAGGCGAGGGGAAGGAGATTTGCGATTTGGATTCCTGATTGGCTTCACCCTTGGTTGGAATAATGTCCAACACCAACGTAGTAAAGGCTATAAGTATAGCCACGGCAATGCCGACAATCAGAATCAGGTCTTTATGGGTAAGTCTAAAGCGCACGCTTTACTGCTTACCAAAACCAGTGCCAGTCCGGGTTTAGGGTAAATCAGCAGGTTTTCGAATTTTAGATTTTGCGATTTGTTCGGTTTCGTACAAGTTTTACTGAAAATCCGTACACAAAAGGTTACAGTGGTTCGTTGTTTGCATATTAACGGTCGGTTTGAACTTCTTTTCTTTCTAACTTTGTTACCATTTCAAATCTTGAATTACACAAAATGAAAAAATATCTTCTTATAGTTCTACTGGCATCATTTGGGTTGGTTCGCGCACAGGCAACCAAAACCGAGGCTACAGCTATTCAATGGATGTCGTTTGAAGAGGCCGTAAAGAAATCGGAAACGGAAAAAGAGAAGAAGAAAATCTTCATTGATGTGTATACCGATTGGTGCGGGTGGTGTAAAGTGATGGATAAAAATACGTTTGTCGATCCGCAGATTGTAAAACTGATCAACGAGAAATTTTATGCTGTAAAATTTGATGCTGAGCAAACAGGGGATGTAGTATTTCGGGGCACAACCTTTAAGTTCGTTCCTTACGGGAATAAAGGTGCGCATCAACTGGCTATGGCATTGTTGAATAACCAGATGAGTTATCCAAACTTCGTATTTCTGGATGAAGAGTTTAGAATCATACCCATCATTGAAGGATATAGCTCGTTACCGGGCTATCGCAAGCCCGAAGAATTTCACGTGTTTGTGAGTTTTGTTGGGGGCGATTTTTACAAAAAACTTGCCTTTCAAGACTATCAGAAAGAATATAAATCGCCTTATGGTAATCAGTCGGTTTCGGGCAGCCCAGGGGGTAAATAACCAGATATAAAAAGAGAAAGCCTCCCACTACACCAGAGTTGGAGGCTTTTTATATTTCGAAAAGTTTGGCCTTAATCCTTCTTTTCGTTTTTGGCAGTCTTCCTCATATCGAGGAAAGCTAAAGCACTTACAAAACCGATAATAACCGCTACAATAGTTATAAACACATTTGCTCCGTCACCAATATTTTGTTCAAACATAATGCTAATGATTTTAGTGAATCAAAGGTAATAGATTCTGGCTAATCACCATAAAAACTACCGTTGAAATTGATCTAAATTCCTAATTCTGCCCGGTTCCTTCTAAGAACCTCTATAATAAAAGTAATGTGCTCGGCCAGGTCAACTTCCAGTAATTCAACACCTTTGTAAACTTCTTCCCGATCTACCTTAGCGGCAAACCCCTTGTCTTTTAATTTCTTAAGTACCGATTTAGTCTCCAGGGAAGTTATGCCATCGGGGCGTACCTGGCAGCAGGCTACAATAAAACCAGTAAGTTCATCACAAGCCAGCAAGGCCTTGTCGAGAAGTGTTTCGTAGGCTACATTCCACTTGGTGTAATGGGCCGAAATGGCATGGGCTATTTTTACTTCACCCAGTGTTTGTAATTGATCAACAATAATTTGAGGATGCTTTTCCGGATACGTTTCATAGTCGGCATCATGCAATAGTCCGGCAATAGCCCACTCGTCTTTATTCTCATCAAATTTTTCCGCGTAGGCTTCCATCACTAATTCTATTGTGCGCATGTGGCGAAGTAAACTTGCGTTCTGTGTTAAGCCGGCTAGTATCTCGCGTGCCTCTTTTCGTGAAATCATTTTCTCTTAATAGATTTTCGTTTCGAATAAAATAAATTGAGTGCACCAAGCAGCAGACCAATGCCCAGTATAGTTATGGTGATAATCATGCGTGTCTTTTGAAGTTCTAAGTGTTGAACTTCAGATTCAATTTTTAAGGCCTCCATCTCTTCTTCTTTTTCCTGTAGATCCATGGCTATTTCCATCTGGGCAATTTTGCGGCTGCTCTCTTCCCCGTAAATTTTTTCTTTTGTAACATCGTAGCGTAACATCGTTTCATAGGCTTCCTTCATTTTACCCTGTTTGGAATAATTTAACGCCATGCTTTTGAGGATATTAGGCTCGAAAAGATAAGCCTGCATTTGTCCACTCATTTGCATAGCACTATCTAAATAGGCTTGAGCATTTTTAAACTGTCCGGCACGAGCATATACTTCGCCCATGCTGCTTAATACATTCAATACGACCAATTGGTCGTTTTCCTGACGGGCCAACACAAGCGCTCTTTGATAGTACTCCACAGCACGCTGGTAGTTTCCTTGCTTAAAATAAAGATTGCCAATATTATTAAGTGGGTCGGCATATACTTTTCCGCTTTGCTGGCTTAGTTGATATGATTCTGAATAATACTTAAGAGCCTGTTCATATAATTGCAGATCGTTGTTCAAATTTCCCAGATTATTCATGGAGCCAATAATCTTTTGCTTATCACCTAATTCAATGAATTGACGGTGCGACTCCTCAAAATACTTCATGGCCTGGCCATAATCCTTCTTCATAGAATAAATATTTCCGATATTATTTTTTGTGGTGGCAATGCCAACTTTATTGTCAAGTCCAACATAGATTTGGAGTGAAATCAGATAATACTCAAGTGCCTTATCCAAAGCTCCCTGATTTCTATAGGCAACACCCAAATTGTTGTAGGAGGCAGCCATCCCCTTTTTGTCGTCAATTTCTGTGGCTAGTGCAAGTGCTTCCCGGGTGTATTCAATTGCCCTTATCGGATCAGAGTTTATATAGGCCCTGAAAAATTCATTCAGAGTCTTCACCTTCAAATCACCGGTGGCAGTTACCATCACTTTTTCAAGACTATCTATAGTAGTTGACTGAGAAAAAGCGTGCGAGGCAGCAAACGATAAGACAAAAACAAGGTATGCGGGCTTCATAGGCTAATTTTAACTGTTAAATTTAAGATATTATCCGTCATCATGTAATTTACTAAAAGCTATAAGCATGCGGATCTTGTTAAAAATTTTAATCTTGTAACTCATAAACACAAACAAAATATGAAAATTCTGATGCTAGTTGGCTTGATAGGTCTTGCGGTGGTGGCCCAAGGTCAGGGAGAAGAGAGCCAGGCCGTTATGCAGCCGATTGTAAGACTATTTAAAGGCATGAATTTGGGTGATAGTGCGATGGTGCATAGTGCCTTTACACAAAACGTTACTATGGCCACGATTATGAAAGATAAATCAGGCAAACAAATTGTAAGACGCGAATCTTCCCTGGACGGCTTTTTAAAAGCTGTAGGCACGCCCCATACCGAACCCTGGAGTGAGCCTATCTGGGATACAAAGATTGAAGTTGACGGAACTTTTGCGCAGGTGTGGGCACAGTATGCATTCTATAGCGGCAAAAGGTTTAGCCATTGCGGTGTCGATGCCTTTCATCTTGTAAAAGAAGAAACCGGATGGAAAATTTTTCATCTGGCCGATACGCGGCATACAACAGATTGTAAAGTGCCTGCTTCAGTAAGTGATCAATTTAAATAAATCCACATTTCATGAAAAACCTTACCTTAATTCTCCTCCTGATAAGTTCAGTAGCGTATGGCCAATCCATCACTACATTTATTTTAGTTCGCCATGCGGAGAAGGCAACGGATGACCCTAAAAATCCGAACTTGAGTGAAGCAGGTATTATGCGTGCCCAGTCTTTTGCTAAATTACTAGCAGCAACTAACGTGGATGCTGTGTACTCTACACCCTATAAACGTACGCGAAATACAGTTGCACCCATGGCAACCGCAAAAGGATTTGATGTGCTGGAGTATAATAAAATTGAAGAGATGGATGCCATCTTAAAAAAATATAAGGGTGGAACAGTTGTTGTGTGTGGCCATTCAAACACGGTGCCTGCTATTGCAAACTATCTGATTGGCAAAGATTCTTATCATCAGTTTGAAGAGAGCGATTACGGTAACATCCTGGTTGTTTCCGTTGTTGAAAAAGGGAAGATTGCCAAGGTGGTTTGGTTAAACTACTAATTTGGTTCGCGGTTAGTTCGTAGCACTGAATTGTTGTAACTTAGATTTCAATCTCAAAAAAGTATGAAGGGGATTGCGATCATAGGATGCATATTTTTATCTGGCGTTGCGTTTTCGCAAGCCGATCAACAAGAACTTCGTAGAAGCATTTATTTTAATGGAGGTAGTTATTTTATTGACGAAGATCAAATAATGATGCTTTCCAATTGGTTGGATTCAATCCCAAATTTGCTCGATAAATATCAGATTCAGTTAATCAGCCATACCGATCCTGTTGGTGGAAGAGAATTCAATCAATGGCTGTCAG
>JAGPBO010000093.1 GCA_018063305.1 Cyclobacteriaceae bacterium
ATCAACAGTTTTAGCCACAGGCTTAAAGTTTAGTATCTTCAAAGAGGTTCTTCTACGAGCTGCAACAGCTTTATCTTTGCGGCCTTTTCTTTTTAAACGGGTAACTGACATGACTTTTTAGCTTTTAAAGGGTGCAAAAATAGACATGTTTTGTAATTAATTGCCACAGATTCTCAGAATATTTAGAATTAGACTGCAAAATCAACGAATTGAAGGGTAATCCTAATATTTACCAAGTATTAAGGGTATGGTCAATCCTTGAATTAGTGGCTTATCCTTAAATTGCCCTGTTTTATTATGGAAAAACCAACTTTACCTAAAGGTACCCGCGACTTTGGCCCGGCTGTAATGGCCAAGCGCCAATTTATTCTTAATTCAATTCGCAGTGTATTTCAGTTGCATGGCTTCCCGCCCCTCGAAACTCCGGCCATGGAAAACCTGAGCACCCTTACGGGAAAATATGGAGATGAAGGAGACCAATTACTTTTCAAGATTCTTAATTCAGGCGATTACTTAAAGAATGTTGATCAAACCAAACTCCATACTAAGGACTCAAAACTCATTACTTCAGATATTTCAGAAAAAGGCCTCCGCTACGATCTCACCGTTCCCTTTGCCCGCTATGTGGTCATGAACCGGCACGAGATTACGCTTCCGTTTAAGCGCTATCAGATTCAACCGGTATGGCGAGCCGATCGACCACAGAAAGGAAGGTATCGGGAATTTTATCAATGCGATGCCGATGTGGTGGGCACCGATTCATTAATCTGTGAAGCCGAGATTATTTTAATGATCAAGTCGGCATTCAAAGCATTAGGCATTTCAGACTATACCATTAAAATTAATCATCGGGGTATTCTTGCGGGGATTGCTGAATTAGTGGCTGCTGATGAAAAAGAATCTTCCCTGTTTGTTGCCATTGACAAGCTCGATAAAATCGGAGAAGAAAAAGTGAAAGAAGAATTACTTACGCGTGGCTTTACGAATGAAAGTCTTACTACCTTATTTGAAATATTAAACTTTAAAGGAACCACGCAAGAGAAAGTAGAATTTCTAACTACCCGATTTGCCAATTCGACTATCGGCCAAAAAGGAATTGCCGATCTTAAACAAGTATTTACCTTACTAAAGGGTTATGGTACTACCAAAGATCACGTTGAATTTGATATTTCTTTAGCCCGCGGATTAAGTTACTATACGGGCTGCATTTTTGAAGTAAAAATTAATAACGTGGCTATTGGTAGCGTAAGCGGTGGCGGGCGATATGATAATCTTACCCAAGCCTTTGGCAGCAAAGAAAAACTTTCGGGCGTTGGAATTTCTTTTGGTGTAGATCGCTTGTACGATGCCATGGAGGAATTAAAACTTTTCCCACAGGAAGCCAACGCAACATCCACGGTATTGATTAGTCATTTCGATGAACAAAGTATGAACTATGGCTTGGGGGTTTTACAAACCTTGCGGGATAAGGGCATCGCCTCTGAGATTTATCCAGACTACGTAAAAATTCAAAAGCAATTGGACTATGCAAATAAGAAAATGATTCCCTATGTAATAATCATTGGGTCTGAAGAAGTGAAAAGTGGACAATTGACAATCAAAAACATGAAGACGGGTGAGCAGGAAAAGAAAATCATTTCTGAAATCATTACACTCATCACTAACAACTAGCATCCTAAAACAAACCCGATTTGCAACCCACACACTCCATATCAAACAAACCCCTAACCCTTCAAGAGCTTGATGCTGTTCTTCATGGTCATGCCAAGATTGGGTTATCAGAAAACTCGCGCCAGCAAATTACCCGTTGCCGGGATTATTTAGATACCAAACTGGCTGCCACGGCTCATCCTATTTATGGAATCAATACTGGCTTTGGCTCGCTGTACGACAAACACATTCCAAAAGATAAATTAGAAACCTTACAGGAGAATCTGGTGAAGTCGCACGCGTGCGGCACTGGACCCGAAGTGCCTCGCGAAATTGTTTTGTTGATGCTGTATTTAAAAGTGCAGTCGCTCTCCTATGGTTATTCGGGTGTACAACTTTCAACGGTAGAGCGACTTGTCGATATGTTTAATCAGCGTGTGTTGCCACGTGTTTATGAAATGGGTTCGTTGGGCGCCTCGGGTGATTTAGCTCCGCTCGCTCATCTCTCGCTGCCATTGATTGGACTTGGTGAGGCTCATTATTTGGGTAAGATTTATCCGGGTGGTGAAATCCTACATCTATTGGGTTGGCAACGCATTCACTTTAAAGCGAAAGAAGGATTAGCCTTATTGAACGGAACACAATTCATGAGTGCTTACGGTGCCTGGTGTTTGTTACATGCCCAACGGCTATTGACGCTCGCTAATATGATCGGAGCACTTTCCCTCGATGCCTTTGATGGCCGCCTTGAACCCTTCGAAGCAGAAGTACATAAAATCAGGCCTCATCAGGGTCAGGTGAACGTTGCGGCTCACATTAAAAATCTGTTAACCGGAAGTGATATTATCAACCAGCCCAAAAAGCATGTGCAGGATCCTTATTCGTTCCGGTGCATGCCGCAGGTACATGGTGCCAGTGAGGATACCATCCAGTTCGTAACGCAAACCATCCTCACGGAAATTAATTCAGTCACCGATAACCCAAACATTTTTGTTGATGAGGATAAAATTATTTCGGCCGGAAATTTTCATGGTCAGCCGTTGGCGTTAGGCTTGGATTTTTTGGCCATCGCTTTGGCCGAATTAGGAAGCATCTCAGAACGAAGAACTTATCAACTCATTTCAGGTTCCCGGGAGTTACCAAATTACCTTGTGGCCAATCCGGGTATTAACTCGGGCTTGATGATCCCGCAATACACAGCCGCTTCCATTGTAAGCCAAAATAAACAACTTTGCTCTCCGGCATCAGTTGACTCAATCGTGTCTTCCAACGGGCAAGAAGATCACGTAAGTATGGGCGCCAATGCCGCTACCAAAGCGTATCGGGTGGTAAATAATCTTTATTCCATTTTGGCGATTGAACTTATCACCGCGACACAAGCTTTACATTTTAGACAGCCATTAAAAACATCTGCGCGGTTAGAGAAATTTGTTAATACTTTCCGAGACGTTGTTCCGTTTATAGAAACAGACCGAGCGTTACATCCGGATATGGTAAATGCCGAAAAGTTTTTGAAAAGCTGTACGCTTGAATTTTGAAATTTCAGTAGTGAAACAAAACCTGATTCTTACCTGCTTATTTAGTTTGATGGCCGTTGTTGCCACGGAGGCACAATACGTCAGTCGGCTGGGGCGTTTTCAGGTAGATGAAGTAAAAGGTTGTGCCCCATTTACGGTAACTATATTAAATACCAACCTGATCACGACCGGAGAGTGTACGGCCGGGAAGCCCTGCTTAATGGGTGCCGGCAACGGCACTGCGCCACAACAAAACCAATTCACCCTTACCTATCCACAAGCCGGTACGTTTAAACTCACTGTGCTCTATCAGAATATTGGTGCCGATGATATTACGATCACCGTTGACCCCGACATACAACCCGAATTTGAAATCTACACGTGCTCAGGTTTGCAGACTTCCATAAAAATTACAGATAAGAATTACGATCAATACGCCATTGATTTTAATAATGATGGGATTAACGAAACGGTTATCCCGAATAGCAACAACCAAACCGCTAATCATAGTTATGGGGTAGCCTCTACGTTCAACATTAGCGTAAAAGGAAAGGATCTGAATGCCGCCAATAATTGTTCTGCCAAAATTCTCCCTTTTACTTCTTTAGCCGTGCTGCCCACTCCACAGCTCAATGCATTAACGATATTAGATGCTTCATCCATCCAGCTCAATTTTACCCCGCAACAAAATATTCAATACAAACTAGAGATTGCGGTTAACAATGGCACCACGTTTCAACAATTTCAAACGCTGTATGGCGTGAGTACGCTTACCATTCCTAACCTGAAGACCGATGATAATTTTTACTGCTTTCGGCTAAGTTCTTTTGATCCCTGCACGGGTTTGAATACCTACTCACAACCTGTGTGTAGTCATAATTTTGATCTCGCTATTCAAAACGGTTTTAATCGGTTAACCTGGGCCAGCGCGGCCAACGGAGTTCTCTCTACAGAAATTATGCGAAACGGAGCTTCCTATACGATTATACCTGGAGCGCCCTCTTCGTTAAATGATGTGGATGTGGTTTGTAAAACCAACTATTGTTATCAAGTCATTAACCACTATGCCGGGGGCACCCAAAGTACCTCGCTTGAAAAATGTGGCGAAGCCTTTACAACAGTAAACCCCTCTGCCATCACCAACACGTCATCGGTGGTTGGATCGAATGGAGTTCAATTAACCTGGCAGCAAGATCCATTATTCACAGTACAAGAGTATGCCGTGCTCCGAAATCAAAACAACTCAGTTTTTGGCCTTGCAGGAAAAACAATCAATCAGGATTTTACCGATACCGAATATACCACAGAAGGCAATTTCTGTTATCGGATAAACTATGGCGACTTGTGTGGTAACGCGAGCTTAGCCGGAGATCTTGTTTGCCCCATCCGATTATTATCTTCCATGGATAACAAAAATGTAATAACCCTGAAATGGACGAGACTGAAAGGTTGGCGTAATGGCGTTACAAATTATCGGATTGAAAAATTTGATAAAAGTGGTGGATTGATGCAAACCATTAACATGGGAACAGACACCACGTGGGTGGATGATCAACCCGATGCTATTAATCAGGTCGTTCAATATCAAATCATCGCGCAACCCGTGGAAGTCGGATTAATTAATTCTGTTTCTAACAGGTTGGTTATTACCAAAGACGTAAACCTTTTTTATCCCACCGCTTTTACCCCCGATGGTTCGGGGCCGCCTGAAAATGAAACCTTTACGGTTCAAGGGCAGTATATCGTAAAGCTGGAGTTAAAGATATTCGACCGGTGGGGTACGATGGTTTATTATTCTGATAAAAATGAACCCTGGAATGGCACTAATAATGGAAGGCTGCTACCCGAAGAAACCTATGTGTGGCGGGCCCAGATTAGCGATTTTGCCGGGCGTAGCCTTTCGGTTGGCAGCACCGTGGTAATTCTTAAGACCACCAAGTAAGCGGATTGAAATCTTTACCTTTGCATTTCTAACCAACCAATACGGCTATGTTTGATATGATGAAGATGATGGGCAAGATGAAAGAAGTGCAAGGCAAAATAAAGGAAGCCCAGGATAATTTGGTACGTGTACATGCCCGTGGCGAATCAGGAGGGGGTATGGTGAAGGTGATTGTCAACGGCAAGAAACAAGTGATCTCGATAGATATTGATCCGGCTACATTGCGTGCCGAAGATAAAGTCCTTGTACAGGATCTGATAATAGCGGCCGTCAATAAGGCACTGGAAGAAGTAGAAATTCTTGCTAAAGAAGAATTGAAGAAAGCTACGGAAGGAATGCTTCCGAATATTCCGGGTATGGACTTAAGCAACCTGATGGGATGACCGAGGTAGCGGTTGTCATTCTTAACTTTAACGGAAGAAATTTTCTACAACAATTCCTCCCGTCCGTACTTGCCCACAGTGGCGATGCAAAAATTATTGTAGCCGACAATGCTTCCACAGACGATTCAATCGCCTTCCTTGAAAAAGAATATACAGGGTCGATAGAAATAATCAGGCTTAAAAAGAATCTCGGATATTGTGGCGGTTATAATTATTCTCTGAAGTTAATTGAGGCCGAGTATTTTGTACTTCTTAATTCTGATGTAGAAGTTACATCCGGATGGATCGCGCCCATTATCCGGGAATTTAAGGCAAATCCTTCGCTGGCAGCGGCTCAACCCAAGGTACTCTACTATAATAAAAAAGATTATTTCGAATACGCGGGTGCAGCCGGTGGGTTTGTTGATATGCTGGGCTATCCCTTTTGTCGTGGAAGAATTTTTAACGAACTGGAAAAAGATACAGGGCAATATGATGATAACCGCAGTATTTTCTGGGCAACAGGTGCCTGTCTGTTTATCCGATCCAAAGATTTTCATGTTTCGGGTGGATTAGACGAAGACTTTTTTGCTCACATGGAAGAAATCGATTTATGTTGGCGTTTGAATAGAGCTGGCCGCCTGGTTAACTATATAGCCGAAAGTAAGGTTTATCATGTTGGGGGTGGAACCCTGGACAAATCAAATCCAAGAAAAACATTCTTGAACTTTAGAAATGGGTTAAGTCTCTTAATAAAGAATTTGCCATCGCATAGCCTTTGGTGGAAACTTCCGCTTCGGATCTTCCTGGACTACACGGCTTGTTTTGTGTTTTTGATGCAAGGATCGCCCAAAGATTCCATAGCGGTAATCAAAGCTCATCTCAAATTCTTTAGTAACCTGGGGGTGGATCTTAAAAAAAGGGAACAACTGGCCAGTTTACCTTACCGGGTTTCGCAACAATATCCTCGTCTGCTAACGATTGATTTCTTCATTTTAGGAAAGAGGACCTTTAAGTCTTTGAGATTTTAATAATCCCAAATGGTACTTCGCCTGCGCAAATGGCTGCGCATATTAAGAATAAAGGCCAGGGACATGTAAATAATCAGTGGCGAACCGAAGGTAAGAAAGGAGGCATAAATGAAAAAAAGTCGGATCGAGGAGGTAGCAACACCCATTTTGTCACCCAAGGCTGTACAAACGCCAAAGGCCTGATTCTCAAAGAAAAGTTGAATTTCGCCTATCAAACCCTTCATATCCATATAAATTAAGCTGAAATACTTCCGTTTACCTGAGTAAAAGTCCTTTTACCGACTTAAAACCCTCTCTGCAAATATAGCGGGTGATCTACCTAGTTTCCGCGATAGCCGTGTTATTTTTTTGACTATTATTGCAGAAAAAAGGGGTTTAAGGTTAACTTTGCACCTCGTTTACGGAAACTTATTAAATCAAAACCATGAGAAAATTATTCTACGCATTCCTGATCATTGGAGCCCTCTCCTTCACGAGCTGTACGCTACCTCAAATGATCAAAGCGGCCAAAGAGCAAAAGTTAGAAGTGGCACCGAACCCGCTTGAGGTTCACAAAGACACGGTAAACTTTGATTTGGCTGGAAAT
Organism: Cyclobacteriaceae bacterium; assembly: GCA_018063305.1. Lineage (GTDB taxonomy): Bacteria > Bacteroidota > Bacteroidia > Cytophagales > Cyclobacteriaceae > ELB16-189. Next base: position 7,089 of record JAGPBO010000093.1, read on the forward strand.
CTTCCAATCAAAATGTTAAAGAAAGGAACAGTTTATACGATCAATACTTTTTATAAGTATGGCGAAAATGAACTTGCTTTAGATCCGGCTGCTTACCGGTCTGAAGACTATCCAAATAGTGGCACGGAAGAAGTAAAAGTGTCAAAAGCATTTTCATTTCCTTATCAGGATGCCTATAAAGTAGGAACTGTGGAAGTACAAGGTGTTGCCTCAAAAGGAACAAAGTCTAAGACTACTCCTCGCATGCCTGTTGCTACTGGAATAATTACTACCTCCAAGTTGGTTCAAAATTCATATTATGCTGCTTTCGCAGAACATGGTTACAACAACCAGGAAGAACTGGTTCCGGTTGTCATCCCGGATTTCATTTTTGAAAGAGGCCGTTCGGTACTCCGTCCTTCAGAAACTAAAGCAGCCAAAGGAAAGCAATTAGATGCTTATATCGCTGCTAAAAACGTAACCCGCACTGTAACCATTACCGGTACTCACTCTCCTGAAGGTGCTGAGAGAATAAACAGCAAACTTTCGGAAGAGCGCGCTGCTGCTATCGAAAAGTACTACCGTGCACAAATGAAGAAATACGATTATCAAGGCATGGCCGATGAGGTTAAATTCATTTTGAAGCCTGTCGTTGATGATTGGTCAGAATTCAAAAACTCGTTGGCTACTTATGAAGGCATAACATCAGATCAAAAGTCTGAATATCTAAACATCATCAATGGTGGTGGTTCTTTCGAAGACCAGGAAAAGCAAATGAAGAAGTTGAAGACCTACAACAAAGTTTTCAAAGATGTTTACCCAGGCTTGCGTGCCGCTAAAACTGAAATCTTAACGATTAAGGATAAGAAGACGGATGCAGAAATTTCAGTACTTGCTAAGCAAATCACAGCTGGTCAGGTTAAGTCTGATACCTTGAGCTTTGAAGAATTGATGTACTCTGCTACGCTTACTCCTTCAAACGAAGAGAAGGCAGCGATCTACGAAGCAGCTACCAAAAAAGGAAGCCACTGGAATGCACACAATAACTTAGGCGCTGCTTACATCGCGTTGGCTATGGAAAATCCTGCCCGCGCTTCAGAATATGCTGAGAAAGCTTCTGCCCAATTGGATATTGCAGCAAAAATGCAAGAGACGTCAGAAGTACATGCCAACCTGGCCACTATTTCATTATGGAAAGGAAATCCTTATAAAGCATACAGCCATGCTACCAAAGCATTGCAGGGTGCTAATAACGATGTTACCCGTGGTGTTAATGGCGTAAAAGGAGCTTGTGAAATCTACATGGCAAACTATAGCGCAGCGGTTAGCTCTACATCTTCTGCTTTAGCTACTGATGTTAACCTTTTCAACAAAGGCTTAGCGCAGTTACTTAACAAAGACTTTAGCAACGCCTCGTCATCTTTTGCTGAAGCTTCTAGCAAAAACAGCAATATGGCAATAGCCTACTACGGAGCTGCCGTTGCTGCAGCCCGTTCAGGTAATGGCGATGCAGTGGTAAGCAATCTTACCAGCGCAGTTAGAATCGACTCTTCATTAAAAGAAAAGGCGTTAACTGATCTTGAATTCACCAAGTTTGCCACTACTGAATCTTTCCGTAGTGCATTGAAATAATCTCGATCTTACTAATAATAAAAGACCCCGGCCAAAACCGGGGTTTTTTGTTTATATACCCTTTTTTATAGCAAAAAAACGGGCTATTCCCTTTAACCTGATGATCCTGATCCCTATTTTTACGGGCTTTCCAAACTAATGGCAGCTATGAGAGAAATACAATACAGAGAGGCGCTTCGCGAAGCTATGAACGAAGAGATGAGAAGAGACCCGAGTGTGTTTCTCATGGGTGAAGAAGTAGCCCAGTACAACGGTGCTTATAAGGTAAGTCAGGGCATGCTCGATGAATTTGGACCCGATCGTGTCATTGATACACCTATTTCTGAACTTGGTTTTGCCGGCATTGGTGTGGGTGCTGCGTCTAATGGACTGCGACCCATTATAGAATTTATGACGTTCAATTTCTCTTTGGTGGCCATTGATCAGATCATTAATTCCGCAGCCAAAATGCTTTCTATGTCGGGCGGGCAGTTTAATGTACCTATTGTGTTTCGAGGGCCTACCGGTAATGCCGGGATGCTCAGTTCGCAACACTCGCAAAATTTTGAAAACTGGTTTGCCAACACGCCTGGATTAAAGGTGGTTGTTCCTTTTACTCCGTACGATGCCAAAGGCTTATTGAAGACAGCCATTCGAGATAACGATCCGGTTATTTTTATGGAATCGGAACTGATGTATGGCGACAAGGGCGAGGTGCCCACCGAAGAATACCTGATTCCTATTGGCGTAGCCGATATTAAGAAAAGTGGAACCGATGTTACGATTGTTTCCTTTGGTAAGATTATGAAGGTTGCTCTGGCTGCTGCGCAGGAATTAGAAAAGGAAGGAATTTCAGCCGAAGTAATTGATTTACGTTCTGTGCGCCCCATTGATTACGCCACTGTAGTTGAATCGGTTAAGAAAACCAACCGGTTAGTTGTTGTAGAAGAAGCCTGGCCGTTATCATCCATAGCCACAGAGATCACCTACCATGTTCAGAAACATGCATTCGATTATCTGGACGCCCCGGTACACCGGATAAATAGTTTGGATGTTCCCCTACCCTACGCACCAACCTTAATCGAAGCAATATTACCCAATGTAGCCCGCACGGTAAAAGCCGTGAAGGCCGTGATGTACAGAGATTAAAATATTGCATTATCTATACGTAATAAATGAGACCTCAGGCAGAGGTCTTTTTTTATATTCCACATAGTCCCTTCGTAGACAATACTCGAACTGAGAATGAGAACTGTGGTCTCAGAAAGAACCTATTCGTTTCGGGATTCCGGGTCTCTTTATAGATTAGGCCTAATTTACAACTTCCACTCGCCCGGAATGAACTGCGCTAAATACAGCCCCTTTAAATATACTTTACCGGTAACAAATATTCTGGTACGGGCAGTAGCGGCACTTTTCCATGAATGGCGTTTGATCAAATACCTGCGCAGGGTCAAAAATTTCTTCTAACAATTCTTTCAAATGTATTTCAAACTCGGGCAACAATCCATTTGCATCGCCAACCCATTGTTTGCCCATAGTCAAGCCAAATTTAATCGAGTCATTAAATAAGTTTTCTCTGTTAATCAAACCAGGAACAATTTTAGCATCGGCTGCCGATACTGCACGATTGTTTTTATAGAGCAGCGCATACACCAGTGTTTGAAAGGCCGCCTTTCTATTCTTTTCATCGCGCAAAAACAAAGATGGGATGTCTTCAAAATCAAGTTTATCCTGCCCGGTTTTATAATCAATGATGCGTACTTCATCGCCCTTTCTATCTACACGGTCAATCGTGCCTCCCAGCACCACAAAGCCAGGCGCATGCTTAATCTTCGCATTATACAATAGCCCAGAAAGTTCAACCGCCTCCATCACAAAAGGAACGCGTTTTATATCCAACTTGATAATACGTCTGATAAACTCCCAAATCACCTCGCGCACAATAAGTCCCTGCCCTTCATAGATTACCTTTTTGCCAGGCTCTAAATGATACGCTTCTGAAAATACCTGATCAATGAGTTTGCCAAACACGACTTCGTAATTATCAAAATCCCCAAGCTCCACCAGATTATTCCTTTTCTTTTCAGCCAGTTGCTTATAAAAGCGTTCCATAACCTTATGGAAAAAATCTCCCAGCACACGGGCATCCAGGTCTTCTTCTACTTCGCGGGCTTCTTTAATACGCGCGATGTAGTTGAAATAAAATTTCAACCGGCATTCCAAATACGTATTTAATGCTGATGGGGAGATTCCGCGGAAGTATCGATTGCCGACATTCAAATTGGCCAGCAAGTTTAAAATCTTTTCGTCTTTTTGAATGGTAATGGGATTGATCGTTTTCGGTTGAATAGCGTTATGCAACGCAAACCGTTCAAGGGTTAATCCACTTTCATAAATAAGCTGCTGCAGGTAGCGACTCATTTCGCCTTGCCCCAACACGTCAGTCTCAGAATTATAAAAAAGAAAAATATTTTCAGCCCGTTGCAGCACGCGATAAAATAAGTAAGCATACATAGCATCCTGATGTTCTATGGTAGGCATGCCATACGCCTTGCGAATGTTATACGGAATATAAGAGCCTTTATTACCGAAAGCCGGAAACGCACCTTCATTCAACGAAAGAATCACTACGTTTTTAAAATCAAGGTTCCGCGTTTCTAACACACCCATCACTTGCAGGCCTTTTAACGGTTCACCTGTAAAAGGAATTTTTTCTGCACGCACTAATTGTTTTAACAGTCGCAGAAATGATTTAAGTGATTTGTTATTCTCTTTCGTTGTCACCACTTCGTCACTTTGCTGATTACCCACTACTGTACCCATACGATTCAGCAATTTCAAAAACTGCATGGCATACTCGCGATCAAAATCAGTAAGACTTTCCAGCGAGCCAATCTCTGCAATGATATCAGAAAGATAGGTCAACGGAATGTGTGAGGATTTTTTAAACATTAAGCGATGCACCGGCACAGCCGTTGCTAAAAAACTTTCTGGAATGCGCACCCAGTTGTGTGCAAGAATTTCTTTTCGCTTGGCATTAGCCTCCGGTGCACCAGCCGCTACCATGTAGGGATGGCCTAACAGCGCCAGCACCTGTCTATGATTAAAATAATCTTCGCGCCTCGCAATCTGAAGTTCCACCAACAATTCAATCAAATTAAACAATGGAGTGTTGCTCAGCGAAAAACCCATGGTTACGTTCAGCTTCTCCACACTGCCCGCAATACCATGTAGCACCGGCATCAATAATTTTTCATCAGGAAGAACAATGAGTGTATCCTCAGGCACCATGCCTTTTTTTAGTTCGGCATCAATAATTTGTGCCATTAATTTTGTTTGTCCTACCGGCTGTGGGGAACTAAACAACTTCACTGACTTCGGCTTCCTGAAATTGGAAGGAAACCCGTCAGTTAGTGTATCTCTTAAAATAGGATGCTGTTGATACTCCCGGATAAACCGCCCCGCCTCTTGCCGATCGTTATTCACATAATAATCATCCGCATCCCAATACATTTGGCTGCCGAGGCTAACAAAGTGCTCTAAGATTTTTTCTTCAGCTTTGGTTAATGCATTGAAGCCAACAAATTTTAATTCTGTGGGATTTCGTTTTAGAGTTCCAATCTTAATTTCTTCGGCTACAGCTCTATGCAACATGCCTTCATAGGCAAGACCTTCAGTTTCTAACTGTGCTCGAAATGTTTTATAGAGTTCGAACAGCTTTACCCAAACCTCGATAAACTTCTTTTTGTTTTCATTTAAAGTTTCATCGAAGCTGCTCCAAAACTCTTGAAGAAATTTCCGTTGTTCATCCGTGAGGTAATCAAAACTGGAATCGAGTTCTTTTTGGTTTCGAAGATCTTTGAAGAGTTGCTCGGCATTAACCAGGTATTTATCTGCTTCATCAAAATCACGCAGCAACATATCGCCCCAAAAATAAAATTGATCAAACGGTTCGCTACGTGCATCCGCTGCATTAATTATCTGTTGATAACTGGCATGCAGGCGATGCACCAATTCTAATTTATCGGGCACGCGCGCTTTTGCCATTTCCGAAATAAAATCTTCAATGGTAAGCAGGTTGGGTGCAAACAAGGGTTGCGTAATAATTTCACTTAAGTGTTTTCTGAAATACAAAGCCGCTCTTCGGTTTGGAAAAACGAGTGTCACAGAATCCCACAAAGGATTTTCCTTATTCAGTTGTACTGCTAACTCGCGTAGAAATGATTCCATACTAAAATTCTAACCCTAATTGTTTATCGTCTTTCTTTTTACTTCGGCTTATCTTTCCTGGTGGAACCGAAACCACATCACCTGTTTTGGTATAGAGTAAATACCCCTCTACTTCTGTGAAGTGCATTTGATGCAAGATGTTTATGTATTCCAACACCTGATGTTGATCGGCTTTGGCAGGTTCACCGGTTTTGAAATCAATGATCACCGCTTTCGTTCCGCTAATCAATAACCTGTCAATCCGATTGTCGCCACCGCCAGGTAAAATTAACGGCACCTCGGTGCGCACGTTCCAGGATTTTTCAAACCATGATGCGATTAAAGGATTGGCCAACAGCTCTTCAACCAGTTCAAAAACCCGCGGCTTTTCTTCTATGGAGATCAAGCCTTCATCCACCAGTCTTTCTAACACCTGCTGCCATTCATCTTTATATTTCACTTTGCTAAGAATGGTGTGGATATGAATCCCATAACGAACTTTCTCAAAGGTTTCATTTTCTGCTTTCTGAAAATATCCTTTTGCCGTTTGGCGAATCACCAACTGCTCGCGCCAGCTTGTCGATGCATAGGTTGTTAATTCAATGGGGACAGACAAGAGTCTTGGTT
>JAGPBO010000094.1 GCA_018063305.1 Cyclobacteriaceae bacterium
GCTCAATCAGGGAGAAATTATCCATCAAGATCCAATCACATTTTACTCTAACATGACTACCCATGGGCTTACCATGATTGGGATTTGGTTTGTGGCCGGGATGGCAGCCGTTAACTATTTAATGGAGCGTTATGTAAAAACAAGTTATACGGCCAATATGATTGCCTTAGTACTCACGGTCATTGGTGTGTTGATGTTTTGGACTACTACGTTCATAGGCAACTTTCATGTGGGATGGACTTTTCTTTATCCGTTACCTTTTAAGATAATGTGGGCAGCGTGGGCTACTCCGCTGTTCTTAGTTTCTCTAACGGTGTTAGGCTTGGGCTGGTTAATTTGGAGCATTAGCTTAATGACACAGATACTTAGAAAGTATTCGATATCTCAGGCATTTGCCTGGCAACACTTTAAGAAAAATCCCTCCGTTGAAACGCCCCCATTCATTCTCATTTCCATGATAACGTTGATTGGTGTTATTGCTTGCCTGTTGGCCGCAGTAGTGTTAATAGTTCTGTTCTTTGCAGAATATTTTTCTAAAGGCAGTTTTGTGAATGACGCACTGTTGATGAAAAACCTTACTTTCTTCTTCGGACATACCATTGCCAATGAAATGCTTTACTTAGGGTTGGCCGTTATCTACGAATTATTCTCTGAAGTGAGTGGAAGACCAAAATGGAAAACGACCTGGTATGTAGCGGTGGCCTGGAATTGCACGCTGGTATTTATCCTCACGGCTTTTTTCCACCATTTATATATGGATTTTGTACAGCCAGAAGGATTTCAAATTATTGGACAGTTAGCCTCTTATCTGGCAAGCTTACCTGCTGCAGGAGTCACTGTGTTTAGTGTTTTCATTGCTGTCTATCGCACTAAAATGAAATGGACGCTAACCAATATATTATTTTTTATTGGTGTTGCCGGTTGGGTTATTGGTGGACTCGGTGCCGTAATTGATGCTACGATCTCAAATAACATTGTTCTGCATAATACGCTTTGGGTACCCGCTCACTTTCATACGTACAATGCTATGGGAAATGTATTGTTCAGTATCGGATTTTTCTACTGGTTCTCTATCCAGTTTACAGAAAATAATAAGCCTGAAAAATTCACAAAGTTGACATTGGCTATGCTGCTTATTGGTGGAGCTGGATTTCTTTTAGCTTTTTATTTTGGTGGAGCTGATTCTATTCCGCGCAGATATAGCACCTATCCGGCAGAACTTTCTGCTGGGGCGCCTTTGGCCGTGATAGGTGCCATTTTTGCAACTATTTATTTAATCGCCATTCTTATATTCTTTTTCAATATTTCTAAAAGATGTTTAAAAGTATTATCTTCACCCTCATAACGATATGCTTAGCCCTTATAGCGAATGCTCAACCGGCATCAACGGGTATGGAGGAAGAGACGAATATCTATGAAAAGATATTTGCTGCACCTTTAAATGTAAAAGATAAACAGTGGATGACTTTCGATGAGCTCTATCATCAAAAGCCTTTACTGGTAGCGTTCATTTTTACGCGCTGCTCGGGCATATGCAGTCCCTTTTTGTTACAGTTGAAAGACAACTTACAATTAAATGCGAATGATAAGTCATTTAATATTTTAGTTATAAGTTTCGATCCCAGAGATAATTTGGAGGACATGAACAACATGGCACACAGGTTTGGATTGGAAAACAATCCCCAATGGATTTTTGCTGTAACCGACAGTATTGAACAACTCAACCAATCCATCAGCTTTCATCCTATTTGGGATAGTGCAACAGCCCAGTTTGATCATGATGCCTTACTGGTTGGCATAAATAGGGAAGGATACATAACCAAAAAATTAATAGGAATGAGAGAAAAGCATGATATAGATTTGCTAATCAGTAGCGTGAATAATGTTTTTGCTCCAACGTATCGCTTACCAAATAAAAACTCTTTGTTTTCCTGTTTTAATTACGATCCCATAACAGGAAAAAATACGCCCGGATTGGGGTTGCTCTTCATAGCACTACCGGCAGTTTTAACGGTGTTGCTGCTCATCTTTATCAGCCATGCTGTACGTAACAAACTGCCTGAAGAAAAATAGAAATGCTATAGACTTTACTTTAGGAGCTCTAGCGTCACCAGATAAGCGCAGTGATCAGAAGCAATGGAGTCGGCTATCACCTCTGTTTTCAGTACACGCCATTTATTTTTTGGATAATACATCACGTAATCAATTTTTTTGGTAGGATTATACGAAGGAAAAGTGAAATGAATATCTTTTTTATCGTATGAAGGTGTCCACATTTGCTCTAGTATAGTGATGGGCGCACTTCCCGGTTCTCCATTTAAATCACCTGCTAGAATGGCAGGGTAGGGATTGCTCGAAAACACATGGTTGATTTGTTTTGCCTGTTTAATCCGGTCTGTGTCTTCATCAAGATGATCAAGATGTGTTCCAATAAAACTAATGGTATCCCCTGAGGGGAGGAGAGTAGTAATCTCTAATGCGGCACGTGGTTCATTGCCAGGAGAAAAAGGTAGAGGGACATTGCGCGTTTTAAGAAAGGAATACCTACACAATACCCCTTCGCCATATTCTCCGCCATCATATTTCATAGCGCGGGCAAATAAAGGGGCCATCTTAGTCCTCCAACCTAATTCAGTAACAAGGTCGTATCCTTTTGCTCTTTTGGTTTTAAAATCCACTTCTTGCAAGGCTACAAAATCAGGATCTGCGTTGATGATTACTTTCGCAATGGCATCCAGATCAAAATCACCTTTGGTGGTGGCCCCATGAAGAATATTAAAAGAGAGCACTTTTACAATCCTACCTTGTCTTTCCTGTGCAACTGTTGAAAGGTGACAAATAATGAGAAACAAAAATGTAAATACTTTCATAGATGAATAGGGGGTATGATTATGCGAGAACTAAACGGCCAATTTACCTTTAACTCCATTTATCAATAATTATATAAAATCATTGTAAGTAATTCTTAAATTGAAAGCTTGAAACAAAATACATACAAGAATATGAAAAAGACAATTGCTTTTCTTCTCTTTTCTCTCAGTCTCACCTTTGTATTTGCGCAAGAGGTAGACCTTAATGTAGTACATCGTATCAAAGAGGAAGGATTGAACAACTCTAAAGTAGAGGATATTGCCTTTCATCTCACGGATGCCTCAGGTCCTCGACTTACCAATTCTGCCGGGTACAAACGCGCATCCGAGTGGGCAGTAAAACAGCTTACAGAGTGGGGATTGAAAAATGCCAGCCTGGAAAAATGGGGCGACTTTGGAAAGGGATGGCAAGTAGAAAAAAGTTATGTAGCCATGACGGCACCCTATTATTTTCAAATTAGTGGAACGCCTAAAGCCTGGACAGGTGGAACCGATGGACCCATATCCGGTGATGTAACTTTATTGGCCATTGAAAAAGACGAAGATTTCAAAAAGTTTGAAGGTAAAATTGCGGGTAAGATCGTATTGGTAAAATCTACCGCCAATACCCATCCAACATTTGAAGCAGATGCCTCGCGGATGACTGACAAGGAACTGGAAGAACTATCAAAACAACCCATCGGATCTTCTAGTAGATATACGCCTGAGGTAATTGCGCAATATATGGCCCGAAGAACTTTCAGCCGTAAGGTGGATGAGTTTTTGAAAAAGGAAAATGCAAAGCTTGTGATCAGAGGGCGGAATGGCAAACATGGTACTTATTTCACCAGTAATGGTGCCTCGTATAGTGTGGATGCTCCTCCGGCAATTGCAGAATTAGAGACTGCCCCAGAGCATGCAGACTTGATGGCACGATTGATAGAAAAAGGAATCCCTGTAAAAGTAGAGGCAGATATAAAAACTTCTTTTACTTCAGACCCTGCATCGTATAATGTGGTAGCAGAAATACCTGGAACAGACAAAGATCTTAAGGCAGAGTTGGTCATGTTGGGCGGGCACCTTGATTCGTGGCACTCTGCTACAGGCGCAACCGACAATGCTGCGGGCAGCGCAGTAATGATGGAAGCAGTACGGATTTTACAGGCAACCGGTTTAAAACCAAGAAGAACAATTCGTATTGCACTTTGGGCAGGTGAAGAGCAGGGTCTTTATGGTTCAAGGAATTATGTAAAAAATCATTTTGCAGATCCGGCTGATATGAAGATAAAACCGGAGCATAGTAAAGTATCCGGCTATTTTAATATCGACAACGGAACTGGCCGCATCAGAGGAATTTATTTACAGGGTAATGATGCCGTGCGCCCCATCTTTGAAAAGTGGTTTACTCCCTTTTCGGATATGATTGACAATCCTACAGTAACTATTCAGGATACAGGAGGTACCGATCACCAGGCATTTGATGCGGTGGGTATTCCAGGGTTTCAATTTATTCAAGACCCGATTGAGTATGATACAAGAACCCATCATTCCAATGCGGATACTTATGAGAGACTGATGATGGGCGACCTGAAACAAATGGCTGTGATTGTGGCCACATTTGTTTACAACACGGCTCAGATGCAGGAGAAGTTGCCCCGTAAACCACTACCTTCTCCGAAAGGCCCAAGCCAGTTCTAGAAACTGATTTAAAATTGAGAATGAAAAGGATTTGGATAAAGTCGATCAATAGACTTTATCCAAATCCTTTTTTTATTATGATTGAAAATTACGCCTTAGTTTGATACGGTTATTTATTATTCCTACTCGATCCATTGAATAAAAGTAAAAAATCTGGCTTGACTGAAACGGATACCTAAAAACAGCCATTTTTAATAGTTTTAAATAGGACAAACTTGTCCTATTTAAAACTATGCTTTATATTGCCAGCAACAAAAGGGACAAATGTTTTCCAAATCTTGTGAGTACGGAATAAAGGCTACAGCATTTATTGCCGTAGAAGCAGAAAAAAATAATCGGGTAAGCTTGAAGGCGATTGCTAAGGCAATTGATTCACCAGTTGCTTTTACAGCAAAGATTCTACAGCAGTTGGCGCGTACCGGCATTATTAATTCGGTGCAAGGAGCAGGAGGCGGATTTGAAATTGAAAAGGCCAGGCTAACTAAAATCAAGTTGAGCCAAATCGTTGCTGCCATTGACGGGGAGAATGTTTATAAAGGCTGCGGACTTGGGTTAAATGCGTGTAACTCAAAAAAGCCATGTCCGGTACATGGCAAGTTCATGATTATACGAGAGGAGCTAAGAGTTATGCTTGAAAGCACAACGGTACAAGACCTCGCCCATGGGTTAAAAGATGGATTAACCTATTTAAAACGATAGAAGAGAATTTAAAAAAATTTTAATTATAAATCGGACAAGTATATCCTAATTAACAATGCTTAAAAATAAAATCAGTCTTTTAATAGCAATTCTCTTAAGTCAGTCAGTTTTTGCACAAAAAAGTGTTGATGTATCCACGGATAACTGGGTGACCAGCCCGGGGATTATTGGTACATTCTTTTTGATTGCTATCGTTTTTATTATTGCAATTGTCATTATGCTTTTTCAGGCAAGTGGTTACATTAAAACCATGCAGGAACGAAAGCAACGAACCCGACAACTCGAATTTAGCGAAGAGCTTATTGGTTTGAATGAAGCAGAGATTGATGCAATTCTATTGCAGCGTAAGCAATCGTTAAATTTTAAGCTGAAGGGTGAGGAGTTAGGAAGTGGTGCAACAGCGCTGGATGAGAAAGGATTAGTTTACAAAGTAAGCCACGAACCGGGCAATCCATTAGTTGATGAAAAAAGAAAGTCGCCCTTAACTTTTGAAACACCAGAAGACTTAAAGAAAATAATAATCTTCTATTTAGGTGCTTCCGTTTTCTGGTTGGTCTTTGGCACCTTGATCGGTCAATATGTTGGGATGAAGTTTGTGTGGCCTGATATGGATCACCAGGCATGGCTTTCTTTTGGTCGGTTACGGCCGGTGCACACCAATACCGTTTTTTGGGGCTGGGCTTCTATGGCCATGATTGGGTTAGGTTATTTTGTAATTGCCAGAACATCGAATACAAAAATTCATAGCTACCGGTGGGCGTGGGTTGCCTGGTACTTGTTAAACCTATCGGTCGTGATTGGAAATTATTTTCTTATGATTGGTATTAACAACGGGGGTGGCGAATACCGGGAATATATTTGGCCGGTTACTGCATTGTTTGCTTCAGGCCTGATCATTACTTTTTTCAACTATTATAAAACAGTTGCCAACCGAAAAATTTCAGAGATATACATCTCTAACTGGTATCTTCTCGCAGGTTTAATTTGGACGATCGTACTGGTTACGATTGGTTACCTACCCAACTATCAAAATGGATTAGGCGAAACAATTATTCAGGGCTACTACATGCACCAGGGTGTGGGGATGTGGTTCATGACTTTTACCTTGGGGTTAACCTATTATTATCTTCCCTCATCTTTAAATAAACCAATCTACTCGTACTCACTGGGTGTTCTTGCATTTTGGACACAGATGCTTTTCTATACGATGATCGGTACGCATCACTTTGTGTTTAGTCCCTTGCCCTGGTGGTTGCAAACCGTTGCCATCGTATTTAGTATGGGAATGTTTATACCGGTTGTCGCAGGCACCACAAACTTTCTGATGACAATGAAAGGCAGCTGGAATCAAATTTCAAAAAGTTACGTTTTGCCTTTCTTCTTAGTGGGTGTGGTCTTCTATTTTGTTGGCTCATCACAAGGAAGTTTCCAAGCCTTTAGGTTTACCAATTACGTTTGGCACTTTACCGATTTTAACGTGGCGCACTCACACATGACCATGTATGGCATCATTTCATTTTTGCTTTGGGCCAGCATCTACGCCATCCTACCAAAAATTACGGGAAGAGAACCGAAACAACTTTTTGTTGGTGTTCATTTCTGGATGGCATTTATTGGTCTGTTCGCCTACATGATTTCGATGATGACAGGAGGAACACTTAAAGGATTGAGTTGGATTGAAGGAAATAGTTTTATCGAATCAGTTATACTCATGAAGCAGTATTGGGTGTGGCGTGCTATTGGAGGCTCACTTATGTTTTTATCACATCTAATGTTTGCGTATAATTTTTATGTGATGACCAAAATAAACCGTGTCAAGGAATCAATACAAAAGGTATCACCTCAAACCGTAACTGTTTAAAGGCTATGTTTAATTTGCATAAAGATCATAGAAGTTTAGTTATCATCTCCTTTGTTGTATTTGCATTGCTGAGCCTTTTTATAGCGGTTGTTCCGGCCTATCAAATGCAACAGGTTGAGCCCTTACCCAAGCAACCAGCATTAACTGAAAGTGAACTCAATGGATTACACATTTATATAAGTGAAGGATGCGTGGCTTGTCACACACAACAAGTAAGAAATATAGCCATGGATAAAATGTGGGGCGATCGGCCTTCTATACCTTCCGATTATTATTACAGCAAAAACCGATTGGATATATGGAGACAATCGCCATCTCTTTTGGGCAGCGAGCGTACCGGCCCCGATTTAACTAATGTAGGTGTACGCCAACCTTCCGATCAGTGGCACTTACTCCACCTATTCAACCCACGTTCTGTCGTAGAAGAATCCGTGATGCCAGCCTATCCATGGCTCTTTAAAGAGAAAAAGAGTCTTGATAAAAATGATGTTACGGTTCCAGTTCCATCTAAATTCCTAACATCATCTGACAAAAAAATTGTAGCAACACAAGAAGTGCTGGATTTGGTAGCCTATTTGAAATCATTAAAGCAAGTGTCGCTGCCCGGCAATAGTGTGGATTTTATTCCTTCGATTCGCAAAAAGGATATCGTGTCCACCGAGGGGAAAGCGATGTTACCAGATGGGGAACAGTTATACATGCAAACGTGCGCGGCTTGTCATCAGGCAAATGGAAAGGGCCTTGTCGGTGCGTTTCCACCGTTAGCCGGAAGTAAAATTGTAAACGATCCAAATCCGGAGTTGATGGTTCAAATCATTTTGAAAGGCTATGATGCCCGGCCCGACTATGCTGTTATGGTTGGGTTTGCTGACCAACTTACAGATGAAGAGATCGCAGCGATTATGAACCATGAAAAAACCAGTTGGGGAAACAAGGCACCTGAAATTACTGCCGATGAAGTGAAAAAAATACGAGCCTATACAATACAATTAACGCAATAATTATGGAAACAAAAGAAAACTATCTACCCAGCTTAATAACAGCAACACCGATGGAAGGTCGTGAACTAGCGATCAAGTTGGCAAGAAAATCGATTGCAGCCATCCAAACAGATCCGGAGATGCGCAAGAAATTAAGAGCAGATTATGCAACAGACACCGCTCAACTAATAGCATCTGCCGAAGTTATTGCCCTGGAATTTCAGACGATCGCCAAAGCAAATAAATATTGGAGACATGATGAGAATAAGAAGTAGAGGAGCTAAGAAATTTGCAACGTTATTGGTTGGGCTATTCGTTGTTGGAGTAAGTAACGTATTAGCGTGTGAACTTTGTGAAAAGAATCAGCCTCAAGTATTAAAAGGGGTTACTCATGGTGTGGGGCCGCGAGGCGATATGGATTATATCATCATATGGACAGCAGTTGTGTTTGTCAGTATTACGCTTTTTTTGAGTTTGAAATTTTTAATAAGGCCCAACGAAAATAATCCTGATCACATCAAAAATATTGTATTGAACCCAGAATATTAATCGCATGGAGGATAATAGAATAATAAAAGTTTTTTTGGATGATGAAGTTCGGCCTTTTGCTGAATTCGCTCCTCCGGTGAAATTCATTTTCGATACCACAAAAATTCCGGATGGTAAACATCAACTCAAGGTAGTGGCAAAATCAACGCAAGGTATTGAAGGTATTAAAACGATTCCATTTGAAGTGCGCAATGGTCCTGCTATTTCTATTGTGGGATTGACGGAGAATGAGATCATTGAAGATCAGGTACCCATTACCATTAATGCCTATGGGAGTGAAGGCAATGATGTGTTTGTTATTAAAGGCTCAGAAACTCCGAAGGGAATTCCGGCATGGGTATGGGCATTGGTCATTGGCTTTGTTGCCTTTGCTCTATTCTATTTGATTATGTATTGGAATTCAGATTTATATAAATCATTTGTTTAGTTGAAAAATCATGCAAGTGAATTTGAAAACGAGTAGTTATGGAAAATTTCTTGAAAAAAACAATTGGGGAAATGGTAGCAGCCGACTATCGGACTGCGCAGGTATTTAAAAATTACAAAATAGATTTTTGCTGCAAGGGCAACAGAAGTATCGCGGAAGCCAGTAAGGATAAAAATATTGATGTTAACCTTTTGATTGCCGAGTTAGAGGCAGCCACACACGTGACACAAGCAGATGCAACCGATTATAAGACCTGGTCTTTAGATCTGCTAGCTAACTATATTGAAAAAAAACATCATCGCTATGTAGAAGAGAAAATGCCTATCCTGAACCAGTACCTGCAGAAACTGTGTCAGGTACATGGTGTACAACATCCGGAATTATTTGAGATCACTGAAGAATTTAAGCTTTCATCTGGTGAATTAGCCGTGCATATGAAAAAGGAGGAGTTTATTTTATTTCCTTATATCCGAAAAATGGCTAAGGTTAAAACCTCAAAAACTAAAATGAACGCGCCTAATTTTGGTACGGTACAAAACCCTGTACAGATGATGATGAATGAACATACCGTGGAAGGTGACCGATTCGCTAAAATTTCTGAGCTTAGTAATAACTATACAATACCAGCCGATGGGTGCAATACATATCGAGTGGCCTTTGCTTTACTTAACGAATTTGAACAAGACTTACACCTGCATATTCACCTGGAGAATAATATTTTGTTTCCAGGAGCAATTCTGTTAGAGAAAGAACTGACATCAGTTGTGTTATAGACCTATTTTACATTAGGTAGAGATGGATAGAGACCAGGACATACAGATAAATGTACTATGTGGTGGTAAAAGGTATGAACTACGAACCTATGCACATGAGTATAGAAGCCTAATGGCGCTCATTTATGATAAAGTGTACCTGGAGGATTTTGGAGATTGCAAAGGGATAGGACGCTGCGGAACGTGCCATATTCTGTTGTTGGAATACAATGAGGAATTGCTCAAAAGGGAAGGTAATGAACAAGCAACACTAAGTAAGTTATCGAATACTCAATGTAACAGCAGATTGTCTTGTCAGATTTTACTGGACAATAGGGTTAATGGATTAACTGTTGAGATAGTTCCAGAGGATTATTCCGAATTGTAGTAAGAAAGGATAGAATAGAATCCAACAGGTGTAGGTGAATCTATGATAGGAGATAGAATTTCGAGTGAAGAAAAATGAAAGAGAAAGCCGAACCGTTAAAAAGAATAAAGGAGCTCCAACCGTTGAGCCACGACCATCATCACAGTTTACTATTGTCGTGGAAGATTAGGACTGGAATTCGAAAAGGAATACCCTTGAATCGGATTAAACGTTACTTAGACTTTTTCTTTGAGTCTCGAATAGTAGATCATTTTTCTATTGAGGAAGAATATGTTTTTCCAATCCTTCGGGAGCATAAACTGGTTAAGCGAGCCCTGGCTGACCATAGACTTTTAAAACGGCTATTCACAGCACAAACAGATCTGGAGCGAAATTTAGTTTTGATTGAAGAAAAATTGGAGGATCATATTCGCTTTGAAGAGCGAATTCTTTTTACTGAGATACAAAAGGCAGCCACGGCCGAAGAACTGAATCAAATAAATCTAATTCATCAAGACGATACTAATCGAGAAGATAACTGGGATGATGAATTTTGGAAGTGATTGGTTGTGGGAGTAGAGTGATTTACAGATCCATTGGATTTTAAAACATGGACTGATCGTTTATATTTGTTTTTTCAAATTTCAGTCCAAACATGAAAGGTAGGATTCCCATCTCACCAACACTTCGTACAATCTCGGATACAAAAAATTTAAAACAACAGGATAATACCGTCAAGAAACGACTTATTGTTATGTCGCTTCTGGCCGTATTGATTGCTGTTTGTACAAGTCTTATTGCAAAATTTCTTGTCTTGCTTATTTCAGTTATTACCAATGTATCTTTCTTTGGTCATTTCTCTGCCTCAAATACTAGTCCATCATTAAATACCTTGGGCGTATGGGTAATAGTGATTCCTGTTGTTGGGGGCCTTATTGTTGGGTTAATGGCATACTATGGATCGGCTGCAATTCGAGGTCATGGAATTCCAGAAGCGATGGAGAAAATCCTAACGAATAAGAGTAAGATCAAACCTACAATCACTTATCTTAAGCCTATATCATCGGCAATTGCAATTGGTACGGGTGGCCCCTTTGGTGCGGAGGGACCAATCATTGCAACGGGTGGTGCATTGGGATCAACGCTGGGTCAGTTAATCAAGATTACACATTATGAACGAAAGGTGTTACTCGCGGCTGGGGCCACAGCCGGTATGGCAGCAATTTTTGGAAGCCCGATAGCCGCTATCTTTCTTGCTATTGAATTGCTCTTGTTTGAATTTTCGCCACGCTCTATTATTCCCGTTGCTATGGCTTGTATTACGGGTGCTGCCGGTCATCATTTTCTTTTCGAGTCAGAGCCTGTATTTCTAACCTCTGCTGTTATTGAATATCCAACCAACACTGCGCTTGCTATTTATAGCATCATGGGTATTGTGATGGGTTTGTTTTCAGTTCTCACAACCAAAATTGTTTACTTTATTGAAGACTTGTTTGAAAAGCTACCCATTCATTGGATGTGGTGGCCAGCCCTGGGAGGTTTGGTAGTGGGAATTGTTGGCTATTTTTTTCCACGAACTTTGGGCGTTGGTTATAATAACATCACAGACATACTCGCGGGTAGCCTGCCCATAAGCATGCTCCTTTCTATATGTACTATGAAATTCGTTTCCTGGGCTATTGCATTGGGGAGTGGTACTTCAGGAGGAACGTTGGCCCCGTTATTAACCATTGGGGGAGCGGCTGGTGCGTTATTGGGCTCATTGGTTTCGGAACTCTTTCCACATTCTGAAATTTCAATTCCACTTTCAGCTTTGGTAGGCATGTCAGCGATGTTTGCGGGTGCTTCGAGGGCTTTTCTTACTTCTATTGTTTTTGCCTTGGAGACTACGTCTCAGGTAAATGCACTATTACCTTTATTAGCAACCTGTGGTGCATCTTATATCGTGTCTTATCTGCTGATGAAGAATACCATTATGACAGAAAAGATTGCGCGCAGGGGAATTAAAACACCAGATTCGTATGAACCGGATTTGTTAGAAAATGTGATTGTAAAGGAGGTGATGGAGAAAAATCTTTTGATTGTTGATATTGGCATAAGTATTCAGGAGGCGATCAATAGGTCAAAATCTACCGATCAAATCAAGTACCTGGTCGTAGCAGATAAAAATGATGTGGTGAGAGGAATTATTCATACGACAAAACTATTCTCCCAATCGCTTCAATCAGATGCTTCTATGGAAAGCCTGCTCGAGCCCATGCCTCCGGTGGTAAGCTCGGACAGCAGTTTACGCAATGCGGTTGAAAAACTGGCGCAATCAAAGTCAGAGGTTCTGCCTGTTACTTCCCCCAACAAGGGAGGAGTAATAACGGGAATAGTTTCCATTCAGAATATTCTTTCCATCTATAAGCAAAAAGAAGAAGATCACGAGGAACTACACCCTGATTTGTCACTGAGTAGAGGGTTAAGAAAGATTTACCGAAGATCAACCCATTGGATTAGATAATAATTCCTGACAAGAGATGAATTCTTTCGAGGATTTTATCGAGCCTCTTTGTTAAATCACTAAATCAGCTATTAAAGCAGTGTATTATCACTTTTAAATAATATTCTGCTCAAGGAGTATTTTCCTCCACCCGTTAGTGCCAGGCATATTCCAATTGTAAAATAGAGCAGTGCTTTTTCCTTAGTCCCAAAAGGATCTTCCGCATGGTTTATGAATGCTGCGGTTCCCATGGTGCACACCCAAAAGAAAGCGGCCGGCCTTGTAAAAAGTCCCAACGCAATTAACAATCCTCCAAAAAATTCAGATATACCGGCTCCCCATGCGAATAATGCAGGTAATGGAAACCCCATTTCACCAACACCCTTGATGAGGCCTTCAGAGGGTGGCATTTTACCCAATCCATGGCCAAAAGCCATAAACAGGCCTGCCCCTATTCTTAATACCAATAATCCCGCATCTGTATAAATCTTCTTCATTTCAAAAAAATTACATTCGAATTGAATTGAAAATTGGGAATAAGAAGGGAATTCGCAACTACGTTTTTTATTAGTGGTAAATTTTTTTTGTAAAAAGAGCAGCAATATCTACCTCGGCTTGTTGGTGTTGCGTGTGCGTTAGCGAATGAAACCTGTTTTTATTTTTTAATGACTTTTTGCTGTTTGATTTCCTGCGCCATTTTAACAGCCTCATACGAATTTACCAGACCACCCGAAATGCTGAGTTGACTAAAGTTGATTTTCCCTCCACCGGGCTTTTGAACCGTGAGATTATCAAACTTGCGTGATGATTTCATTAATA
>JAGPBO010000095.1 GCA_018063305.1 Cyclobacteriaceae bacterium
CGCTGCAATCTATGCAGATTTTACGCCAGCTCGCCCAACTGCTGGACGCTACCTTTGGAGACCAACGGATTATTATCACATTGATTGGATTGTTATCGGCTATTGTAGACAACGTTCCATTAGTAGCGGGAAGCATGGGCATGTATGATCCGGTTTCGTTTCCTACAGATAATCTGATCTGGGAATACTTAGCCTATTGTGCGGGTACGGGTGGAAGTATTTTGATTATTGGTTCGGCAGCCGGGGTAGCGGTAATGGGAATGGAGAAGGTGAATTTTATGTGGTATGTAAAGAAGATAAGCCTGCTGGCACTATTGGGCTATTTGGCCGGAGCATTGGCTTACCTGGCTCAGCGATCTTTCCTTTAGAAAGTTGGTGAACAACGTGTTATAAACTTTATAACCAGGATGGTAACTCTGCGCCTTGCAGCTACGCGGAGTCTTGAAAACAGAGACTCCACTGAGAATTATATTCAGGCAATTATTCCTACCTTCGGCCAAGATTTTCAATGGAAACATAAGACTCAAGAATACACATCATTTAACGAGTATAAACATGCCAGCTTTTAACGCCCATCAAATAGAAGAGATCAACGAACTTATTGCGCAGATTGAAAAGGTAGTAAAACCCAAAAGTGAAATTGGCGCACATGACAAAGCGTTGCTCAAAGCCTTACTCAAAGGTCAGACTCCAAAAAAGGAAGCTACTTTTTTTAAATGCAAACGCGAGTTCTCAGAGACTATTGTTACCCATTTTGTGAAAGAGAAAGGTCTTACCAAAAGCCGGTATCATAAGAATAGTCAAGCGTATATTTTTGTGGTGTAGTATTTTAAACTGTTACTACCGCGGCAGCTCAGACCGAACTGGCAAGCAAGTTGGCAGGATGAAAGATCTGTGAATAAACCACAGACTTGGGATGGATGTCATTTAGTTAGATAACACACCTTGCATCCTATTCATTTTTTCATGAACAGAGATCTTCCACTATCTTTTTTTATAAAGAAATCGAATCAAACTTGGAAACACCAATAACAACAAGGGAAGCCCAGCCAGAAAACCACCGATCACGGAGATCGCCAGTGGCTGTTGCATTTGCGCTCCCAGACCAATGCCCAATGCCAGGGGCGTTAATGCTAAGATAGCCCCGATTGCAGTCATCAGTTTTGGACGAATGCGTAATGCGATAGCATAGTTGATTGATTGATCAACATCCCCGGTACGATTCATATTCTGTCGGAATTGGTTGACAGTGAAAATGGCATTCTCTGCAATGATACCCACAATCATAATGATACCCGTGTAGCTACTTACGTTTAGTGGTATCCCTGCGAAATACAACGCGAGAATACAACCGCTGATCGCGGCAACTGAAATGAATAAAATCAAAAAGGAAATTCTCCATTCTTTAAACAAAAACATTAACACAGCAAACACAAATAAGGCAGCCATGCTCAATATCGTAAGTAATTCCTTAAACGATTGTTGCTGCTCTTCGTAAGCACCTCCATAGGATATGGCGTAGCCTTGTGGTAATGCTAACTCCGAACTTAATTTCTTTTGAATATCCTTTATAGCGCTACCCAAATCGCGATTCTCTAATCGTGCTGTTAGAATTACCGCTGACTTTAAATCTTCTCTACGGTATTCAATTTCTCCGGGAATGATTTTCACATCACAGAAAAATGATAGTGGCCTTGTCGAGCCATCGGGCAGAAAAATCAGTTGACGTTTTAGTTTTTCCAAATCATTGTCTTCAAAGTTGGTGAACCGCATTAGAATTCTTCTCATCTGCTCGCCATCCTGAACTTGTCCGATTTGCAAGCCACCCGTCATGGCAGCTTGAAAAGGTGAAGGCGTAGGGACGTTGGCATTTAATCCCAATGGAACACCAACCGTGTATGCCGTCAGCTGCGTTTGAAAATCGGTTAGTGCAATTTTGTATAGTGCCAATTTTTCCTGATCCGGATAAAAAATCATGGTCGGGCCGGCTGTGACCAGTCCATTATTAATATCCACGATTCCGGGTATCTGCTGAAGCAAGGTATCGGCCTTTCGGGCAAACACTTTTAGTATCTCATAGTTATCACCAAAGATTTTTATCTGAATGGGTTGTGGTGTACTCATTAAATCACCCAGTAAATCGGCAATGCGCTGACCGAAAGAAATTTCTTCCATGGCAGCAACTTTACCTTCAATCTCTTTTCTCAGTTCATTAATTACCTCATCCGTTGTTTTGGTGCGATCCTTTTTTAATTGAATAGAATAATCCCCAATGTTCGTGGGATCACTCTTGAAAGCCATATGAATTCCCGTTCTTCTGGAGTACGATTCCACATCAGGATGAACCCCCACGATCTTTTCAATCTCTTTACAAATGGCATCGGTCTCTTCCAGCGAAGTACCTGCAGGAGATATGTAATCCAACACGATTGTACCTTCATCTAATTCGGGTAAGAAGCCAGTTTCCAATTTATCAGAAGCCAAATAGGCCGATGAAATTAATACAACAACTAACATCATCGCAATGATGGGTTTGTTGAAGAACCAGGTCAGCCATCGTAAGCGATTTACAGAGTCTGACATGGTATGATGTGCCTGTGGCTTAAATGATGTTTTGTACCCAATCATTAAGTGCAAAACGGGTAGCAACAACCACGTTACTAAGAATGACGTCACCATCGTTAACTGCATGGTGTCGGAAAGTTCCTTGAAAAAACTTCCGGCCAATCCGCTCATCAAACGAAATGGAAAATGGATGACAATGGTAGCGAGTGATGATCCGATCATGGCAGGAAATAAATCATGAATTGCTTCCTTGACAATAATGAAGCGATCTTTCTCTGGATGATCTTCATGTCCCCGATAAATTTGTTCGATGATAACAATCGCATCATCAATGATCAAACCAATGGAAGCAGCGATCGCACCCAATGACATGATGTTAATGGAGATCCCTGCGAGGTATAATACTAAAATAGTAAAGCAGAGTGTTACGGGTATCGTCAGCATCACCACCAAACTTGATCGCCACGACCGAAGAAAAACAACCATCACGATTAACGCCAGAAACAAGCCTTCGTAAATGGTTTTTACAACACTGTCAACGCTGTCTTCAACAAAAGCGCTTTGATCATAATAAGGCTTCAACTCATATCCTTTCGGCAAAATTTTTCTCGCTTCAATGGCACGAGCTTCAACGTCTTTTGCAAAATCAACGAGGTTTATCCCAGGCTGTTTCACCAGATCTATTAACACGGCATTACTTCCGTTTGCATTGATGATGACAAATTCCTGTTGTTCCTGTACTTCAACCTTGGCAATGTCTTTTACTCTGACAATGCGATTGCCGTCATTTTTTAAAATGAGATTCTTTAATTCTTCAATATCATTAACGCGCGTATCGGTAAGGGAGAGATATAGCCTTCTGTAGTCCGACACATATCCGTTCGACAACACGAAATTGCTGTTGTTAAAAACCGCAATGAAACTATTAGGTGTCATACCGAGGGCGGATAGTTTGATCGGATCAGGGATGACTACATAATCTTTGGCTCGACCGCCTCTCACCACTACATTCGAAATACCTTGTACCTGAGCAAAAACGGGACGCAATACCAAATTAGCCTGATCGCGCAACGCTACCTGACTATGATCGGTGCTCTCAAGGGTGTAACCATAAACCGGAAACAGCGATTGGTTCATTGCTTCAATAGAAAGATTTACTCCGGCAGGCAAAAAGTTTTTGATTTCATTGATCCTGCTTTCCATCTGCATCTTCTTACTGTAGGTATCAGAACCCCATTGAAAAAAGACATCAATCGTGCACGTGCCCCGTGTTGTACTACTCTTTACGATGGTAACACCTTGCACCCTTTTCACTGCGGTTTCAATCGGCTTTGTTACCGTGATCATCATTCGATCAATGGGCAATTGACCTACGTCTGCAATGATGGTGATGCGTGGAAATAAAACTTCGGGGAATAAATTGGTTTGCATCCGCGTGTACGAAAACAAACCTGCCGCCACCAAAAGAATGGCAACAAACACAATGGGTTTAGCAAAAACCTGAAAATAATTTTTGGATGACATCATTCTGCGTATTCAGGTTTTAATGAATCACTTTGACAAATGCTGTATCCGGCAATCCATAATTTCCAGTAATTAAAAATTTAGCATTCGGTTTGAATGTAGGCGATATGATTTCTACTGACTCGCGATTTCGATTCCCCAAGGTTACGTCTACCCGTACAGCGATTGAATCATTGATCAATTCCATAACCCAAAAATTCTCCAACATCTCATCACTCAATACCGATTCCTTTGGTAGCACCTGCTCAGGTTTCGTACTATTCTTGTCAACAAGAACTTTCACGATTAGATTTTCAGGAAGAAAAACCCGATCATTTGATTTGGCCAAAATGGTTTGTGTTTGCGCCAAGGCATTCATAGTAGTGAGTGGCGTAGTGAAGGTTGCATTATGAACTGAGTTGTCAGGCAAAATCAATGAGCATTTCATTCCAGCTTTGGCAAAGGCACTAAATTCAAACGGTACATTCACAGCAAACGCTAAGGCATCGCTTTCAGCAATCGTGCAAAGCTGTCCGCCTTCCAATACATAGTCACCAATTTGTTGTTTGTCCAATGTGCTGATGATGCCAGAAGCCGGGGCACGTACAATAATTTTTCCAAAAGAAGTAGCGGATGAGTCCAACATAACAGCTTGCGACCCCAAGGCTCGTGCTTCTTTTGTTTCCAATTGATACAATACTTGTCCCTCTTTTACTGCTTCGCCCAGTTTTATAAAGACCTGCGTGACAAAGGATGGAATGGGTGATGACACGACATTTCGTTTTAAGTAAAGCGTACTTGCCGAGAATGTAAGCTCATCTTTTATTACGCCTCTATTCAATTCAACTACCTGAACGGAAACCCTCGCCCGCACCGTTGACTCTTCTTCCTCCGGTGGTTTGCTACAGGCACTTGCTGCCAGAGCGAATAGTAAAATATATTTGGCCTGTATTTTCATAGTCTTACCAGTTCCAGTAGTTGTAAAGATTGATTAAGGATTGTTTATTGGATTGAAGCAATACAAAGTCGCGTTGAGTAGTCATTACACTTTTTAAAGTCGTAACATAATTGATCACCGAAATTTGGCCTCGACTTAATTCTTGTTTATAAAATTCCAACAGTTTTTGATATTCTTTCAGCTGGTCTTCCAGGAGAACAAGTCGTTCTGTAACGGCTTTCAGTTCGGTCAATACTCTATTCTTACGTACGCCATTCTGAGTGTAAAAGAAATTTTTATATGCCTGTGTCGACTTCATCAGAACGGATGTTCGTTGTTGCGTGATGTTACGCTGTTTACCATCTGTTAAGGTCATGGAGAAGTTGATCCCCGCACTGAAACCAAACCGATTGAGAATCGTTGGGGCATACACCGCATTCAATCCGGTATTGGCATAAAGACCTACGAGTGGCTTGTATTTCTGTTCAAAAACTTTTTGAGTCGCGACCAGATTCAGACTGTCGAGTCGGTAACGTTCGGTAAATTTTGAAATCGTTACATCTTCAACTAGTTGAAGATCAATGTTTCCGAGCACCTGATAGGTGGTGTCAGAAATTCCACACAGAACACGAAGGTCCATCAAGTCTCTTCGATAGATGGATTGAAATGAATTTAACGCAGCTTGTTGTATTTTCTGCTCGATGGTTAATAAGGAGAGATCAGATTGTTTGGCAATTCCACCTTCAACCAACTTTGACACCATGCTTTTTTGATCGTTAATAATTCGGATAAGATCATTGAGATATTGGGCCTGCTTGTAATCCTGAAGACAAAGAATATACTGATCGGTAATAAATCTTTCTAAATCATGCGCTGTAAGTTGGATAGTATTCTCATTGATCTGCGCCCCAACCAAAGCTTGCTCTGCGCTTGCCCTAAACCTGGTCTCATTAAATATTGGCTGAGTATAATTCAAGAATCCCTGATAGACCCCACCGTTACTCGCAGCAAGATCGTATCCTGAGTATTTTTCTGCTGTTTCAGGATTTAAAACAAAATCAGACTGACCGTTATCTCGCGAAATGATCGGAGAGAATTGATAGTTGCCTGAAACGCTGATCTGCGCTTTTGTATAAAATGCTTTTAGCCGATCAATCTCCAGTCGTGCTGCCTCACTTTGATTTTTGTTATCCTGAATTAACGGACTATTCGTCTTTGCGTTATCAATATAAAATGCAAGATCCTCCTGCGCAAAGAGATGCGTTGATAACAAAAGTAATGTAATGGCTACGGCTGATGATAGGAATGGCTTCATCTTTTAAATCCTCAAATGGTTATCTTTTTATTTCATTCCAAACTCGAGCACCATAAAGGTTCCCGGAACGACACTGGGTCTTGGATGAGGATTTTCAGTAGTGGCTTCAGGCCTTGCTCCATACTGCGCAGTAGAAACAAAAATATGATGTGTCTTTTGATCAATCGCTATTGTTCTTGCACCCGGCTCGGTCTTGATCGTTTCAACCGCTTTAAATTCATTGGCAGAAACTTCTTGAACCACGGTAACAGTTCCTTCCCCATTTGAACTGAATGCCATTTTTGATTTTGGATCAAACACTACACCATCCACTCCCTTACCAATCGGTACTTGTGCCACAACATTTCCTTTTTCAGAATCCAAAATGATCATCATTTCATTGTGACACACCGTGAACAATTTTTTTGTTTTTACATCAATCGCTAAGCCTGTAGGTTCTTCGCCAGGAGATAAATTCCATATATTCTTAACAGTTAATGTCTTTGCATCGAACGAAACAATCTTGCTATCGTCTTCGAGGTTTACAAAGATGGTTCCGTGACCATCACTGGCTCCAGCTTCCAACGCGGTACCCCCAAGATCAACGGTGCCCACTACTTTACCAGCGGCAATGTCAATAGCCGTTGCAGTTACATCACTGTGATTGAAAATAAAAACACGCTTTGAAAATTCATCATATATCAGCGCATCAGGATTTTTTCCCGTTGGTAATTCCACAATAGGCTTTAATGTCTTTAAATCAAAAATAGTAGCCGTGTTGCTTCTTCCATTGGTAGTGATGCCACGACCGGATTTAGGCACGGCAATTACACCATGTACGCCCTGAAGGTTTGGTATCACACCAACTTTTTCGTGCGTATCTGCATTCAATACTTCTACTTGCGTACCATGTGATATATAGAGTCTCCGATTTTCATGATCGACCGATAAATAATCCCAGCCACCTTCACCTCCAATCACAGTTTTCTTGATCAGCTGAAATTGAGCGGTTTGAGCCAATACATTACTTGCTGAGAGAACAGCGATGAATACAAAGGCGAATTGAATGCGAAGTGTTGTTTTCATATTATTATTTTTTGTGAGTTGATATTATTTACTATTAGAAAATTTAGATTCTTATTTTGTTCTTTCAACTGAAGGTATAACTGAAATAAATTCCACCTGTTTTATTGGAGTATGATGGCATCACCATTGTGTTGTTCTTCTTGCCACCCCATTTATATCGATGAGTGAGATAGGCTATGTTGGTAGATAAAATTCCAATTCCAGCGCCAGCCAACACATCGGACACCCAGTGACGATTGTTCATCACACGCAATACGCCAACACTCGTTGCAACAGAATATGCACCAATACTATACCAAACACTTTTGTGCCCATACTCTTTTGCCATAAACGTAGCGGCTGCAAATGCCTGAGCGGTATGGCCGGAGGGAAATGATGTTGGCCCGCCAGTATCTGGGCGTGGTACAGCTGTAATTCTCTTGAGCGAATAGGTAAGCACGGCCATCATCAGTTCAGCCTTAACAAGGATCGCTGTTCGATTTCTAAAATTGTTTTTCCCTTTTACACCCGAAGCATTTAAGCCATATACAGCAGCAATGGGAATATATTGCAGATAATCATCTACGTGAGTTCTGAATTGTGAGAAATGTTCATTGCGTTCTTCTTGGACTTCAACATTGCTAAAAACTTTATTGTTGATTTCTGCTACTCCTGCGGCAGCAAATAAAATAATAGGAGCAGCAAGGGCTTTTCTCAACCGATGCATTGGTGCTACCGTAGAGTTTACCGTAAGGCTGTCCTTTTTTGATGCCAACTGAGCAAATGTAAACTCACTATTCAACAAAATGCCAAGTGAAATAGCAGCTAGTACGATTTCCTTCCTTGTGCTCATAAAAATTCTGAACAATAAATCGACTATATATTTTAATCTTTTTCGTCCTTTTCCTTCACTTCTGTTTTCTTCAGTAGTGTACCCTTGTCATCAAAAATAAGCTCAAACGTTTTTTCTCCCTTTTCAACTTCAGCTTCATAGGTAGTAATTCCATTCGATACAATTTTTGCTGTCTCTTCTATTTTATAGCCTGCATACTCTTTTTTCAATGCCTCTAGTGCAGCCTTTGGAAGCTCGCTTTTTGAAATCTCTGTTTCTACTTCTTTGATCACGCCCATTTCATCCAGCACAACCGACATGTCTTTTTTGCCGAGATCAAAACTGGCTTCATATCCACCCTCTTCTTTCTCCCATTTCACCTCTTTTGCCGCAGGGTAGGTTTTCATAAAAGCGTCCCTAGCCACTTTCGGGACTTCACTTTCTTTAATTTTCTGAGCGCTCACCTGGCTTACCATTAAGCCTAACAGTGCAATAAGCAGTAGGTTTTTCATATTCGTTAGTTTTATGATCAAACTAACAATACAATTTTGTAGAGATTCTGAATTTCTGACAGTTCAGATTCGATTTTGAAATGAATTAATCCGGGCAGCGATCATGGAATTAAGGGCGCCATTCTATTCTTAGCCTGTGCAACAGCACGCCAACAAACACACACTGAGCGAGCTACACTTGTTGGATTGGTGAATCCGCCTGTATTTCTGCTCGCAGCATCGATAAGCAAAAAAGTCTAGTGCCTTTTTTGGGTTTAGTCTTTTACATTTAAGTTATCACTGATTGCGCGTTCAATTCGCGTATCGGGTATTAGCCATAGCAGGGCAACTAATACATACAAGCCTCCTGAAATCCACTGACTGATCCAACTCGAAGCTATGGCAATTATATACAATACCGGAGATATCTTTCCTTTAAAGTCATTGCCAATGGCCTTGAATAAGACTGAATCTTTACCCTGATTTTTTATAATCCTACTTTGCAGAATGACATAAGCCATTCCTGACATCAGTAGAATAAATCCATACAACGCCATGGGTTTGGAACTGAAATGATTTTCTCCCATCCATCCGGTAACGAAAGGAATTAGCGAAAGCCAAAAAAGCAAATGAAGATTAGCCCAGAGAATACTGCCGGTTACACTCTTCACTGTGTGTATCATGTGATGGTGGTTGTTCCAATAGATACCGATATAAATGAAACTTAAAATGTAACTAAGCACAACCGGAATCAATGGTGTGAGATCGGCAAACTCCTCGCCATGGGGCACTTTAATTTCTAATACCATAATGGTAATGATAATGGCCAATACGCCATCGCTAAATGCTTCTAATCTTACTTTGTTCATTTCTGAGTTTTATGTTTTAATACGCTGCCGATTTCTTTAAAGGATTAAAGGTATAAGATAAATGGTTGTCATCATTCTTGAATCCGCCAACGTTCCTTCGCGCAATATTACCTAGAGAGAGTTCATCTGTATAACAATTCGAAGCATTGTTAAATTATAATTCTTCACTCGCTTTTGGTTTTGCAAACCAGGAAGTTGTCCACCCAAGAGAAACGGTACTGAAATTGGCACCGATACGAATAACAGCACCTTTGTTGTAGGCAATCTTTAACACATGTCGTTTTCCTACAGGCAACGCCAGCGTACCTCCAATTCGGGTGTTGGATTGACGATCGTCTTTGTACACATCATTTACGGAAGATTGTCCTCCCGTATAAAATGTTGCATTTAGGGCTACCCACATTCTCGGACGAATGTTGTAGCTGAGATGGTATTGAAAGGTGAGCAAGGGATCTTGTGTGCGAACAGACGCACCTGGATAAAATGAATGATTGGTTGTAAAAAGCCATACCCCGGCATAGGCATCAATCATCCATCTTTTTCCGATCGGTTGTGTCAATGCAACTTCCGGTTTGAACGACCAGCGCCACGTACCGAGGTTAATCAACTTATCCGAAAAATATTGTCCGGTAGGCGCTATCACGGTTAGGCTGGTGCCGATAATGGTACTTTTTTTTGCTTGGGGAAACTCTTCTAAGGTTACTGCTTTTCCGCCAAGGAGCAACACGGAGAAACGGAATCGCGTGTCAGCTATGCCAGAACGACTGGCACTTTGCGCTTGTCCATTCACCGATGCCGATGCATCTAAAAATGCAAGAGGCAAAACAACAAGAGCCTGTGCACTTTGGCCGAAAAAGCTGAAGGTTCGCACGCCACCAAGCGCCACTGTTTGAACTTTTGCTTCCAGGTTTTCCAAGGGCAATGTTGGATCTGTAAGTACGCCACCTTCTGAATGCGTTATGTTACCAACCAGCAACATACCCTTTACAGGAGCCTTTACGTATGCCCTTGGATCAAGGTCTTGCGCTACGAGTGCACAGGTACTCAAAAATATAAGTGCTGCGGTTGCCCATTTTAGCATATGATTTTTCTTGGGCGATAAAATTTAAAGACTTACTGGTTTAAAGGGTTTGATATCGATGTTGCCTTCATGAATTATCAAAGAGGAACCTTGTGGAACTTCCGCCCACATCTCCTTAAATTTTCCAATCGGTTCTGAAACCAAAATTCTGTCTCCATCAGAAAAACGATTTTGTAATGCCGGATTAATCTGGACTAATTCTTTCTTATCGCGACTGTGAAATAAGGTTGGCGCATTGCCATCACTTGCATACCGAAAACCCCAAAGCGTTTTTCCATCCGATAACCCGATAGTCATCCACATCGACTCAGGCACATTCTTGGTCTTACCCGTTTGCTCCACAAACCCAACCATCTTTGCCATGGCTTCTATCGGATTTTGTTCTAGTCCAAAGGTCAGCGCCAAATGAAACATTAATTCAGAATCTGTTGAGCCCAGAATATTTTCAAAATATTTTGAATCAACGGCCATCAGGAGTTCTCTCCTGAATTTTTCCACTTCAAAGATTTCACCGTTATGTACAAATAACCAGTTGTTATACCGGAAGGGATGGCAGTTAGTCTCTTGTACCGTTGCCAAGGAGGTAGCGCGTACATGTGCCATAAAAATCTTTGACTCAATATTTAACGCCAGGTCGCGCAGGTTGAAATCGTTCCAAGCTGGTCGGATACTCCGAAAGAGCCCGGGGAATTTCCAACTTCCATACCAGCCTACGCCAAACCCATCGCCATTCGTTGGCGTTTCGGCTGAACGTGAAGTTAAACTTTGATCAATTAGATTATCCTTGGGTTCAAAAAGCAAATCATTCAGTCTGATTGATCCGCCCGAGTAAGCCATCCAGCGACACATAGATTTAATTTTAATTTACTTTTTACTAGAGTCTCTACTTTTACCAGTTCATTAGCGATAAAGAATTAAAACAGCTAGCATCAACAATCAAGAAAATAGAATGTTTCTTTTTTTGGTTTATTGGACGAACTCGGCTTTATCGCTACGATTGGTTATTTTCTCTATCAAGATAAGAATTATCAAAAGATATACATGTGTTGATGCTCAAATTTAAAAAATACAGTGTTCGGGAGAGATTTGGAAAAAAAGACAAATAATACTTTATTGCTTTAGAGCGACCTTACTATGTGCTCATAGGCAGAAATGAAAAATCTTGTTGCCGTCCTATGCTCTATCTCTTTGTTCCTGTCAAGCCTGATTGTCTCAGCTCATTCAGTAAATTTTTCGGATCTATTTTCTCCAAGCGACAGCGTGTTAATCAAAAATGTTCGCCTCATTAGCCGGGAGGATTCTCTTGGAGATGTAGTCGTTAGCCTTCTTGTCATTGACAAAAAACTTCAGTTGGTAACCAAGGATGACATACATTTGGGATCATCGGTTACCCAGTTTGACGGCAAGGGTGGTTTCCTAATGGGAAGTATTGCAATCGGTGAAGTACCTAGCCTTGTAATTCTGGATGAAAACCCACGGACAAACTTTGACATCTTTCTAAATACAGGCTCGCATGTAGTCTTTGCTATGAATGACGGAGAAATCGTAGTCAACAAGCTAGAGTCTCTCAAGCAGGAAAGCCTTACTAAAAAAGCAAAATTAACATGGAGTGCTTATGCACCACCTCCTATGGCGGTACCCATCAACTATTACAATGCAAAAAAATGGAACAAGTTTGAGAATAAGTTTATGTCTGGTCTGTTTAACGGTTGTCTTGCCCTCGATAGACTGCGGTGGACATCACAAGATGCAACCAGTGAATCACAGGTGGGGGATCTCGAACTGACTTCCTTGGGCGAGTTACGAGTTCTTCGCTTCGGGCTTATTGGGACATTCAAATTCAAAAAACCGTGGGTATACACAGTCTTCTTTACCAACAATACATTTGACAGGGGTTACGATTCCAAAACAGACAATTCCCTTATGCTATATGATTTGCGTGTTGATATTCCATTACCTTCAAACATTACACTAAGTGTGGGCAAGCAGAAGGAACCTATTTCTATGGAGCGACTCACCACGTTACTTTTTTTGCCCTGGCAAGAGCGACAAGCAGCGGCCGATGCTTTCCTCCCGGCTCGGAATGTGGGAGCCTTGCTCAATGGTACAGTCGCCAACCAACGTGCCACCTGGGCAGCTGGTGTATTCAGAAACTGGATAGAATCAGACACTACGTTTGCCGCAACGCCTACCCAGGTAACGGGCCGTATTACGGGAGTTCCTTATCTATCAAAAGACGAAAGTAATTTGCTTCACCTGGGTGCAGGACTTCGATACTCTAATGCAAAACTACCCGTGAAAGGAAAGACTGAGGCAGAATTTTTTCTTTCACCTGTTTTTATTGAAACGGCTAAGATCAGTGCAGATAATTTTATAACGTACGACCTAGAAGCCTATTGGAGAAAGGGCCCTTATCTGTTAGGCTTTGAGTTTATTGGTAACAAGATCTCCTCTGCTACTGACGGAGATTCAAATCCATTTGGTTATAATATTAGTGGGTCGTGGGTGGTGACGGGCGAGATGAGACCATATAGAAAACGCAGTGGCATTTTTGATCCTGTTCCTGTTTCAAAACCCATTGGTTACAAAGCCTGGGGTGCACTCGAAGTAGGAGTTCGGTATTCGATGATTCAAATGAACCAAGCAAACATTGCGGGTGGAGATATGCGTACGTTTTCCATAGGTGCTAATTGGTGGTTAACTCAAAAAGTACAATTCGGAGTAAACCAACGCTTTATCACACTCGATCGTTTTGACACGAGTGGAAAGAGTTCAGGCCTCAACTTTCGCTTGATGTTGATCTTGGATTGAGTTTTATTTCT
>JAGPBO010000096.1 GCA_018063305.1 Cyclobacteriaceae bacterium
CGCCATCATGCAACGGACTGTGCTTGTTAAAAATAGAAATCAATAAGCGCCTATTAACTTTAGCATCCAGCGGATCGCCCGTTTCTAGATAAAATCTTAACTCAATATCTCTTGAGAAAACAATTAAAGCTCCGGTGTGCGAGGCTTTTAATGTTTTTACTGCATCCATAAGTTCATGAATATCGAAATCGTCATGATGTTCGCCACCCCAATTCGTAAAACCCTTAAAAATATTATCCCGATTTATTTCCGTGGATCGCCCAATCAGTAACAGAAATTTTCGAATCTCTGGTTGAAATAAAATAATCATGGCTAACACGCCAACACCCATAAACTGGCCTAAGATGGTTGCCAGTAATTCCATCTGGGCAGCGCGCACGATCAAATAAATTAGGTAAAGGGCGAGAATACCAAGGAAGATGTTAACCGCCAGACTTCCACGAATCAATTTGTAAACCTGATAAAGCAGAATGGACACCAGGCCTATATCAATCAGATCCACCCAACTTACTTCCAGAAACCCTATTTTGAAGGCAAGAATCATCCAACAAAGGTAATGAAACTGTTTGGCTATTTGGATTTTAAAGATGATGCATCAACTGAATAACCTCCTTGGCTTCTTTCACATCATGTACACGTAAAATAGATGCACCCTTTAATAAGGCAAGGGTATTTAATACAGTAGTTCCGTTTAATGCTGACTCGGGGTTTGTTTTTAAGGTTCGCCAAATCATCGATTTTCGCGAAAGCCCGACAAGTACTGGGTTTTCAAAAATTTGTAGGTGATCAAGTTTATTCAGTAGCTCAAAATTCTGATCCACCGTCTTGGCAAATCCGAAACCCGGATCGATGATTATATCTTTTACTCCTGCAGATTGGAGTTGAAAAATCTTATGATGGAAGTAGTCAATGATTTCTTTTGTCAGATTTGTATAGCTTGTAAATTGAGTCATTGTTTTTGGTGTGCCTTGCATGTGCATGGCGATGTACGGAACCTGCAAAGCAGCAACTGTTTCAATCATAGCCCCGTCTAACTCGCCAGCCGAAATATCATTTACCAAAGCGGCACCGCAGTCAATAGCTGCCTTGGCTACGGCTGACCGAAACGTATCAATGGAGATTATTACTGAAGGAAATTCTTTTAACAAAATTTTAACAACAGGAATAATCCGAGTCATTTCTTCAGCTACGGTGATATCATCCGCATCGGGGCGTGATGAATAACCACCCACATCAATAAAATCAGCTCCTTCGGCAAGCATTTTTTCGACCTGCTTAACTACACTGCCGTCATTAACGAATTTTCCACCATCATAAAAACTATCCGGAGTTACGTTGAGGATGCCCATAACTTTGGGCGTACTGAGATCAACGATCTTACTCTGAACGTTAAGTGTTTTGTTGGCTGAAAATAATTTACTTTGCACCGTATATGAATGAGAAAACTGCCCACGAATATAAAGAGGTGATAGCCACCTGCCAAGCATTATTTGCCCGTAAGACACACGATTATGGAACCGCCTGGCGTGTACTGCGTCTTTCCTCCATCACCGATCAGATATACATCAAAGCACAGCGTATCCGCAGCATTCAGGAAAAGGGTGTACAAAAAGTGGATGACCCCATTCAAGATGACTTTGTAGGCATTATTAATTACTGTATCATGGCGATGATCCAAATCAAATTAAAGGATTCGGAAAAAATAGATTTATCGTATGCCGAGTTAGAACCCTTTTATACAGAAGCAGTTAACGAGACATTTGATTTATTGCAAAATAAAAATCACGACTATGCCGAGGCTTGGCGCGATATGCGGGTAAGCTCAATGACGGATATTATCTTAATGAAACTTCTCCGCGTAAAGCAAATAGAAGATAACAAGGGAAAAACACTTTCCAGCGAGGGAGTAAAAGCAAACTATCAGGATATGATTAATTATTCTGTTTTTTGTCTCATTTTATTAAACAAACAAGATTCTAACCAGAAACAAGCATGATGATTAATAAATACGTTGATCCGTTCTCTCGATTTTTTGTTGGCGGTCTTTTGATTTTTTCAGGCCTCATCAAATTGAATGACCCTATCGGCACTCAAATAAAAATGGAAGAATACTTTGAAGTATTCACAGCCGACTTCGGGTCTTTCTTTCATTACTTCATCCCTTGGGCGTTAGAAATCGCGATGATCATGATCATACTCGAACTGGTATTGGGTGTGGCAATTTTAATTTACTGGCGGATGAACCTCACAGCATGGTTGCTGTTGCTCATGATGACCTTCTTTACCTTTCTTACTTTTTACTCAGCTTATTTTAACAAAGTAACAGATTGCGGCTGTTTTGGCGATGCTATTAAACTTACTCCTTGGGAGTCGTTTACCAAGGATATTGTTTTAATGGTTTTTGTACTTCATATATTCTGGTATCGTAAAAATTACAAGCCACTTTTCCGTAATCAAATAGGAAACGCTGCCGTTATAGCGATGGCTACACTTTCTTTGATTATTGGGATTTACGCAATTCGGCATTTACCTTTTATTGATTTTCGTGCTTACAGAATTGGCAACAATATACCTCAACAAATGATTGCGCCCGAGCAACCTATAATCGAATACATTTTTGAAAAGGAGGGCAAGGAGGTCCGTGACACTAAATTTCTGTCAGCCGATGATGGTTACAAATATGTTTCATCGCATATTTTGAATGAAGATAAAGTTAAGCCGAAGATTACCGATTACTCTGTAAGTAGTCCTGAAGGAGAGGATATGACCTCCTATACCTTTGAAGGAAATAGGTTATTAGTCGTTATCTATGATGTGAGTAAAGCGTCTGTCACCAATATTGTGGCCATTCGTACCTTAACAAAAGAGTTAGAAGGAAAGGTAGAATGCTTCGTGCTCACTTCATCGGGTGCAGAGGCTATGGAAAACTTTAGACATGAGCATCAATTGGCGATACCATATTACTTTGCCGATGCTACGGTGTTAAAGACAATCCTTCGATCAAACCCAGGCATTGCTTTGTGGCAAAATGGTACTGTACGGGGTAATTGGCATTATAACGATACCCCTACGGCAAGCGAAGTATTGGATTTATTAAAATGAAAATATTTTTAGTCGGTCTTCCGGGATGTGGAAAATCAACCTTAGGGAAACAGCTTGCCGAAAAATTGTCGATTGCTTTTTTTGATCTGGATACCGAGATCGAAAAATCTGTAGGTCTTCCTGTAAAATCTATTTTTAAAAGATACGGGGAATTGTTTTTCCGTAAGGAAGAATCAGAAAGTTTACAACGATTGAGCGAAGGGCCTGCTAGTTTTGTAATGGCTACGGGTGGGGGCACTCCGATATTTTTTGATAATATGGTTTACATGAACAAGAATGGGTTCACTATTTTTTTAGATGTTCCGGCCACCGAAATAGCTAATCGTATTCTTAAAAGTGCGTTGGAGGAACGCCCTTTGTTTTCTGGTGTACATCCGGAAGAGTTAAAAGATCAGATTGAATTCCTTCGGTCGCAGCGCATTCCGTTTTATCGTCAAGCGCAAGCGAGCCTCTCCGGTGAAGTGATCCTGTTGGATGAAATTGTGAAAGCAGTAAGTAAAAGCTAAAAGGGAATACCCACTGTAAGTACGCCCAGGGTACCCTTATTAGTAAGTGTAACCAGTGGACTATCAACGGAGTTTATAGAATAGGGACGATAGGAGTTCTTTCCTTGGGTGAAGACGATAGCCAGATCGGTATAGAATTTTTTATTGCGATAGCCCAGTCCGGTAGAGAATGAATTTAACTTTCGATTAATACCATTTTGTTCTGACTTAAGGGGATCGGGCATGTAGGCGTATCCGGCTCTTGCACGCCAGTTGTTGTACCGATATTCGCCACCTACCCGATAGTTCACCGTAGATTGATACAATTCATTTATCTCCTTATTTTCTGAATTAAATGTAATTCCAGAAATATCAGAACTATACGTGGCGCCAGAATAATTAATCACCTCCACATCGGCCGTAATAAAGCCAGACGTTCCAATAAATACTGATGCACCAATGTTAAGTTTGGCGGGAGTTTTTAAATTATATTCAGAGATAACGTCTTCACTTTCTTCGCTCACATTAGAGATAAAGGTTCCATCACCAAAATAATCGAAATTGTTCCATTGTGTTGTTAACGAAGTATGATAGATGTCGGTTATACTATTAAACGTTGGCGTGAGGTATGAAATCCCTATTTGAATCATATCAATCGGTCGCACAATAAGACCAAAGGTTCCATTGATTCCGGTACCATTAATTTCTATTTGTTCCTCAAGCACAAGATTATCGAGTGGATTGAAAGAGGGGTCAAGCACAAAGTTAAAATCAGATTCGCGATATGTCTTGTTGGCTTTAAATCGTAAAGAGGTTATGCCCAAACCAGCTCCAAAAAATATTTTGTCTGAAAAATTGATTCCGTACGATAAACTCCATTGATTTTGAGATCCTGAGGTTCTGACCTCTTCATGCTGAAGGACGGTGCGAATATCATTAGGGTTTGAAGGATAGGTTCCGAGTACCGATAAGTAGTGAACTGGTGAGGCAGCAGGGTCAACAAAAGTAGAGTCTTCTATCAGATAGTTATTGTATGCCAATCCTGTTGGGGAATTAAAATTGCCACCCCCTTTTAAAAAGGAGTTCGGTTGCTGGCCGGTGGCATCTTCAATAAAGTAATCAACAATTGAATTGTTTGAGTTTGTGCCTTGATAGCCAAAATTTTTATTAAAGTTATTTAT
This sequence comes from Cyclobacteriaceae bacterium, assembly GCA_018063305.1. Lineage (GTDB taxonomy): Bacteria > Bacteroidota > Bacteroidia > Cytophagales > Cyclobacteriaceae > ELB16-189. The sequence goes on from JAGPBO010000096.1 coordinate 4,769, forward strand.
ACGGTTGTAGGTAATGCCAAAGGTACCGCTCAATAATTTTTTTTGACTAAAATCTTTGTGAAAGACAAGACCAAATCCTGGTACGTGAAAATTATTTTTAGTTTCAGAAGTTGTATTGTTTAAATAGGATGCCTGGCTACGGGCCGAGTTGTAGCCAAAGGAAAATGCAAACTCCGAACGATTGAACATTCCCAATCCCGCTGGATTGGAGTAAGCAGAACTATAGTCTCCACCCAGGCTAATCTGGGCACCTCCCATTCCTAGTACACGGGCGCTACCCCCCGGAGTGGTTCGGCTAAAAAGAAGAGCTGTTTCAGAAAAACTTTGCGCACCTGCCACTATTGGCGAGAGCATGATAATTCCAATGAGCACGTTGCCCCAATTCCTCATACCTAGTAAACAGTTGATTTTATTTAACTTCTAGTTTCTGCCGTGCCTTACACCTGATGAACTTCCGCCTCCGGAACTGCTACCACTGCTGCGGCCACCGATCGCACCCATATTTGAGCCACCTCTATTTGTATCCGACCAATTGGATGATCGTGAATTGCCTGAGTTATTCATCCAGGAGTTATTGCCATTATTATTTCTATTCTGCTGCCATGGATTAGAAGTAGTGCCCGAAGATAAACGAGTATTTGTTTCTGGATTGGCTCTCCAGCCCCGTTGATAATAACTTCCTGCATTTGCATTGCTTTCATTTCCAGAAACACGACCCGATGAACCCCGCGTATCAACGTAGGTTGATTGACGGTTACCCGTTGTAACAACATTATTCAACTCGCTGCTGCGGGACGAACGTTTTCCATAAACCGTACCTGAACCATTTGTGTCACCGCCAGTAACTATAATCCGGGGTTGATAGAAACCTGAATTGTAACCATAACCACCATAGCCCATGCCATAGTTCATACCCATCCCCATTCCGTAATTCATCCCCATTCCATAGCCCATACTCCAAGGACTCATGCCATACATAGACCCCATGCCCATGGAACCATATCCCAATCCCATTGACATGGACAAGCCACTATATCCATAAGGATTGCCATAAGGGGAGTAAAGACTGCCATACGAACCCATACCTCCATAACACGACATGCAGCTATTTCCATAATAGGGATTATAAAGAGATGAACCTCCATAAGGAGTGTTGCTGTAATTAGAATAATCTGAACTCTTTTTAATATTCTGATTCACGCTGGCGGGCATATAGTTTGGAACAAAGTACGCGGCCGCCTCACTGGTAGCAGAAGGATTAGGATTAAGTGTTGATTGTGATAAATATTCAGGATTTACATTTCGCGCGGAATAGCTATCCGTAGGATTAAGGGTAGAAACCACTTCCATATCTTTGGAAGATTGACGCACCGGTATTCGTTTTGATGCTGCCAAAACAACCCGGTCCTTTGATCGGAAATACACATCATCATACTCAACACCCTGAGCAACCGCTCCAAACACTACGAATACTGATAGTATGCTTAAGAAAGTGAATTTGGTTTTCATAACAGTTTAATTTAATCCAACACCCTTTATAACGTTTGCCCGACTCTTTCGGGTATATCTCTACAACAAGTTTAACTCTAAAAACGTGCTACTCAAGCGTTTTTGGCTTTGGTAGTTATGCCAATTAGAGAGTTAAAATTTCTACCTGTAAGGAACGAGGCACCCATTCCTCTTCTATATTTGCCAAACTATTCAAATTTACGAAATTTTTACGACTGATTCTAGATGGGAAAAGAGATTACAAGCCGCAGTGAAGATTATGCACAATGGTACATCGATTTAGTAAAAAAGGCTGATCTGGCCGAAAACTCAGATGTGCGCGGATGCATGGTGATTAAGCCTTATGGTTATAGCATTTGGGAAAAAATGCAGCAAGCATTGGATAAGATGTTTAAGGACACCGGACATGTGAATGCCTATTTTCCGCTCTTTGTTCCTAAAAGTATGTTTGAGGCAGAAGAAAAGAATGCAGAAGGGTTTGCCAAAGAGTGTGCAATCGTAACGCATTATAGGTTAAAGGCTGATCCTGAAAGAAAAGGAAAGCTAATGGTCGATCCCGCAGCTAAACTCGATGAAGAGCTGGTGGTACGCCCAACCAGTGAGGCCATTATCTGGAGTACCTATAAGCGTTGGGTTCAATCCTATCGCGATTTACCGCTATTAATTAACCAATGGGCAAATGTGGTGCGCTGGGAAATGCGTACTCGCCTTTTTTTACGCACAGCAGAATTTCTTTGGCAGGAAGGGCACACTGCTCATGCCACTGCGAAAGAGGCTATTGAGGAGACCGAGCAAATGCTGAACGTGTATGCCGAATTTGCAGAGACGTTTATGGCCATGCCCGTAATCAAAGGAAAAAAATCGGATGGTGAACGGTTTCCTGGAGCTATTGATACGTATTGTATTGAGGCTATGATGCAAGATGGCAAAGCCTTACAAGCAGGGACTTCACATTTTTTAGGTCAGAATTTTGCTAATGCATTTGATGTGCAGTTTACCAATAAGGAAGGAAAGCTTGAGAAAGTCTGGGGCACCTCGTGGGGGGTTAGTACCCGATTAATCGGTGCTCTTATCATGGCGCATTCAGATGATGATGGACTGGTTTTGCCACCTAAACTGGCACCGATTCACGTGGTGATTATTCCAATTTTCAAAAATGAAGAGGAGCTTGCCCGCGTATCCGAACAGGCTGAACGCATTGCCAAAGAATTGCGCAAGCTTGGGTTCTCTATAAAGTTTGATAATCGAGATACCCATAAGCCCGGATTTAAATTTGCAGAATACGAATTAAAGGGAGTGCCGGTTCGAATAGCTATTGGCCCGCGCGATTTGGATAACAGAACGGTAGAAGTAGCACGAAGAGATACAAAAGAAAAACAAGTGATGCCGATAGATTCTATTGTTTCTGCGATTCCAGGATTATTAGATAACATTCAGGAAAATATTTATAAAAAGGCGCATGCTTTTCGTGAAGCCATGATCACACCGGTTAATTCCTTTGATGAGTTTAAAAAAGTACTGGACGAAAAAGGTGGTTTTATTTCTGCGCATTGGGATGGCACCCCTGAAACGGAAGCCGCTATAAAGGAGCAAACCAAGGCTACGATTCGTTGTATTCCGTTGGATGCTAAACCAGAAACCGGTGTTTGTGTTTTTTCCGGAAAGGCATCGGATATGCGGGTTTTGTTTGCCCGTGCCTATTAAAATATTAAAAAATCAGAATAAAAATAAGCGACCTTAAAATTGACTATCTTTATGAGTTGTAATCTGGAAAATATCAAAATTTTTGTTGCGTGGTAGAGTGGATAACTGTTATTTCATTGATTCTCTTTGGTCTTTTTCTGATCATCGCAGAAATTATTTTTGTGCCCGGTACTACTATTGTTGGTATCCTTGGATTTGTTTTTCTTGTTGGGGGAGTAGTACTCAGCTTTAGCTATTTTGGAAGCGAAACCGGCTGGATTACCGTAGGAGTTTCGGCAGCTGTTTCAGGTTTAATTTTATATTATTCTTTTAAGACTAATGTCTGGGGTAGGTTTTCACTGAAGTCGTCCATTGACAGTAAAGTCAATGAAGGTGAGCTTGATTCGTTGACTGTGGGCATGGAAGGCCAAACCACTTCGGCTTTGAGGCCCATCGGTAAAGCCAATTTAGGAGACAGAATTTATGAAGTTAAAACGCTGGGTGATTACCTGGACAGCGGAAGTCACATTCGGGTATTAAAAATTATTTCGAATCAAATTATTGTTGAACAAATAAATTAATTTATGGATATACTTTTATTGGTTTTTATCTTCGGAGGCATTGTTCTCTTCTTTATCATCATGTATTATGTTCCAGTAGGACTATGGTTCACCGCCATTATTTCTGGAGTCAAAGTCACCATTTTTGATCTCATTTTAATGAGAATCAGAAAAGTTCCGCCTAGTGTAATAATTAACGCATCAATCACAGCAACCAAAGCGGGTTTGCATGTTACTACAAATGAATTAGAAACTCACTACCTGGCGGGTGGCGATGTGCCTAACGTAATTCGCGCATTGATCTCGGCAGAGAAAGCAAATATCAATTTGACATTTAAACAAGCTACGGCCATTAATCTGGCGGGTCGCGATGTATTTGAGGCGGTTCAGATTTCAGTTAATCCAAAAGTGATTACCACACCTAAAGTGGCAGCGGTTGCAGCTGATGGTATTCAGTTGATAGCCGTGGCAAGAGTAACGGTGCGTGCAAGCATCGCTCAACTTGTTGGTGGTGCCGGTGAAGATACTATTCTGGCTCGTGTTGGCGAAGGTATTGTAACTTCTATCGGTTCAGCAAAATCGCACAAAGAAGTATTAGCTAACCCCGATAAGATTTCCAAACTCGTGCTTTCGCGCGGATTGGATGCGGGAACAGCGTTTGAAATTCTTTCCATTGATATTGCCGATGTGGATGTTGGTGCAAACATTGGTGCCAAACTTCAAATCGATCAGGCTTCTGCCGACTTAAAAGTTGCTGAAGCACGTGCCGAAGAACGCAGAGCAATGGCTGTTGCATTAGAACAAGAGATGATTGCTAAAGCCCAAGAAGCTCGCGCCAACGTAATACAAGCGGAGGCTGAAATTCCGAAAGCTATCGCGGAGGCTTTTGTTAAAGGAAATTTGGGTGTAATGGATTATTATAAAATGCAAAACATTCAGGCCGATACGGATATGAGACAATCCGTTTCTGGATCTGAGAAATCGGGAGCAAACCCTAAGAGCTAATTCTTAAAATATTTATTTTAGAGAGGCTGACTCAGATTAGGGTCAGCCTTTTTTATTTATCGAGATTCAAATCCCTCCACTCCGATTTTTTAAAAGCCAGGTATTGATTGCGACTTACATCAAAAGTAAGTTTATCGTAAATAAGTGGAATAACACTGAGTCCGTGTATTGAAATCAATCCATATTTACTATCACGACCAACGATAACAAACCCATTTTCCAATTCTTCCAATTTTTCAAAGCGGGGTTCAATCAAAATATTTCCTTGGTTATCGGCTAAACCGATTAATCTATTTTGATATAATCTTAATTTCAGATTAACCTGCTGAGCTATGGAATCATAGTTGGGATTCAGAATAAATTTTCCATCCTTGTTAATAACTCCAGCCTTTCCACTCTTGCGAACAATCGAAAGCCCATTGTTAAAACTTTCTACCGACTCAAAGTTTGGATTAATAACAATCTGATCTTGTTGATTCAGAAATCCCCACTTTCCAATTAATTTAACTGGCGCCATACCCTCATGAAACTCGCCAATACCATCATAACGATTGGCGATGCGCAAACGACCCCGCGAATCAATGAATCCATATTTTCCGTCACGCTTTATTCCTCGCATGCCCTCCTGTTCAGGAAAGATTTTTTCCAACTTATCAAGTTGTGGAGGATCGATCCGGCTAAGAATACGACCTTGGTAGTCAAGTGTCTTTAAAGTTCCATCGGGTAAGTGTTCTTCCCAAACGTCTTTTTTAAAGCACAGAGTATTGTCAGTAAAATAAATTACTTCACCCTTGAATTTTTTGAGGAATTTATTTTGTGGCTGCAATTGCAAATAGCAGGAGTCATTAACCAGTTGTAAGGGATAGGGTTGGGGCGGCACCAACCAGTCTTCTGTTTTGCTGATAATGCCGAACTGATTTTTAAATCGTACTATAATCTGAGTATCAGAAATATTCAGCAATGAATCGAATATGCAGTGGATGGTTTCAATTCCATTTTCATTTAATGCACCCCAATAGCCATTATTTTTTACTGGATAAATGCCCGCCTGCTGACTTTCAATTTGCTGATAATTTTTTTGAGACCGGAAGGTTTGCTCCCTATTGGTCAAAAACCAACCCTCTGTTTTTCGTAAGGCCAACACATTATTATTTTCAACTCTAAGCGAATCGTAAACAAATGGAACAATAATATTATTTTTAGAATCGATAATTCCGACCTTATTTACCTTGCGCGCAAGGAGTTGATCGTTCTGAATGGATTTGATATTATCATATTGAGCGGGAAGCACTACATTCATTGCCAAATCAAGAATTCCGAATTTGTTTGAGTAACGATAAATTGTTTTGCCGTCAATCGGCACCAAGTCTTCTGCCTTTACTGTGCGTTGAACCTGATTTTTTTCCGTTAGCAAAAACCATTCATGATGGGCAAGCACCTGAGCCCGATCTCCATCCAATAACTTTATGGATTGGTAAGCAGGCTCAACCAGAATGTTGCCATCCCGATCGAGTAATCCTTGATTTAAGTTTTGATAAATAATAGCTCTGCTCTTATCAAAAGTGGCAATTGAGTCAATTTTAAAATCTGTAATGGCACGCCCATCTTCTCTGTAAAGCGCAAATTTTCCCAAATCATTTTCAACCGCATAGCGTAATGTGCCCAAAGGAAGAATTCGTTTATAAACCACAGGAATGATCAGGCGGTTTTCTAAATCGGTAAGGCCGTAGTGATAGCTGGCATTATTTAGATTGAAAACAATAGCCCGAAGCCCGTGGATACTTATGCCATCATACTGAAAAGGAATTTTTATTTCTCCTTTTAGATTCAAGCAACCGGCTTTGGTTTGCGAGGGGTTAATTTTCTTTCGAGCAATCACATATTCGGCACCGGCATAGACCAGCGACTCATAAGTTGCTTGAGTAATAAATTCTTTTTTAAGATTAAGAATGCCCCAATGGTTGTTTTGTCGATAACCGGTAACATTTCCTATTACGGAAAAACTACCATCGGACCAGCCAAGGGCTTCAAAGGCTGCCGGGACTAAAACATCCCCCTTTTGGTTTCTGATACCCACCTTTCCATTCTCTTCAAATATAGAAAATGAATCGGCCTGACAAACGAAACCGGAAAAGATCAGAATTAAAATCGCAGCACCACGTATCACCCTACAAAGGTATATGCTTATAAATGATTTGAAAAGTTTTTAGAAACGACAGTCGGAAACACTTACCGTTTGTCGGATTTGAGGGCAACTACACCGGATGCCTAAGATCGTCCGGAGTATCTAAATCGATCTCCCCTTTATCAAAAGGAACATCGATTATGGATCCTTTGAAAGTCTGAATTATTTTTCGGGCGCCTTGTGTATCGTTCAGTTGCATTAGTTTTGAAAACAGACTGTTTTTAAATAGGGTAGGAACACCTTTGGTTTGGTTATAAAATGAGGTTACAACTTCAGCATGGGTATTTTTATAAGTTGCGACTATGTTTCTTAAATGCTCTGTTGTGAGATAAGGTTGATCACACACCATGATTAGCACAGCTTCCGTTTCAGGGAATCGGTCAGTCAAATTTTTTAACCCAACCTTCAGGGAACTTCCAATTCCCCTTTCCCAATTCGTATTAATGACTATTTCAACGGGCAGCGTATCAATAATTTTTTTATGAACTTCAGCCTGAGCGCCAAGTACAACAACGATACTTTCAGCCTGAGCACCCATGGCTTCGCGTACCGATTTTAATAACAACGGTTCGCCTTGTATGGGTACTAATTGTTTGGATTGCCCCAACCGGGACGAGTTGCCTGCTGCTAAAATCAGGATGGAAATGCCTTTTGCGTTCAACGTATTTATAGTTTATGAAAGTGAAAACTTCATCGTGGAATTTTTTGCTTTAAAATTCTTAAACCAGAGTAGTTTTAAAAGAAACTATTTCGTTACGTCCAATACCTCTCTATAGGTTTGCTTAAATACCTGATCGGTGTTGGGGTCCCGTTGATGAATAGGGCCGTCCAGATTTTTAAGAAATCCGCCTGCACGGTTGGTGAACTTACTTTGAATCTCAGAAATAATTGACAAAGCGATTTCGTCAGGTGCCTCAGCCCCGATATCCAAGCCAATAGGCGAATGGATGCGCTGAAAATCAAAATTAGAAAGTTTGATATTAAGTTTTTGAAAATCCTGCTGCATTTTATCAAAGCGCTTGCGCGGACCTAAAATACCAATGTAGGGGGTAGTTGTATCCAGGAGTTTTTTTAACACATCACGATCATATTCATAGTTGTGCGACATCAATACGCAGGCTGTGTAAGGATCGATTTTAAAATCGCGATCGATAAATTCCCGCTGGCAAAGCGAAAGTTTATCAGCAGTTGGAAAAAAAATAGGAGCAATGTGGGCCACGCACTCGTCAGTAACCGAAACATTCCAACCGAGTGATTTCGCTAATTCGCTCACGGGCCTCGCATCGAATCCCCCACCAAAAATTATTAAGGATAACGAAGGCTGGACCAGCTCAACAAACACCTCATAGGAAAGACCGGACACGGTGTAGTTTATAGCTCTGGATTGTTTCGAATCAAAGAGTTTTAATAAATCGGCAGAAACAAGTTTTGTTAATGCCGGGTTTGAAAACTGATTGCTTAGCGTATTCGAACTGGTTATAAAAAGTTTTTCGGCAATGCCAGGGCCATTAAAAATAGTAGCCAAGGCCAAGGGTTCTTTTGTGTTGATTACTGAATTGAACTGGGCGATGGGATTATTCAGGTCATCTGAAGCAACAGGCTCAATGAGTACATCAATAATACCGTTGCAGCCTAACCCAATACCCAAATTTTGATTGCTCTCTTCGCTTGTATCGTACGTAACAGTCATCGGAGTTTTTCCTGACATAACGGTGCGGGCTTTTCTAAGCGCATCGCCCTCCAGG
>JAGPBO010000097.1 GCA_018063305.1 Cyclobacteriaceae bacterium
GTGCAAGTGGGTTCGCCCCTTTATGTTCTATCGTACAGTCACGTGCAGTGCACGTGAGGTTTGGCTTCGGGTTTTCTGGCTTGAGGTTGGCATTTCAGAGCTCCCTTTTTAGGGGGCTCTTTTTTGTAGCCGGGTTCAAAAGTCAAAAAGGTCGCAAAGATAGTCGGGCTTTCACAGCCAGCCCTATAAGCAAAGCAAGGAACTACGGCATAAACCCACTGCCTCCACACATGCCATTTATTCCGTTCCTCCTTGCTTTGCTTGCCACGCCCTCCAAGTAGGTTAGCTTTCTTTTTTTCCTTTTTCTTTGTCAGCATATTCTTGGGATGGTGTAAAAAAAAAGAATCCTGACTGCAACATCAGGATTCTGTTTATCCACCGAAGCCTTAGCGTAGGTGGAAATTAGTTCGATGATCTTCTCATTTTCTTCGAGATCCACTTCATCGCTATGGAGATTGTAAAACTGACTACCGCTCCGATACACGCCAACACCGCAGTCTTTACAATATCCTCCGAATGAATATTCGCGAAGATCGTGAGGAGGGTACCTCCGGCCGTCCCGGCCACGGTACCGCCATGGTTGCTATGAGTCGTCATCTTTGCAATCCTTTTCACCGTCCACAGCTGTCTGACTCACTGCCGTGATAACACCACCGGCCACCGTGATATATCCAGCCACGGTTATAACCGCGACCGGTAAAGCAATGGGAGCCGTGAGCAACGCACCACCGGCAGCAGCCAGCGCGAGTCCAATATTTCGCAACACTCGAAAGAATTTCGGAGTAGGTGCTTTTAATCTTTCTACTAATTTCATGATCACTTTGATTTTATGGTGATAAATACTTTCTCCTTTCGTTCCAAAGCTTCCAGCAAAAGTGCTTTAAGCTTTTCATTCGCTAAGCGCGATTCACTTCCCTTACCTGGTCCGGTCAACTGAGTGACGGGTGCGATGCACCCTTTCAGTTGAGTCTTTGCGTCATTGGCAGGATGGATAAGTATCCAGCTTCTATCCGGCACATCCACAACCAACAAGTGCAACCCAAACTTTTTTATGAATCGCTTCCGAAGCTCGTACCTTCCTTCAGGAATGCAGGAAACATTCCGCTGATTCTGGAGCCAGGGGAGCTCGATGGTGTTGCACACCACGAGCTTGAGTTCCCCATTGGTTCCTTCAGGGTCATAAGTCCTGAATAACTCCAGTTCCATTACACGCCACCGTCAACAGCCACTAACGCTAAAGCGTTATAAACTCCGTTCTTCAATGGGTAGTAAGCGCCATTGACGAACTGCAGGAATTCAATACCGAAGGCTGCAAAGAGCGGTTTCGTGCTGGCAGGTGTTACTGCATTGGTCAAGGTCAACGCTGCTTCAGTTTGTGGACCAAGCACCACTTCAGGAGTTGCAGAAGTAGTTACCACATAGCTTCCCGCTTCAAAGTCAACTTCAACACCTGCTGCGATCAACCGGAAATGAGTCGCACCTTGTGGTGCTCCGATCATGTTACCAGGGATATAATCTGGAACCTCAACCGAGAGATTGCCAGAAGGACGATCAATGGTTGGAGTGAACGGAGCAAAAAATGTACTGCCAAGCTTCCCGTCAAGGTTGAACTCAAAGCCATTCAGCAACTCCGCTTCTCCATCGATCACATTACGCTGTCCGCGTACGTTAGTGGCATCTGCCTGGATGACTTTCACCATCTCACGCGTCAACCGACTGGTCATCCGGCTATCTGAGATGTTGATAAGCAATGCACGCAATGCGGTTCTCAACAGCTTGCCGGCCGCGCCAGCGCGTCCGAACTCTGCACCGTTCTCACGTGTGCGCTCAAAGTTGGGATCATTCTTAATGCGGTCTGCATCAACGCCTCCTTTTTCGCGCGCAAGAAATCCATCTTGCTGAGACTTGTAGAAGGATACTCCTCCCATTTGTCCTTGTAATTTGATAATACCTTTTTGTCTTGCCATAGTTTAAAATATTAGTTGTCCAACCTGTTCACGGCACAGTCTGGTTAAGCCGTTGTTGCAACAATGGCCAAACTTATTCGATGGAATCATCAAGACATAAGAAGCACTTCCGCGGGTGAACACTTGCGCGTTATTCTTCCGTTATTTCCAAAAATGATTTACTTTAAGTGCAGAGCTTTGCCCAGGATAAGGCAAGGATGAAGTATAGATAGTGTATGAAAGTCAATAGGATTATTATCTACCCAAAAGATATTCAACGCATCACGGGCAAGAGTGAGCGTCATGGTAGGTTATTGATCAGACGTATCAAAGATCATTTCAAAAAAGAAGATCATCAGCTTGTGAGCATTGATGAATTCTGCTCTTACACCGGATTAAAATATGAACAAGTAACTTCATTTTTAACCGTATAAACCTGTTCAAATTTGGTACTAGTATCATCGAAATTTTGTATTTTTATCTCATAGAGAACGAACGATTTTGATCACAAAAAGAAGGTGCCAAACGAGGTGCCACTAAGATCAGAAGCGATAAGACATATTGATTATCAACACATTAGGAGATGATTAAAACACCCTCCTCCTCTGCAAACCAAAGCAAAGTCCCGCGAAAGCGGGATTTTTTGTTGGCGAGAATTCGAGCCAAGTTTAACTTAAGCGAGAAGGCAAAGCCAAACAAAAAAGAAAAGACCTTGAAAGTGATTTCAGGGTCTTTTTTATGCCTTAGCAATAATTTGAACATGGTGCGCTACCCCATCGTCCATGAGTGGTATCCAATTTTCCTTCTGCTTCACATCATCTACCGTAATACTCATTTCTTCTGCAGTCTTCGTTTGGGTAACTTCGATATCATAAACCGTCTCTTTATAACGAAAGCGTACTTTGAATGACTTCCATTCCTCAGGAATGCAAGGGTTCACTTTCAATTTATCCCCTTGCTGTTCAACCCCAAGAAACGATTCGATGATAAGACGATACAACCATCCTGCTGATCCGGTATACCAAGTCCAACCTCCGCGCCCTGCATGTTGTGTGCCTGCATATACATCAGCCGCCAACACATAAGGTTCTACTTTATAAGTAGCAATGGTCTCTAGTGTATTGCCATGGTTGATTGGGTTGATCATCTTCAGCAATTCCCACACGCGCTTTTTATCGCCCAATTTGGCAAAGGCCATAATCAGCCACACCGCAGCATGCGTGTATTGTCCACCGTTTTCTCTTACGCCCGGCACGTATCCTTTTATATAACCGGGGTTTAGCGCAGACTTATCAAATGGAGGTGCTAATAGTTTAATAATTCCAACATCTTTTTGTACAAGTTGTTGGTAGGCCGATTCCATGGCCTCGTGTTCACGATTTGAATCAGCAACTTCTGAAAGCACCGACCAGCTTTGTGCAATCGAATCAATTTTACATTCTTCATTCACAGAAGAACCTAGTGGTGTTCCATTATCAAACCACGCACGCTTATACCATTTTCCATCCCAAGCATTTCTCTCTATATTTTCCTTTAGTTGCTTTGCCTGATGATTACATTCATCGGCAAAAGCTGAATCATTATTTAAGCGGGCCGTCTCTCCAAATTGAATCAGAATATCATACAGAAAAAATCCCATCCACACACTTTCTCCTTTGCCATGATTCCCTACTTTATCATAGCCATCATTCCAATCTCCTGTTCCAATAAGAGGTAGTCCATGTTCTCCAAATCTCCATGCGTGTTTAATTGCGCGTACACAATGCTCGTAAAGCGAAGCCGATGTGCCAGAGACAAATGGAAGATCAAAATAAGATTCTTCATCAGGATTGAGCGGACGCCCCTCAAGAAAAGATACTGTTTCATTGAGTATTTCTCTATCTCCTGTATGCAACACATAGCGAGCAGTTACCAGCGGCAACCATAGAAAATCATCTGAGATTCTGGTGCGCACGCCTCTTCCAACCGGTGGATGCCACCAATGTTGTACATCTCCTTCTTTAAATTGACGGGATGCACTCAATAAAATTTGTTTACGCGCAAGCTCAGGTGCCGCATAGAGAAGCGACAACACATCCTGCAATTGGTCTCTGAAACCAAAAGCACCTCCTGATTGGTAAAACCCACTGCGACCCCAAAGCCGTGATGACAGTGTTTGATACGTGAGCCATCCATTGGCCATCATGTTAATCGCCATATCGGGGGTTTCTACTTGCAAGGTACCTACCGTTTGTGTCCAGTATTTTCTTACTTTTTCTAATGATTCGTCTGCAACTTCGCTTCCGCGAAATTGGTGTACGATTCGGCTTGCCTCGTTGGCATCTTTTCCGGCACCAAGTCTGAAAATAATTCTTTGCTCCTCCCCGTCCAACAACTCAATCGGAACTTGAATAGCTGCGCAAGGATCTAAGGCCAAGCCTGTTTTCCCTGAAAACTTTTTTCGCAACATAGCATCCGGACGCTGCAGCGTGCCATTGCGTCCAAGGAATTCAGTGCGATCGGCTGTGATGGATTTTTTTAAATGATCTACATCAAAAAATGCTACGCGTTTATTGAATTCAATATTATACGGATTTTTTGCAATGAGTGCTCCACTATCCGGATCCACCTCGGTACGAATATGCATCATCGATTTTGATCGATTGTTATCGAGCACCCATTCAGCATATCCAGTAGCCGATATTTTTCGAGATCGTCCGGACTGATTACGTATTTTTATTACTGTAAATTTTACTGCTGCTTCCAGATCTACATACACAATCATTTCAGAATAAATACCATCTTCAATGTGTTCAAAGATGCTATAGCCAAAACCATGGCGAACGATATAGGGTGTTTTGCCACCGGCCGGAAGAAGTGATGTTGACCAAAAATGTCCGCTCACCTCATCGCGGAGATAAAATGCTTCTCCGCTGGTATCACTTACGGGATCATTCTTCCATGGAGTAAGTCGAAATTCATGTGCATTTTCAGTCCACGTATAGGCTGATCCACTTTCTGAAATAACCGATCCGAAATCTGGGTTTGCTATTATATTTACCCAAGGAACAGGTGTTTTTGTTTTATTGTCCACGATCATCACATACTCATTGCCTTCCTTATTGAAACCTCCTACTCCATTATAGAAAGTCAAATCTTCAGGAATCGGAATTGATGTTGCCGGAATTTTAATTTTTTGGTCTGATGGGAAGTACGGAATTTCAACTTTAGCCGGCAGTGTCCGATTAACCTGATCAGTCAAGGATCCACCGTTATCCGAAATACAAATGCGTGCTGTTGTTTGAAATAAAATCTGATCTTCATAGGATACCTGTTCCGATGCTCTTACAAAAATTCCTCCCGGCCGATCTCTTAGTTCGTCAGGAATTATGGCCTGTATCTCATTTTGAAAAACCTGCCGATATCCAGAGTGGCCCTCGTGCCAAATCACCAGATCAACGATAAGTCCTTTTGTTCGCCAGTAAGAATGTGCCTTTACCAATTGTTTTGCTAATTGCATATTGCTCTGCTTTTCGATTCTCAACAAAACAATGGGGAGATCACCGGAGACGGAATAAGCCCACAATTCAGATTGTTGTCTGTGGTTGTTGATAAGCACTGATGGATCGGCACGAAAAGCAGTGTTGTTAAATAGTATTGAACTCGCAAGTTGCCCAAACAATTGCGCCTCTGCTTCGGTAGCATTGATTTGGCGGAGTACCACTTGGCTGTGTGTCCAGGCTAATTCAAAGACGCGATCGGAATGAAGTTTGTCCTGGTATTTACCAATCAGGTTCTGACAGATCTCTCGCGTATCTCCCACTCCTGTAACCATGTCAAAGGTTACGGTCTTTCCTGGATCAAGTGTGACTACATATCGGATAGCAACTATCGGGTCTAATACAGAACCCTGATTGCCCGCAAGTGGCCCCGCTGTTTTCATCGCTTTGGGATTTACCGTAGTATTGCCACGACCAATAAATTCCATCCGATCCGTTTCATAGGATATTTCTTCCGCCTCTTTCTCTTGCAGCGTCATGAGATGAAACATCACCGGTGTTGGTTCCTCTACCGAGCGTGGTCTTCGTTTGCAAAGAATAGCATGTTGAGGAGGAAGGATTTCCATTTGTACGAAAAGATTATTGAATAGCGGTTGCATGATATCGGATGCAACCGGTGCCAGTACGACTTCTGAGTAGCTGGTCACCTCAATTTTTCTACGCCTGGAAGAATTGTTTGATACCAAAATTCTTCGCATTTCAATATCGTCTTCGGGTGATACCACCATTTCCGTATGCGTCTCGATTTCATTGTGTGTAGAATGAAAATCTGCCCGTCCAATCGAAAATACCACTTCATATTTTTCTTCTTTATTCAGTGTAGGCTGATGCGTATTGGACCAATACGTATTGTCCTCTATATCCCTTATATAACAAAACGCTCCCCAGTTATCGCGCGTGCCATCTTCACGCCAACGGGTCACTGCCAAATCTTTCCAACGGCTGTAGCCTCCCCCCGCGTTAGTTACCATTACATGATAGCGACCGTTTGATAACAACTGTACTTCCGGTATTAGTGTATTCGGAGTATCAATCTCTCTTGATTCCGTACCTTTTGCTACATAGCCAACATCTGCAATGTCCGTTGTGTGTGCATAAAAGACAGTGGCGCGAGGAATGCGTTCTTGCAATAGCAATAAGGCTGCCTTAAATTGAGGTTCTGCTTCGAAGAGTTTTTGCATAGGCTTGTCATGCAGCAAGTAGGCCATGGACAATAAACTCATTCCTTGATGATGCGACATGTAGGAATAAACAATAGCACTGGCTTGTCCGCGTTGCAAGCGAGAAGGAGTATAGTCTACCGCTTCGTAAAATCCGTAGCGTCCTTCTAATCCTTCTTTGCGAAGTAGTTTCAGATTTTCATAGGCTTCTTTAGGAGCTACCATTAACGCAAGCGCTGATGCATAAGGAGCAATCACGGAATCTTCTTCCAGGCCACGTTTCAAACCAAGACCGGGCGCCCCAAATGCACGATACTGATAATGGGAACTGGCGTTGATCATATTGTAACCAGACTCTGAAATGCCCCAGGGCTTACCTGTTTTCTTTCCATAGTGTATCTGCCATGCTACCGCTGCCTTGCACGTCTGATCAAGCAACGTGTTCTCGTACGTAGGCATGACTAAAAGCGGCATCAGGTATTCAAACATAGATCCGCTCCACGAAAGAAGAATAGGTTCACCTTCCACATTGGTGAGTAAGCGGCCAAGGGCAAACCAATTCTCAACTGGTACTTTTTCTTGAGCAATACAAGCAAAACTTCCCAACCGAGCTTCGGAAGCAAGCAGGTCGTAATACCCTGCATCCAATCTGTTATCCTTAACATTGAAACCAATGGTAAAAAGATTGTTGGATCGGTTAAACAAAAATTCCCATTTTATATCGGCCAACTCACCGCACTGTTTTGCCAGTGTTTCTGTCAACGCAAGTTGTTTCTCCACATGCACAATCGATCTGGCGAGAGAAGTTTCTAGTTTATCAATCCAATTATCTTCCGTGGTGGTTTGGGTTATTGCTTTATATTTCTCTATATCCTTCTGCCATGCTGTTGCTGCTGCACCCCATTGACTAAATGTTGTGTTCGTCTTCATGGAACCACGCGATACAAATTCTGAAGGTGCAGTTTGCAATGCGACCCCAGGTATGAAAATTTCTAATTCATCCCTTAACGAAGTCAGTTGGTTTTTGAGTGCATCTTTCCAATGATGGGTTTCCTTGCTTGTATCCGTCTCCAGCGCTTGATCAACTATTGCAAAATCTTTTTCTACTACTTTTAAATGGGCTATTGCTTCATCATAGGTAATGTCATCTACATCGCACGCAGTTTCGAGATCAATTTTACATTGTTTAAGCACACCACTATTTTTTCCATCTAAGGTGTCGCTAAGCACGCTTAGTGTATCGCGCAAGCCGTGAAATAATTTTGGGTTGAGTATTGAAAGATTGGGTATGGCCAAAAGTTTCTGCTTGAGAATGAGTAAATGCCCTACCAGGTTTCCACTGTCTACTGTAGAAATATATTTTGGTAAAAGCGGTTCAAGAGATTGTGTATCGTACCAGTTGTAAAAATGGCCATTGAATCGTTCCATACGTTGTAGCGTACGCATGGTGTTAGCTGTTCGATCAATGAATTGAGTGGTGGTTATATATCCGAAATCACGGGCAGTTATATTGGCAAGTAAAGAAAGCCCTGTATTGGTGGGTGAAGTGCGGTGCGCCACCAGCGCTACGGGTTGTTCTTGAATGTTGTCGGGAGGCAACCAGTTATCTTCCAATGTAACAAGCTCTTCAAAAAAGCTCCAGGTTTTGCGCGCCATTTTCCGAAGGAAAATCTTTTTTTCAGTGGTTAGTTTGAATGCTTGTTTCTTTAATGGTTGACTTGTCCACCAAATAATAATGGGTGCTGCAATCCAAAGTAAAAGAATGGGCCCTGCTATGAATAGCTTAATCGGAAACAAAAGAATGATGGTAACGAGCACCACAATAGCAAGCAACAATTCCATCCACATAAAAGAATAAGTAGCCATCAACGTAATTTCGCTGGCTTTCAATTTTGTGGTGGACACATCCCATTGCAATAATCTTTTCTTGCTGATCAGCAATCGCCAAAGTGTACGTGCAATCGTCATTACATTTGCACACGCCTCGTAGGGTAAACTTATCAACGTGAAGGAAGTCTTTATAAAAACTTCTTTAATACTATGAACAGAATTTTTAATGTGATGAATTAAAACAACATCTTTTGGTTTTCGAATGGTGTTCCAAATGGAGGTAATAATAATGGGCACTACTATTATTAAAGATACTGCGGCTGTCCATAATAATGTAGAGGGTAATGTAATCCATCCTATTATGATCAGTGCTGTGAGTGCAATAGGAACAAGGCTTCGCCTGATATTATCAAATATTTTCCAACGTGATAATGCAGAAATCGGATTTTTATGCCAATGCTTATCCGCACCAGGAACCAATGGGAAAATCCATTGTAGAATCTGCCAGTCACCACGAATCCAACGGGATACCCTTTTCATATCCTCGCGGTAACTGTTGGGATATTCCTCATACAATTGAACGTCACTCAATAACCCAGATCGAACGTAAGCACCTTCCAAGAGATCATGGCTTAAGATTCTGTTTTCAGGAAATTTTTCTCCCAACACTTTGTTTAAAATATCTACATCATAAATTCCTTTGCCTATAAAAGAACCGCGTGTAAACAAATCTTGATACACATCCGATGATGCACGCGTGTACGGATCAATACCCGGCTCATCGCCATGCATGCGCTTGTATAGCGAACCTGTTTCAGCTGATAAGCTTACCGATACTCTGGGCTGAAGAATTCCATATCCTTTAGTTACACGTTTCTTTTTATCATCATACCACGCGTGGTTTAAGGGATGCGCCATTGCTCCCACTAATTTCCATGCTGACCCCAATGGTAGTCTGGTATCCGCATCCAGCGTTATCACATATTTTACTTGGGGAAAAATGGAAGGATTACCAATAATAACCGAGAAGCGGTCCTTTGCTTCACCACGTAACAATGAATTTAAATCAAGTAACTTGCCCCGTTTTCTTTCATACCCCATCCAACAATTTTCCTTCGGATTCCAAAGGCGTGGGCGGTGGAAGAGATAAAACAAGTCATTATTCTTTCGCTTATATTTTTTGTTCAACTCTTCTATCCTATGTTGGGCCAAATCAACAAGTGCCTGATCTTCAGGAAGGGATTCATGTGCTGCATCCGTAAAGTCTGTCAATAAGCCAAAATGCAAATTGTCGTTTCTGTTTGCTAGAAATCGTACTTCCAATGCATCTACTAAATTTTCTATTATTTTTTCGTTACTGAGCATCGCTGGAACCACTACCAGCGTGCGAAATTTTGCCGGAATGCTTTTAGAGAAATCCATGCGTGGAAGCAAGCGCGGCTTTACGAATAAAGTAGATAAAAAGTTAACAACAGAAACAGCCAACTGACTTGCACTGAGGATGGTTAAAAGAATAATTAATCCTAAAAACCAATTATTTTCTATTTCTAATTCTACTTTTATTAGAAGGGTGCTCACAAAAAATGTAATTAATAAAATCAGAAATAGATATACCTGAAAAGAAATTCGTTGCAATAGGTACCTGAGTTTTCTAAAAATGGGCTCACGAGTTTTTGCCTGCTTCTTTGTTTCAATAACCCCTCTACCGATTAAATAATATCCTACATGTGATGTTCGGAGGTCTTCCTTTTTAAGTACATTTTTTCGTGTCAAGGCGATGGCAATTCGCGCCACTTCCACTTCTGATCGGTCGCTTTTTTTTGCAAGACGTTCTACTACATGTCGGTACCGATCGCGGGTAGAAAAATCCATTGAAGCATAAATTCCTGCCTGATCTTGACGAAGGGTCTGTTCTACCATGCTATGCGCTTCCACAAAATTGCTCCAATCGAGTAAGCCCAATTCCCGAAGACTATTGATACTGTTACTGATCGAAACCTGATCGATTGCTTGGGTTTGATTTTCCGCATTCACCAACTCTGTACTCGTCAAGCCACTCTTCGACAATTGTTGCTCAATCCAGTTAAGTACCATTGCCAGGTCTGGCCCTTTGCCTCGAAGCTGTCTGATCAGTTCTGAAACAAATGCTGCACTCATGGGTGGATTAGAGCGCGCCATTTCTGCAATCACAAGGATAAGGTCTGTTGATTCTTCCTCAATGATTTCAAACATTTTTTTTGCCCAATGATCAGCCAGGTTTTTGTCCACCCTGTCGATCGCAACGCGCGCAGAAACGCGTCTTATGTTTTCGATAAGTCCGAGTCGAAGCATAATCGGGATGGCCCATAATTCTCCTAATTTTAAAAAAGTAACAGATTGATACGCTTCTAAAAATTCGCCCAAGCGTTCAATGTCTATCCTTCCATCGCTATGTGCTATTTTCTGTAATGTGATGTCGTAAATCCGTGTGCTACCTTCCCATGAAACTCCGGCAAGGCGTGGAAGGTCTTCACTGTACCCCTTAGGGAAATGAATTTTAGCACTTCGAATATGTTCCTCCAAAAGATAAAAATTATCCAGTAACCATTCACCTGCTGGTGTGATAAGCTGATTGCTCTTTACTGAATCGGTAAGAAGTTTACGTACGCTATGTAAGATTGCTTCATTGCTCTCCAGTCTTTTGAGTAAGTATTCTTTTGCGGGTTCTTTGCTTAGCGTGTGCGTCTCCGCTAGCGTTTTACCAAAGCGTTTTAACTGCTCTCCGTTGAACAGCTCTGCCCGTAATGGTTCTTCGTTTGAATAACTTTG
The DNA here is from genome assembly GCA_018063305.1 of Cyclobacteriaceae bacterium. Taxonomy (GTDB): domain Bacteria; phylum Bacteroidota; class Bacteroidia; order Cytophagales; family Cyclobacteriaceae; genus ELB16-189. The sequence goes on from JAGPBO010000097.1 coordinate 11,284, forward strand.
ATCAGAATCTTTGTCCTGAAAAAGATTCTTCATTTCTTCTATCAGTTTGTGGGCGGCAGGTCTAAGATTCATCTATTTTTCTCCTTTACTCTTTTACATTTAATGCTTCGTTGATGATGTGTTGCGCTTCGTCTACAATTTGATGCATATGTTCCCCACTTAAAAAACTTTCAGCATAGATCTTTTGAATTGCCTCTGTGCCTGAAGGTCGTGCTGCAAACCACCCATTTTTTGTACTTACTTTAATCCCACCGATAGGTGCATTGTTTGCAGATACGTTGGAAATAATGTGTTCAATTTTTTCTCCAGCCAGATTTTCTCTCTTTACCTTCAAAATATCAATGTTCTTCAACTTTTCTTGTTGTTCGGGTGTGGATTTCATTTCCACGCGTTGATAAAATGACTCCCCAAATTCCTGCGTGAGCTCGTGGTATAATGTACCGGGGTCACGTCCGCTTTTTGCTGTAATCTCTGCCGAGAGTAGTGCAGGAATAAATCCATCTTTATCGGTTGTCCATACTTTCCCATTTATCCTTGCAAAAGTTGCACCAGCACTTTCTTCTCCGCCAAAGCAAAGTGTGCCCTCAATCAAACCCTCTACGAACCACTTGAATCCTACAGGAACTTCGTAAAGCTTTCGTTTCATTTTTGTAGCGATACGATCGATGTATTGCGTGGTAACTACCGTTTTTCCTATCGCTGCAGTTTTGTTCCAACCAGTCCGGTTCTCTAAAAGATATTGAATGGCCACGGATAGATACTGATTCGGATTCATAAGCCCCATACTTTTGGTAACGATTCCATGGCGATCATAATCAGTATCACAGGCAAACGATATATCAAACTGATCTTTCATCGCAATCAATCTGTGCATCGCATAAGACGATGAAGGATCCATCCGGATTTGTCCATCCCAATCCACAGACATAAAACTAAACGTTGGGTCAACAATTTTATTAACCAGTGTTAAGTCAAGATGGTAACGATCTGCAATGGGTTCCCAATAGTGAACACCAGCTCCACCCAGCGGATCTACACCCATCTTAATTCCTGAATTGCGAATCACATCCATGTCGATAATACTTCCCAAATCATTGATGTAGGTGTTCAGGTAATCATGACGATGTACATGAGAAGAGCGCAGTGCTTTGCTTAATGGAATTCTTTTTATATTGATAAGATTATCTTTCAACAGTTCATTTGCTTTTTGTTCAATCCATTTCGTCACTTCCGTTCCAGCAGGTCCACCATGTGGAGGGTTATATTTAAATCCACCGTCATCAGGTGGGTTGTGCGAAGGCGTAATCACGATGCCATCTGCCATACCTGTTTTGCGTCCCTGATTATATTTTAAAATAGCGTGTGAAATAGCGGGAGTAGGTGTATACTCATCCTTGATAGAAATCATCACCTCTACTTCATTGGCCACCAATACCTCCATGGTAGTAGCAAATGCAGGCGCTGAAAGTGCGTGCGTATCCAACCCAAGAAACAAAGGGCCATCGATTTTATGTTGCTTGCGATACATACAAATGGCTTGTGTAATTGCCAGAATATGATTTTCATTAAACGAGTTTGTTAACGAAGACCCACGATGACCGGAGGTTCCAAATGCAACGCGTTGTTCGCGTTCGGATGGATCGGGCTTACCCGTAAAGTAGGCTGTAATAAGTCTCGGAACATTTACCAGTATCTCTTGTTTTGCAGGTTTGCCAGCCAGCGTAGATATATTCATTTCCTGATTATTAAATTCAACACTTGGTTATAAAATTTACGCTACATCAATTTTCTTTTCTAAATAAACATCCTGTATGGCGTGCAGCAGTTCAACACCTTCCTTTAAAGACTTTTGAAAAGATTTTCTGCCAGAGATCATTCCCATACCACCTGCGCGTTTGTTAATAATTGCTGTGCGAACTGCTTCTTTCAAATCCTCTTTTCCCTGTGAGGCACCTCCAGAATTGATGAGTCCCGCTCGGCCCATAAAACAATTCGCTACCTGATAGCGACACAAGTCAATAGGATGATCGGTAGTTAGTTTTGTGTACATGCGCTCATCTATTTTTCCATACTGAATAGTACCGCTATTGAGCGCTTTGTAGCCACCATTATTTT
>JAGPBO010000296.1 GCA_018063305.1 Cyclobacteriaceae bacterium
ACTTTCGCAAGCCCGGGCCGATGCGATTAAAAGTTATCTAAGTACACAGTTTCAAATAGATCCAAAACGCATCACCGCTATTGGTTATGGAAGTTCAAAGCCTATAGTGAAGGAAGTAACCGAAGAGGATAGACAATTGAATCGGAGGGTTGAGTTTGAGATAAAGAAGAATTAGGTAAGTCTCCTACCCTTTTAAAGAGTAATTAATCACCCCAATTCCCACCGTTTAAAAAAGATTATTTCCCTACACTCCAGAGAGTTAGGACCCCTCCAGAAATAAATTTACCTTATGCTTGCATCCTAAACCCAAATCCATGAAAAAGATACTTCTTGGTCTGTTTATCCTTACCGGATTATCAGCCTATTCGCAAACTGAAATCAATCCTAAAATAAAGCCCGACAAAGACAAAGCATTTGTTACTGCCGAGTTGGATAAAAAATTTCCGGTTTACCGAGAGGTTGCCAAAGATATTTGGTCGTATGCCGAGTTGGGGTTTCTCGAAACGAAAAGCACGGAGCGCTTACAAGGAGTATTAAAAAGTGAAGGATTCACCATACAAGCCGGAGTATCCGAAATGCCCACCGCATTTGTTGCTACTTATGGAAGTGGTGGACCTGTAATCGGCATCTTAGCAGAGTTTGATGCGCTTCCTGGACTCTCGCAAGATTCAGTTCCCGATAGAAAGGTTCTTACTGAGGGCGCTCCCGGCCATGCGTGCGGTCATCATCTATTCGGCACTGCGTCTGTAGCTGCCGCGGTTACTTTAAAAGATTGGTTAATAAAAAATAAGAAAGCCGGAACGGTAAAATTATTTGGAACTCCAGCCGAAGAAGGCGGTGGCGCAAAAGTTTACATGGTACGCGATGGTTTGTTCGATGATGTCGATGCGGTGCTTCACTGGCATCCATCAAGCGCTAATGATGCAAGCCCATCATCTTGTTTGGCTATCAAACAAGCCATGTTTCGCTTTTATGGAAAATCAGCACACGCTGCAGCCGCTCCACAAGCAGGACGCTCGGCCTTAGATGGACTCGAAGCCATGGATTATATGGTAAACTTAATGCGCGAGCACATCCCGCAAGAAGCTCGGATTCATTATGTGATTACAAAAGGTGGCCTGGCAGCTAATGTGGTGCCTGACTTTGCAGAAGCTGAATACATGGTACGCCATCCGGATGCCCGCATGGTGGAAGAAATCTGGAATCGTATTGTTAAAGCAGCCGAAGGTGCAGCCAGTGGCACAGAAACAACTATGAAGTATGAAGTTATCTCGGGCTCATTCAATCTGGTTCCGAATGAAACGCTTGCCCGATTGATGTATAACAATTTAAAAACAGTGGGTGGTGTAAATTACACTCCAGAAGAAGTTGAATTTGGAAAACATATGCAAAGTACATTGACATTTAAAGTTCCGCCCTTGGAATCTGCAAGTCAAGTGCAACCTTTTAAAACGGGTGGATTTTTTCCTGCCTCTACCGATGTTGGTGATATTACCTGGGTAGTGCCAACAGCAGGACTAGGAACAGCAACGTGGGTTCCTGGTGTTCCTGCTCACTCCTGGCAAGCAGTAGCATCCGGTGGCACAAGCATAGGCTATAAAGCCATGGACAATGCGGCAAAAATTATTGCCATGACGGGCATTGATATTTTTAATAATCCTGCCATCATTGGCAAAGCAAAGAAAGAGTTGGATGACTATGTTGGCCCAGGATTTAAATACGAATCCATGATTGGTGATCGCAAGCCACCGCTGGATTTTAGAAAGGGAAAGCAATAATTAGTGATTGTTTTCAAATAATATTTCGGTCTGTGAGGACACAGACCGAGAAGTTAGAGGCGCATTATTAAATTGATGCGCCTCTATACTTTAGTTCTTAATAATTGTGTTGAGTTTTTTCCAAAGATCATTTTGGTATAGAAAAGGAACCAGTCCTGTATCCGGGTCATCGCCCATGCGAACAACCACTATATTCATACTAGGTACAATATTTATCAGCTGCCCGTTTTTACCCATAGCAGCAAACATATCTTTAGGCGCATCGGGTGATAGTGATCCCGGAAATGTAATCTGAGATTGAGGAATCCGATATGTATCTTTTCCATTGAGCCATGTAAGGTAGCCATAGGAAAGATTTATGTTTTGTGAGGTGGTTACCATCAAATTGAAATACGCCTCCGGAATAATTTGTGTGGCTTCCCACTTCCCCTTATTTAAAAGTAGTAGCCCATAGCGAGCCATCGAACGAGGTGGACTATAAAAAACATTGTTATCGCCAGTTTTAATGTATTGTCCATCCATACCGATTCTAGATTTCAATTCATCGGTAACAAAGGTATTTATATTTTTGCCTGTTGCCGCAGTAATTACTCCATCTAATAAGGTGTACGGTGCATTGTGATAAGCCCAGCGACTGCCAGGGTCGGCCTTAAAAACCAGGCAAGAAGGATCGGTACAATCCGAATTAGCTACTCCATCATCCAAACCTGTTGTCATGGTAAGTTGATGGCGGACCGTAATTTTATTTTCTTGTGTTGTCGTTAACGATGTCCATCCAACGCCTAAGTAATCCGAGGCTTTATTATCAAAATTTATTTTTCCTTGCGACTCGGCAATACCCACCAATGACGAGGTCAACGTTTTTCCAGCAGAGGCCCAATACCAATTGCTTGAAGAATTAAAATCAAGCGCTGGATTCGCCAACTGCTTACCCAGATATTCTTCAATTACAATTTTCCCATCTTTCAATACAACCAATGCACGGCTATTCGTTTCCGAAAGGAAAGTTCTTAATTCTGGAATTTTGGATTCATCCCATCCAAGACTAGCCATAGTCGTGGTTTCCCAAGTAGTTCCGGCTGGTGGAAAATAAAGTTGCGTTGAATCTGGAATGGGATCTGGTTCATTGCTTTTGCAGGAAATCACAATAACTAAAAAAGCGACAAAGAGTTTTCTCATTGTAATTTTTTTTAAAGATACAAAACTCTTCAATTAGCCATTCCAACGGCAGGGCGCCATTTCAATTTTAGGGTAAGTTCGATTTGTTATAAACAAAAAGGACATCTCACCGGATGCCCTTTTGTTTGAGATAAAATTTTCCTGTTTATCCGCCAGTCACCAATTTAGCTATGTCGTTATAGAATACGAATATCATCAACAACAAGAGAATCGCCATGCCGACTTTAATCGCATTCTCAAAAAATTTCTCTGAGGGCTCGCGACCACTAACCATTTCATATAACAGAAACATGACATAGCCCCCATCTAAGGCGGGTATAGGAAGTAAGTTCATAAATGCCAACACCATGGATAGCAAGCCTGTCATGCGCCAGAAGCGCTCCCAATCCCAGGTGCCGCCATAGGCTTTGGCCATACCGATAGGGCCCGATAATGATTTTTGGAAAGAAAGTTGGCCGGTAAAAATTTTACGGAATGCTTTTACCTGTACAATAATAACATCGAAGGCGCGGCCGGGTCCAATAAGTAATGCCTCACCCATCGAATACTTTACATTCTTCTCCCCGTCTGCAGGCACAATTTCGTTGGGCACATAAAAGCCGATGCCGGGTTCACCCTTAAAGTATTCTTTATAGGAAAGTATTTCTTGCCCGCGTTTAACTGAAAACTGTATTGAATCGCCAGTAATACTATTTGTAATAGCTTTTAGTTCATCGTGGTAAACCACCGGTTGATTTTGAGCAGCTACAATTAAATCGCCTCGTTGCAGATGAATGCGATCGGCAATCGTGCCCTTACTAACCTCATCGACCACCGGCACCCTGCGTGGAATTAAAAAGTTGGCAACAGCTTCTTTCTTGTCAAATT
>JAGPBO010000098.1 GCA_018063305.1 Cyclobacteriaceae bacterium
ATTATGTACAAGGACGTTGGCGACCATCCAAAAAGGAAAAATAAAGTATAGAAAAGCAATAAGCAGAGCATCGATAGGATAAGAGTCATCAAATTGGTGATATAGACTCCCTGGCGAAGATGCTCCGGTACCGAGGATGATGGAAGTAAAAAGGAAAATGCTTTTGGCATGTGGCTATTAGCAACAAAGTTAGATTAGATTCTTGTTTGCCAAAACACCCTACCATCTGTTAGCTTAATCTTTTACTAATCAGTATTTTTGAGTTTCGAAGATTCAACTATGAGTGTCCAGACTACAACACCAAAAATAATCGGTAAACCAAATCTTGCCGGCCACCAGGCTCCAGCCCCCTATGTCCCCAAAAACAAAGTCCGTATCGTTACTGCAGCCAGTCTGTTTGATGGCCATGATGCAGCCATTAATATCATGCGCAGAATTATTCAGGCAACCGGTGTTGAAGTTATCCACCTGGGTCACGATAGAAGTGTAGAAGAAGTAGTGAATACGGCTATTCAGGAAGATGCCCAGTCCATAGCCATGACGAGCTATCAGGGTGGGCACAATGAGTATTTTAAATACATGCATGACCTGTTGAAGGAAAAAGGGGCAGGTCATATCAAGATTTTTGCCGGTGGCGGAGGCGTTATTTTACCTGGGGAGATCAAAGAATTAATGGACTATGGCATTACCCGGATTTACTCGCCCGATGATGGCCGTGCAATGGGTTTACAAGGCATGATCAATGATTTAGTTGAGCAAAGTGATTATCCGACTGGAGAAAAAATTGACGATAAGCAATTGACATTTGGCAATCATTTAGGAATCGCTCAATATATTTCGGCTGCTGAAAATTACTTTGATGAACATAAAAAAGATTTTGAAGTAATCAATCAAAAAGCAGCGCTTTCAAAAGCACCGGTGTTGGGTATCACCGGAACCGGTGGTTCCGGAAAGTCATCGATGGTAGATGAGTTTGTGCGCAGGTTTCTAATTGACTTTAAGGATAAAAAAATCGGATTGATTTCTGTTGATCCATCCAAACGAAAAACCGGAGGTGCGCTGCTAGGCGATCGAATTCGTATGAATTCAATTAACAATAAGCGTGTTTATATGCGCTCATTGGCAACGCGACAGTCTAACCTGGCGCTATCGCAATATGTAAAAGAAGCTATTCAGATTCTAAAATCTTCCGGGTTCGACATTATCATAATTGAAACTTCCGGCATTGGCCAGAGCGATACAGAGATTCTGGATCACAGCGATGTTTCCTTGTATATCATGACGCCCGAGTACGGTGCTGCCACACAGCTAGAAAAAATCGATATGCTCGATTTTGCAGATGTGATAGCCTTGAACAAGTTTGATAAACGTGGTGCACTCGATGCCTTACGCGATGTTAAAAAACAATATCAACGCAATCATCAGTTGTGGAATCAAAAACCTGAAGACATGCCTGTGTTTGGCACCATCGCTTCGCAGTTTAATGATCCGGGAACAAATCAACTTTATAAAACGGTAATCGATAAAATAGTTGAGAAGACAGGAGCCGATTTAAAATCTACTTTCGAGATTACGCACGAAATGTCGGAGAAGATTTTTGTAATTCCACCGAATCGAACCCGCTACCTAAGCGAAATCTCCGAAACCAATCGCCAATATGATACCTGGGTAAATGAGCAAGCTGGTGTAGCCGAAAAATTATTTGCCATTAATAAAACGATCGAATCACTTTCCGATTCGCATGCCGACATAAAGAAGATTTTACTCGCTGAATTCGATCGAATTAAACTCAATCTCGATCCTAAAAACTGGAAGCTTCTTGAAAGCTGGAACGAAAAAGTAAAAACCTACCGCGAACCTGTTTTCAAATTCAAGGTGCGTGATAAGGAAATTGGAATACAAACTCATTCAGAGTCTCTCTCGCATTTACAAATTCCAAAAATCGCTTTGCCAAAATATTCCAGTTGGGGCGATATTCTAAAGTGGTCGTTATTAGAAAACGTACCGGGTGAATTTCCATTTGCAGCAGGCATCTATCCATTCAAACGGGAAGGGGAAGACCCCACGCGCATGTTTGCTGGTGAAGGTGGCCCCGAACGAACAAACCGAAGATTTCACTATGTAAGTTTGGCTATGCCGGCCAAGCGCTTGTCAACCGCGTTCGATTCAGTAACTCTTTATGGTAACGATCCGGATTACCGACCTGATATTTATGGTAAGATTGGTAACTCGGGTGTAAGTATTTGTTGTTTGGATGACGCCAAGAAATTATATAGTGGGTTCAATTTGACTGATCCAAAGACCTCCGTTTCCATGACCATTAATGGGCCCGCACCGATGTTGCTTGCCTACTTTATGAATGCTGCCATTGATCAACAATGCGAACTTTATATTAAGAAAAACGGACTGGAGGATGAAATTAAAGCAAAAATAAAATCGCTTTATGCTTCCACACAGGTCCCATCCTACCAAGGTTCACTTCCAAAAGGAAATGACGGCTTGGGATTACTGTTGTTGGGAATTACCGGAGATCAGGTTCTTCCAAAAGAAGTTTATGAAAAAATAAAAGCAGAGACACTGACGCAAGTGCGGGGTACAGTACAAGCTGACATTTTAAAAGAAGATCAGGCACAGAACACATGCATCTTCTCAACAGAGTTCGCCTTGCGTTTGATGGGTGATGTACAACAATATTTTATCGATCAAAAAGTTAGAAATTTTTATTCGGTCTCCATTTCAGGCTATCATATTGCCGAAGCAGGTGCCAATCCCATTACTCAATTGGCATTCACACTGTCCAATGGTTTCACTTACGTGGAATATTATTTGAGTCGGGGCATGGATATTAATGAGTTTGCACCTAACCTCTCTTTCTTTTTCAGCAATGGTATAGATCCTGAATATTCAGTGATTGGTCGAGTGGCTCGTAGAATCTGGGCTAAAGCCATGAAGAATAAGTATGGTGCCAATAGCCGAAGTCAGATGCTTAAGTATCACATCCAAACTTCTGGTCGGTCGTTGCATGCGCAAGAGATTGACTTCAACGACATTCGCACAACATTGCAAGCATTATATGCGATTTATGATAATTGTAATTCGCTCCATACCAATGCCTATGACGAAGCAATAACTACCCCTACGGAAGAAAGTGTACGCAGGGCAATGGCGATTCAACTTATTATAAATAAAGAGTTAGGCCTGGCTAAAAATGAAAACCCTTTGCAGGGATCATTCATTATTGAAGAACTAACGGATTTAGTGGAAGCCGCTGTACTTACTGAATTCGATCGGATTACTGAACGCGGTGGCGTGCTTGGCGCAATGGAAACTATGTACCAACGTGGAAAAATTCAGGAAGAGAGTTTATATTATGAAACATTCAAGCATACCGGTGAGTATCCCATCATTGGTGTAAATACGTTCTTAAGTTCAAAAGGCTCCCCAACGATTATCCCACAAGAAGTAATTCGTGCTACCACCGAAGAAAAAGAGTATCAGATTACTATGCTCCGGAATCTACACGCCTATCAGGGAAAGAAAGCAGATACTCTACTGAGTGATATTCAAAACGCTGCGGTATCCAATAAGAATATTTTCAACGAATTAATGGAAGCAGCTAAAATTTGTTCTCTTGGCCAGATTACCAAAGCGTTGTTTGAAGTGGGCGGTCAATATCGAAGGAATATGTAAACACAAAAAGAAGGCTCACCAAATGCAAGCCTTCTTTAAAATTCAAGTTATTATTCTTACTACTTAATTATTTTAGTAACACCAGCTTGGTTAGTCACCTCAAAGGTAGGGACTCCCGTTACATTCTTAAGGTTATAAACCAATCCTAAGTCTCCATTCACCGTAAGTACCTCATTGTGAAGCTGGTTATTGTTACCATCAAAAATCCGAACATTAATTTTTTCAGAAGTGCCTTTATTGGCAACAGACAACAAATATTTACTATCCACTCCAATTTTAGAAATATGGATTGCACTTAGTGCTTTCTCAACGTTATGTTCAATAGTTTGAGTCCGTTTACCAGCTGCATCTGCTATTTCAATCTTATATACTCCAGCTTCCATACCTTTAAAGTTTATAGGGCGGACAAAACCTTCAACACCATTGATTGTTTCGGTAAACACAATATGATTTGCTGCATCATATATTTTCAAAGACACCTTGCCAACTTGTGCACCTTGGTAGATTACTTTAAACATACCTGATTCTTTTTGGTTAACTACAACTACGGTAGGACCTACAGGATCAGCGGCTACAGCTACCACCGAGATAAGCGCCATTGTTACGGCAAATACAAAAGATTTGGTTTTCATAGTTTTCGTTTTATTTTCAATACAAATATACGGACATCAACATCGCTTGGCTATTTCTTGTAAGTAAACTTGATTTTTAAAATGAAAAATCGATTGCGGTATTTATTTGAGAAAAAATCAAACCCGTGGAAATAATTTGTAGTTTAAAGAATCAAAAAGTAAAGCCGAATTTATTTTTTAGCCCCCAATCGATTGCATTGCATTTAATAAAAAAATCGCGACCGTTTGGCCGCGATTTAAAATTTCACCAAAGGCGATGCCTAATTCTTTATACTTTTCAATAGGCCTTGACTATCCGATACCTCAATAGTAAACTTATCGATCTTCTTGAGATTCAAAACTTCTGCAAAGTTATCCTCCACGCTTTGCACCTGACTATGAATTAACTGATCAAATTCATTGTAGACATTGATATTCACCTTGTCAGCTAATTTTGTATTTACATAGACTAAATATTTTCCCTTATCGGCAAGTTTAACCAACGAAACATATTTTTCCGGGCGATCAGTGACATAGGTAACTTCCTGAACGTGCCTTCCCGTATTATCTTCAATCTGTATTGAGTAATCCCCGGCCGCTAGTCCATCAAAATTATAAGGTCTTAAAAAACCAGATACATGACGTAGCGTTTCCGTAAACACAAGTTTATTCTTTGTGTTGAATATAGAAACCTTAACCGTTCTCGATTCTTCTGCTTTGTAAAATAATTTAAACAGAGAACCACCAGCAGGATTTGTTACTGCTACTGATGCAGCCGATTCATATGGCTCATCAATCCCATTTGCGAACACCACTGTACTAAATAGTACAGTGACAAGAAGTAAACTAAATGTTTTCATAATATTTTTTTTAACCTTAGGACGCACGTTACGAGGAATATGTTGCACGCATCATGTTAAAGATTGTTAAATAAATCAGGAAGCAAATCTTTCGTCAAGAACGCCCTAAACGGGATCAATAAAATAAAGGATGAAATAAAATAAAATAGTTTCGACTTTGAAACTAATTGAGATGATATACGTCTTTAGCTTTTTCAACTTGATGCAAAAGTTGAATCTGGTATTTTAATCGGGTGACTAAAAAGTGTTCTTTCCGATCTTCGTCAAGAAGAACAAGTTTCATCCGCTCCTCGAACCCAAGGTTCAATTCATTGGCTGCCTCGTAGAGTGAAATATTTTTATCGGCATGGTTCATCCGGTTTAAGCTTAGGTATTCAGTAAAATATTTTCGAAGATCCGCACCCATAGGCCTAGTAAGATCAACATGCCATAATTCAACCTCACCTCCCGGATATGACTTATCGCGGAATGTGCGAAACATTTTACTAAGGGAAAGAATATCCATGCACTTAACTATAATATCTGATTCCCCCGATTCATAACGTTTAATTACGCTTTCCAACTTAACCAGTGAACCAAGCTTTTCAGAATTTGAAACGTGATTAAAATAAATACCGAAGGCCATATCTTTTGATTCTGCGTCTTCGAGAAGTTGCTGATAGCGAGGCTCAAAAATATGGAGTGGAATCATTTCTCCTGGTAAGGGAAAAATAGATAAAGGAAACATAGGGATTTTTACAACGTCATTCATCACCCTTTTAAACAGAATTTAGACCAAAAAGTTATCTCAAAATTAAATCAAATAGCTAATAGCTTACTAAATAGTGGGGCTTAACACCAAAGCGTTCTGTTAATAGCCGCTCCCCATCAAGAAATGTCAGATTAATAACGAAGGAAAAGCCCACTACTTCACCTCCCAATTTTTTAATCATATTGGCAGCTGCCGTTGATGTGCCTCCGGTTGCCAACAAGTCATCATGAATAAGTACCCGGCTACCCATCTGAATAGCGTCTTCATGCATCTCAATGGAAGCTGTACCATATTCCAATGCATACTCCTCGTGAATTTTTTTGAAAGGCAATTTGCCTGATTTACGAATTGGAATAAAGGGAACACTCAAAGCTTCCGCTAAAAGTGATCCGAAAATAAAACCACGGGCTTCTACAGCGGCTATGGCATCTATTTTTTGATCTTGATAATTATTTGCTATTTCTTCCACTACACTTTTTCGAGCTTCCGGATGGGCCAATAAAGGCGTGATGTCCTTAAACACTATTCCTTGCTTCGGAAAATTTGGAACATCGCGAATTAAGGATTGAATTTGAAGCTCTTTTACCATGTAGTATTTGTTGAAATTAATTTTCCATTTAAAATTACTGCATCTACAGGATTGCTTCCAAAATTATAGGGAATGGAGGCAATGGATGACAAGGGTTGTGATATAAATAGATTAGCAACCTTACCCGCTGTAATTGTACCATGGGTTTGTGAAAGGCCTAGGGTATAGGCCGTATTAATAGTAGCTGCATTAATTGCCTCCTCGGGTATCATTTTCATTTTGATGCAAGCTAACGAAATCATTAACGGCATGTTTCCACTGGGCGCGCTTCCGGGGTTATAATCCGAAGCAATAGCTAAAGGCAAACCCGCATCAATTATTTTTCGTGCCGGAGTAAAAGGAAGATTTAGAAAAAAAGCAGCACCCGGCAACGAGACGGGCATGGTTCTACTTCCCCGAAGTATCTCTATCTCTTCATCGCCCATGTTTTCCAGATGATCAACACTAATAGCCCCGGTCTTAACCCCTACCTGCACCCCGCCCGATCGGCTTAGCTGATTCGCATGAATCCTGGGAATAAGGCCAACCCGCTTCCCGGCTTCAACGATTCGTTCGGTTTCATCCACCGTAAAGAATCCTACTTCACAAAACACGTCAATGTATTCGGCCAATTGTTCGGAGGCAACAGCAGGAATCATTTCATTTATTATCTCAGCAATATAGTGCTCTTTCTTTTTTCCTGATGGAACTGCATGTGCCCCTAAAAAAGTTGTCTTTACCGTTAAGGGTGTCTCTTCACCAATTCGCTTGGCCACGCGCAACATCTTCAACTCATCTTTGGTGGTTAGGCCATAGCCACTTTTAATTTCTACAGCGCCCGTACCCGTAAGAATTATTTCATTAGCTCGCGGTAACGATCGATCAAATAATTCTTGCTCCGATAACCATTGAAGTCTCTTGGCTGAGTTTAAAATTCCACCCCCACCGGCAGCGATGTCCTCGTACGATGCACCCTTGAGCTTCATTACAAATTCATCTTCACGGGGATTGGCAAAAACAAGGTGGGTGTGTGAATCGATAAACGAAGGAAAAACAAAGCGACCTGTGGCGTCAATAGTATGCTTAGCGGTAACTTCAGAGGGTAAATCCTTCATGGATCCGTAGCTGTGAATCAACCCATCGGCCACAACCAGAAATGCATCCTGCAATACCGGCAGATCACTCATTTCCTTACCACTAACTTTCTGAATTGATCGTTCTCTTACCTGAGCCAGTCCTTTAATATTCGTAATCAGTATGTCGTGAACCATACGGTTATTTTCCGAACGCTTCTACCTTATTGTCAAGATTAGAACTGAAAACCGGAAATGATATTTTTAGAAGTGCGAAAAATCCTTGTCCCGAAATAGATGGGCGATAGCCAAGTTCCCCCCCATACGACCAACTCAACGTGCGGTTGAATTTCCCTTCGATACCGGCCCTGAAACCAATCATCTTAGTCTTAATAGCATCCGTTGAATATTCGGAATTGTTATATACCACAGGATCTAAAGTAAGGGAAGGTGCAATCATCAAATCAAAAAACATAGTAAGGATTCCATCGTCCAGGCCTTCTTCGTATTGATCAAAACTTACAGCAATATTCCTTATTAGTGACAACGATCCGCCCAGATAAATATTGGTAGCGTATATATTTCCAAACACATTAAAGTTTTGGGTTTGACCATTTCCATCCACATAGGTTTCAGGTAAGCCAATGCCTTCACTATTTACCAAATCGGCATTGGTTAAGCCCTGATCATCCAATACGCGGTTTAAATCTGCTGTACTATTCCAAATTATACCCCCCAACCGAACTCCGTAAATCTTTCTGAGTTTACTGGGTACCTCTGCGTAAAGCGGAACGGTAGCCGCCCATTTATTTCGTGACGTATTTTTTTTATGAAGAAAAATTTTTGTCTTGGAATTTACATCGAAGTCCTTGATATGAAATGTTCCCCCTAACTCATAATAATTATAGATTTCAGGGGTATTGGAAACGTTGCTATTCTTCAATGCGACTTCACGATTAAAATCATAAAACTTGCTGCTATAACTTTTTCGAAAGTGCCCTTTGATGTCAAATTTAGTTTTGTGATAATACTGTGCTTCAAAACCATAGCCCGCGTTTACGTTGGTTGCAAACAGTTCGCCATACAAAGGTTGAAACCCGATGAAAAGTTTATTGATAGCGTAAGGCTCATCATAAAGTTCGTCAAAAACTACGGCTGTTTTCTCTTCTTGCCCTTGCGCAAACACCAAACCCTGATCAAGAAATACGATGAGGGCGAAAAAAATGATACTGAACCGGAATGCTTTCATAACAGATAATCCTTAAAAATAGTAAAAACTAGTTGATACAAGGCTGCTGAAAGGTAGTAAAACAGGCTGTTATAAGACCAGACGTGTAAGTATTTTCTGCTATTTAACTTACTTTCAGTTGATAACCTGAATCTTGCCCGACTTAAAAGTAATGAAGGGTACCCGACCATTGTCGTGATTTTCGTTCCATAGGTAACCCGCTGTGAGTGACCCTGGGATGAATGTTTCTGGGGGCATGGTAAGCGTAAAATTAGCACCGTACTTTGCCAGCATCTGACCCACTGTCATTACAAATTCGTAACCGATGGAAGCATACTCAACCGGCAAGGCCCCATGTTTCAAGATGTACTTGCGCCTGAAATCGTGGTAGGCCTGGCTGGTCATTGGCCGATAGTTGGGAGATGAAAGCGTTACATGTGTACGCTCGAACTTTGAAAAATCAATGGAGGTATCATTTAACCAGCTCTCCTGCCCTACTATAACAATTGAATCTCTTCGTGTTTCTACGCTATTAATAACTTTAGAATATATCAACTCATTTTCGGAAGCGACATAAATACTACCAATACTGTCCTTCTTAAGTTTAAACTGCGTAGGGTTTTTCCATTCGTCATACTCGGTAGCAGAAGCTAACGTGGCCAATATACTGCCAGACGTTTCCCCCCGCACCTCTTCGGCAAACACCACGTTAACGCCCAACTCGAGCGCACGCTTTATAAAATTAAAGGCCATCACCGAATCTTTTACGCTTTCGCCATAGTAGACCATGCAGTTTTTCCGGTAAACATTGCCGGCCACCCATTCGGCAGCGCTGCGGCCAATTGTCTCATGACTGGGCTGAAAGAGAAATGTAAACGGATTTTTGCCGATCAGATCCGAATTATTTGAAATGGGATTTACGTTTAGATTAATCTGATTTGCTAACGCAAATTCCTGTATGGGCTGCGATTCTTCCTGAAACAAAGGTCCAACAATAAGATCGGCCGTTTTCAATTCTTCATAGCCAACAATCTTTTTTGTAAGGTTTAAGTTGCGCTCGTTGTCGTAGGCCAACAACTCCAGGCGAACCCCCATTTTAGAAAGTGTGTCAGCTGCCAGTTTCATGCCATCATATAAATCCAAAACAAATTGATTCCGCTTTTTTATTGGCGAAGGATCAAGACTTGCTGCCAAAAACGGCATAACCAGAGCCACCCGATAGGTCTCTTTTAAAAGGGGTTTAGGAATTTCTATAGTAATGAGTTGTTCACGGGGCAAATCAAACTTGATTAGTAGAGAATCAATCAGATCCGTTTCCTGTAGTTGAACTGGTTGTTTGCCCAATAGTTTTACTAAAGCACGCGCAGCTTCCTTTTCATTAGGATATTCTTCCAAAATCATTTTAAGGGTCTCGATGTCATCAACCTTCGCCAGGTAAACTCGCTTCAAATCGTTTAAGCCCGATTGAAAAGATGGATCTGAAATTTGACTGGCAATCAAAAGGCCTTGAAAATATTGCCCTTGTTCAAAATAGATTTTGCATAGCCAATAATTTACTTCATTCATTTGATCCCACGTGGGATACAATTTTTTTATCTGAAGCAACATGTCCTTGGCTACCGTAGCATAGCCGAGTTTTTCGGCTGATAATGCATAATAGTACGATGCATATTCAGGATAAGGATTGGTCTGATCGTAAACAGTAAGCAATTTAAACGCTTCCATGGCCGCGCTGTAGTTGGCATTCTCAAAAAGATCTTTAGCGTGGCGATATTGCCGCTTGAAATCCTGTGCCGCTACATGGAACAAGCACAGAAAAAAGAGAGGTAAGACTATATAAAATTTATTCAACCGACTGATCATTTCATTAACACTTGGTAAGGTCCAATATAGTGAATCAATAATTAAGCCGCTATTCCCATTCTATGGTTGCCGGAGGCTTCGAACTGATATCATAAACCACCCGATTTACGCCCTTCACTTTATTGATAATCTCAGAAGAAACTTCACTTAAAAATTCATGCGGCAGATGCGCCCAATCAGCTGTCATCCCATCCACACTCACCACAGCCCGCAAAGCGGCAACTTGTTCATACGTACGTTCATCACCCATAACACCTACTGAATAAACGGGTAACAGCATGGCCCCGGCCTGCCAAACCTTTTCGTACAACCCGTGGGTGCGAAGCCCCGATATAAATAGGCTATCAACTTCCTGAAGGATTCGAACACTTTCAGGAGTGATTTCACCTAATATCCGGATGCCTAATCCCGGGCCCGGAAAAGGATGTCTCCCTAATATTACCGGATCAATACCCAACGTTTTTCCGACCAAACGAACCTCATCTTTAAATAACGTATTCAATGGCTCCACCACTTTCATTTTCATTTTCTCAGGCAACCCCCCCACATTGTGATGCGATTTAATTGTAGCGGAAGGTCCCTTCACCGATACCGATTCAATGACATCGGGATAGATGGTACCCTGTCCCAACCATTTTACATCTTCAATACGATGGGCCTCCACATCAAAAACTTCGATAAACGTCCGGCCAATCGCTTTACGTTTAGCTTCTGGTTCGGTGAGTTTATGCAGGGCGTTGTAAAATTGATCTTTCGCCTCAATCCCTTTAATGTTTAACCCCATGCCGCGATACGAGTCTAACACTTGCTCGAACTCTCCTTTGCGCAGTAATCCATTATCAACAAAAATGCAGTAGAGATTTTTTCCTATAGCCCGATGAACCAACATGGCAGCCACCGAAGAATCTACACCGCCCGATAGCGCCATTACTACTTTATCGGAACCTAATTTATTTTTAAGATCAGCTACCGTTGTTTCTACAAATTGATCGGGCGTCCAGTCCTGTGCGCAACCACAGATATGCACCACAAAATTACGCAAGAGATTTTTGCCTTCCAGCGTATGCGTTACCTCGGGATGAAACTGAATACCATATATCTTTTCGCCTTTTAATTGGAAGGCGGCTACTTGTACGGATGGGGTACTGGCAATTATTTCAAACTGATCAGGAATAGAGGCGATCGTATCTGCATGCGACATCCACACCTGCGAATCAAGAGAAACCTCTTTTAATAATTCGTTATGATGATTAACGGAGGAGAGCTTAGCGCGACCATACTCACGAATCTGCGAAGGCAACACTGTCCCTCCGCTTTTGTGGGCTAATAGCTGCGCTCCATAACAAACGCCTAATACAGGTAGCTTTCCAAATTGTTCTAGATTTACATCAGGTGCACCTGTATCGCGTACCGAACAAGGACTACCCGAAAGAATTACTCCTTTTATTGAAGCTGTTATTTCTGGAATGTGATTATACGGGTGAATTTCACAATACACATTTAGCTCGCGTACTCTTCGCGCTATTAACTGGGTGTATTGAGAACCGAAATCGAGAATAAGTATTTGCTCTGCCATGCCTATTTGCCATAGTGCGCCATTTTCGGCACGCAGGCATACGCAAAAATAACGCGATCCGATCAGAGAACAAACGAAAGAAGTGGATTATAAAAGAGCGCTGTTCCTCGCTATTTTTCAGTTCCGTAGCAATATTGCTTCAGGTAATCACCGGCATCATCCTGCCCTGCCATGAACGCTTTCGTTAAGCATCGGCATCCTTCTGTTTCCTTTTTCAATTCTACTAAAGCTATTCCTTTATAAAATTGAGCAGTCACGTTATCCGGATCAAGCTTAAGCGCAATATCCAGGTACTTCAACGCCAACTCGTAATTCTCTTCCTCTAATGAAAAAGATCCTCCATATAGATAAGCGGGCGCAAAGGTGGCATCTAATTCAATTGACTTATTGATGGCGATCATAGCACTATCAGGATTTTCGAGTGAGTAATAGGAAAAAGCCAGATTCATTTCAACTTCCGGATCGTCTTGCAATTGTCTTACTATCAGCAAATCTTCCTTGGCTTGCTTGTATTCGTTCTTTTCCATCAACAATCCGGCACGCCACTTCAAAATCTGAGGCTCGCCACCCGTTAATTTAAGGGCAGCCTCTACATCGATCAATTGATTATCCAGATCATCTAACTCCCGGTAGGAAAGTGCCCGAAGGATGTGAGCTTGATAATTCTCCGGAAACTCAGGAATGAAGCGATTCATATCTGCAATCGCATTATTAAAATCGCCCGCACTGTAGTAAGCCACGGCTCTTTTATATAGGGGCCGGTACGAAGTTTTTTCTTTTAGTTTGGATGCGCTAATCACTTTTGAATAAAGCTTTATCGCGCCTTTAAAATCCTGACGGCTCATTAAGGTATCGGCCTGAGTCTCCCAGGCAGTCCATTTTGGATTTTGGCTAAACCCCAAAAGGGAAACCAAGCTCAATAGGAATATGGAAAGAAAAACTCTATGCATTCGATCCACCTCTGTTGCGATCGCGCTTGCGCTCGTTCTCATTCAGGTAAATTTTTCTTAATCGAATTGACTTAGGTGTCACCTCCACGTACTCATCGGCCTGAATATATTCCAACGCTTCTTCCAGTGTATGTTTTAAAGGAGGTGCAATTTTCATTTTTTCAT
>JAGPBO010000297.1 GCA_018063305.1 Cyclobacteriaceae bacterium
CCAAACACAGTTTCACCGGCCTTAACATTGGCTATCACAACCGATCCGGCACCAACCCGCGCCCCTTTGCCAATGGTTACCCCAGCTACCACAGTTACGCCAGAGCCTATGAACACTTCGTCTTCGATGGTAGCACCTGCATTGATAGAGCTTCCGGCACCGATCTGCACAAAATCACCAATCACACATTCCACACCGATATAAGCACGCGCATTTAAAATACAATGACTTCCAACCTTTGAGCCGGGAGCCAGGTAAACATTAAAGTCTATGAAGTTACCATGCCCAATACCAGCCTTTTGAGAAACTGCGGATTTGGAGTGAATCGCATTTACCGGTTGAACATGCCTTATCTCCTGTAGCATTTTTACCAATCCCTTGCGGAGTTTATTGTCATCCACTGCTACAAATGCCTCGCACTTCTTGCCTATTAGTTTCAAAAAACCATCATTGTCCGTATCGCCTAAAACGATCACCTCATCAAGTTCGCTATTGTGCAATTTCTTGTTGTCGTCTAAAAAGCCATACACCACCACACTGTTGGTTTCAAAAATTTCCTTGGCGGCTCTTCCTAAATGATTAGCGCCAAATATGATTACCGGATTTTCCATTTAGCAAAGGTAAAGATTGGTATCCATCTATTGACGCACTTGCTTCATTCTCTCACCCAAATATTTAAGCAATGGATTGCGATAAGAAATTACGAAAACAAAAAAAGGAAGAAACCCCACCCGATACCGGGAGAGCGTACCCAAATTAGGTGTTGACAGGGCAAGAAAAACACAAAGTAAACCTATGTAGGCTATGGCTGAAAAAAGCAAGATTCTATTCTCTATTGGCATCTTGCTCTTAACAAAAGCACCAACGATAAGAATCAACAGAAATAAATTCTCAAAAGCAGCGAGCAATCCTGTAAGGCCGCTGGCTTCCCACAGAAACGGTCGGAGTATGCCGGAAAAAAGTGCCAAGGGTGAGTTGATTAAAACACTACCCCAGGTTGATTTTAACTGATGGAAGTGAATGAGTGCGGATGATTTTGAAATAGCAACAAAATCGTTGTGATTAGTAATTAATACATCTAAAAATCTGCTGGGATAAAAATTTGGATGCATCAGACTGAATCCTCCGCACAGCGTGGTGAAGATTACCATCCAGATGAGAAATTGATACCTCGATGAAATCAGTTTGCGGCTCTTAAAGTAATTATATATAACTGACGTAACTGTAACCGCCATAAATAAGGCTGTCCAATAATATTTAAGTTTCCAGGAGATATAGAAAGCGAGAGCGGCTATCACCCATTCCATTAAGGAAATTTTATTTGACCCAATTATTTTGATAAAAATGGTTGCAAGAAAATAAATTCCCGCCAAGGCCAACGTCTCCTTTACCAAACCTGAACTCCAAAATATAATGGAGGGATAAAAAAGAAATGCCAACGCAGCTTGCCGATACGAATTGTGAAAGTGATGGGACACTGAGGTAAACAAAAACCAGGAAGCAGCAAATGAAATACTGGCAAAATAGATCGAACATATCCAGTAATTGTTGGCCGAGAATAAACAAGTGATACTGATAATCTTTACAAGAAACAACGATCGCTCCTGTGTATTTACTAATGCACTCATTAAAGCATTACTGCTTTCGCTACTCCAAAGAAATTGAAAATACTCTGCCACATTGGTACGCGCCAGCTCGGCTACCTTTACAGCATCATGGAAAAAAAGCCAGGTGTCATTTGATGTGTAATAATGTGAATAAACCAATCCAAGAGCTATGGCCATTGCACATTTGTAAAGAAGGGCGACCCAAAATAATCGGGGATAGCCACTACCTGCCTTTTTAAAAAAAAGCCAAGTGAGGATTAAGAAAACAAAACCACCGAAAAAAATCATTTCAAGGGCTGGTTAGGTTTTAGCAAAGAAGAGCCAATGACGCAATTCAGGCATGCTCTTTTTTGGCAGAAGTTGTTGTACAATTCTATCAATCCTTGAGAGTCGAATGCATTTTTACTGGTATACCCTAAAGACTGCCAAAGTCGGGTGATTCTGTTTTTCTCGCTAGGTACAGCCTGTAAAATGTTTAGTGCTCTGTCAACCAAACTGTCGTCATCTTTAGATTGACCATAGGCAACCAACAAAGGTGCGATCGTGTTAATAATTATATTTTCGATACTGGCCTGTCCCAAGCCAGCTACCTTAGATTTTGATTTTTTACCAAACCGGTAATGACTTTGCCAATAAGCAGATTGAATAATTTCAAAAAAATTAACCAATGTTTTATAATTTGATAATTCGATTAATGTAGAAAAGATACTTTGATGAGCCGATACAAGTGCCGCAAATTGAGCCAGCCGAATGGTGGGGAAGTTGGCAGGTCTTAATCTTAAGAATTTCCATTGCGAAACATTTAGCTGATCAGGGATGAGTTCATATTTCTTTGCCAGAAATTGATATTCGTTATAAAGTTGCGTTAGGTATTCGTCTTTGGTTTTGGCTACCAAAAAACCTGCCTTCCCAAAAAGCAGCGCTTCGACTTGAATAGGTTGTTTGCGATATTTTTGAAGGACCTTATATGAAAGAGATTTAGCAACCTGCGCGAAGGGGTCTTTATTTACTTTAAAACCAAAATTTTCGGCCAGTAATTGGTAGGTAGTTTCCTCCCAATCGCCCCTATTATAATCGAGTCGTTCTTTTATCAATTTTGATTTTGCCTCCAGCCTACGCATAAGGGTACTGTCAATCATCGCGTGCTTGAGGAGTACATCCACATTAGCAAAAGATCGTTCACAAGGTATGGTTAGCGAACTATTGATTAATGTTTGATACGATTTTATCAGCTGCGCATCTATCCTACCTTTTAGCTCCAGCGTTGGAATTTGAGAACCATCTTTTCGATAGACGGGCTTGTTATCTTCCCACACAATATGCAGCACAACATTTTCGTATGCTGAATCCTGATCGTGTTTATGATCATACCATTCCGATGCCTTTACATGAATTTCGGCATTGCCTACCCAATCGATTGAATCAATTTTTATTTTAGCCTGCGCAAAGTCCGGCCCTGCATCTGAGTTTAAGATTCCCGGCTTAATAATATTCAAAGTTTCACCAGCTGTTGTTTTCAACGCTCCTTTTTGGAAGTATTGAAACTGCCAGATATAATGAAGAAAAGATTCGCCCACGGGATAGTGTTGAGCCACAAGTTACATTTTTACTGCTACTGATTTATAATTCCGTAGCCACAGATTTTGATTGACTTAGACAAGATTGTCAACCTTTTCGATCGGCCACAGCCCTATCGCGCTTTGCAGAATTTTAGCTAGTGAAACCGTGGCGGCAATTATTGCAAATACTTTTGAAGGTATTCGGCCATCTCTTGCTGTAATTTCAAGGCTTCCTTTCGGGCGGCTGCTGCGAAGTCTTCCTTGGGGGATGCAAATATTACGGAGCGTGAAGAGTTTATCAGCAAACCGCACTGAGCATTCATACCCGCTTTCGAAACGGCTTCCAAATCGCCCCCTTGTGCGCCTACTCCTGGTACAAGAAAAAAATGATCGGGTGCCAGTGCTCGAATTGTACCAATTTTATCTGCTTTGGTTGCCCCGACTACATACATCATTTGATCGGCTGTAGCCCACCGTTGTGACGCTAAAAGTACTTCTTCGTACACGTACCTTCCATCGCGGGTTTCCAGGTTTTGAATATCCACGCTTCCAGGATTTGACGTATGTATTAATAAAATCACCCACTTACCCGAAAAATATAAAAAAGGTGTCACCGAGTCTTCCCCCATATAGGGCGCAACCGTAA
>JAGPBO010000298.1 GCA_018063305.1 Cyclobacteriaceae bacterium
CTTCCCTGATCCGAAACGAACACGTCAAAGCCTTTCGCTTTCGCTAGAATTGCAGCACCTACTCCGCTCTCGCCTCCTCCTAAGATTACGATTCGTTTCTTCATCGCAGTTTTAACATGGCTAGTGACAAAATCGCTAACAGAATACCAACAATCCAAAACCGGGTTACAATTTTAGATTCGTGAATATTTTTCTTTTGATAATGATGATGCAAAGGCGACATCAATAAAATGCGCCTGCCTTCTCCATATTTTTGTTTCGTGTATTTGAAATACGATACCTGCACGATGACGGAGATGTTTTCTATAAGGAAAATTCCGCACAACACCGGAATCAATAATTCCTTGCGCACAGCAAAAGCAAGTACACCAATAATACCCCCTAAGGCCAAGCTGCCGGTATCGCCCATAAAAACTTGTGCCGGATATGCGTTGTACCAAAGAAATCCCAAACAAGCTCCCACAAAGGCGGTACAGAAAATTACCAGTTCACCCAGGTTGGGGATATACATTATATTCAAGTACGAACTAAAGTCAACACGGCCGGAGAGGTAGGCAAAAATCGCCAGCGTTAATCCAATGATAGCCGAGGTGCCTGCAGCCAGACCATCAATACCATCGGTAATATTCGCACCATTAGATACCGCAGTAATAATTACGATAACAACGAGTGTATAAATAATCCAGGTATAATTCTTACCTACCCAAGGTATAAGGTTACCGTAATCAAACTCATTATTCTTTATAAAAGGAACCGTAGTTTTAGTTGACTTAACATCACGATACTCCAATCGGATACCAGATTCAGGTTGCATGATCTGAAGACTCGCAGTGGTGGCCGGCTTCACTTCACGAACCACTACACTATCACTAAAGAAAAGTGTTAACCCAACAATTAAACCGATCGTCACCTGACCAACAATTTTAAATCGACCGGCTAATCCTTCTTTATTCTTTTTAAAAACTTTGATATAGTCATCTATAAAACCGATCAGCCCCAGCCAAAGGGTAGTGGCGATAAGTAAAATCACATATACATTATCAAGCCTGGCCATTAATAACGTTGGAATTAAAATGGCTGCTATAATGATCAAGCCACCCATGGTTGGCGTTCCCTTCTTTTGAATCTGACCTTCCAAACCTAAATCACGAATCTCCTCGCCTACTTGCTTCTTCCTTAAATAATTGATTAACCGTTGACCAAACGTGATGGTAATAATTAACGACAACACGGCTGCGGCACCTGCACGAAAAGAAATATACTGGAACAAGCCTGCTCCCGGTAAGTCAAAATTCTTTTCGATATAGTCGAAGAAGTAGTACAGCATTAGTTAGAGAACATTTTTAACATTCTTTCTAAAACTTCCTTATCATCAAATGGGTGCTTAACTCCATTAATCTCCTGATAATTTTCATGGCCTTTTCCTGCCACTAAAATAATGTCCTTCTCTTTCGCCATCATGCAAGCCGTTTTTATTGCTTCTTCCCGATCAACCATCACCAATGTTTTCTTAGCATCGGTGGGGCCAACTCCTTTTTGCATTTCACGAATTATTTCCATGGGGTCCTCACTCCGTGGATTATCAGAAGTAAAAATCACTTTGCTTGAATACTTACAAGCAATTGCAGCCATCAGTGGTCTTTTAGTACGATCGCGATCACCCCCGCATCCGACCACGGCAATTACCTGCTCAGCACCAGAACGAAAATTTTCGATTGTTTCCAAAACATTTTTAAGTGCATCGGGCGTGTGCGCGTAGTCTACGATAGCAGTAAATTTTGATCCGGGCATAACCAATTCGAAGCGACCTGCCGCACCGGTTTGTGCCGATAAGCGCATCAAGACTAATTCCGGATCTTCATTCAATAAGCAAGCAGCACCGTATACAGCCAATAAGTTGTAAGCATTAAAATCGCCTATTAATTTAAACCACACGCTTCGTTCACCAACTTCCAATTCAAGACCCTCAATAGAATTGGTAATGATTTTTCCTTTGAAGTCGGCCATCTTTTTGAGGCCATAGGTTTGCTTTTTGGCTTTACTGTTTTGAAGCATGACCATGCCCCGCTTATCGTCCACATTTACCAGAGCAAAGGCATTAGATGATAAGGCATCGAAAAAACCCTTCTTTGCCCGGATGTAACTTTCAAACGTGTGATGGTAATCAAGATGATCGTGTGTGATGTTGGTGAATAGACCACCCGTAAATTGCAAACCTTCAATTCTTCCTTGTACCACTGCGTGCGAACTCACCTCCATAAAACAATGCGTACACTTTTCTTCAAGCATCTTAACCAGCATTTCGTTGATCTGAATGGGATCGGGTGTAGTATGGGTGGCGGATATCTCTTTATCCACAATTCTATTAACAACTGTGGATAACATTCCGCAGCGATAGCCCAGTGACGTAAAAAGTTTGAACAACAAGGTTACCACGGTGGTCTTTCCGTTCGTTCCGGTTACCCCGATCAGTTTTAATTTGGAAGCAGGGTTTCCATAAAAGTTACAAGCAATAACTCCCAAAGCTTTGGCGCTATCCTTGACGGTAACATAGGATACCTTGTCCGATATAGCTTCAGGAAGTTTTTCCACCACTATCGCTACAGCACCACTCGCCAAGGCGTTGGTTATAAATTCATGGCCATCGGATTGTGTACCCTTTACTGCGATAAATAGATAACCCGGCTGAACTTTGCGCGAGTCAAAGCAAATTCCCTTAACCTCCGCATTCATATTGCCGGAAGTAGCAGTGATGGGTACTTTATATAATATGTCTTTTAGTTCTGCCATCAACTTAATCGCAAATAAATGATAGCTCCTTTTGAAATTCGGGTTCCCGGTAATAACGATTGAGTACTCACGCGACCTTTGCCTTCAAACGAAACGCGTAGTCCCGATCTCTCCAAAAGATAAATAGCATCACGAAAAGTCATTCCCATTACATCCGGTACCTGATCTTTAACTATCGCGTTCTTTTTCCAAACTACACTGCTGCCACTTTTTGCGGCCTTAATCCATTCTTCCTCAGTAGCCGTATGATTTGAAACACCTAATTCATTACTTAGCATAGTAAGCTCATCCTGCTTTCCAGCTCGTATGACGGGAAAGACACCCAACTCCATCGTCTTGGTCTTCTCCATGGCCACATGCAAATTAAGATCACGTGCATAAATATTATCAGCGATATCTTTAAACACCGGACCCGCCACATTGCTACCGTACTGATAATACCCGCGTGGATTTTTAATCAGCACAATAGCAGAATACTTAGGCGCATTGGCAGGGAAATAACCAACGAATGAAGTAATGTATCTCTTCTCATACCGACCGTTCTCAAGAATTTGCGCAGTACCTGTTTTACCAGCAATCCGATAATTAGAGTTTTTTAGATTCTGTGCTGTACCATTGTCCACTACGCCTTCCAATAAAAGACGGAGTTGATTTAATGTTTTGGTAGAACAAATTTTTCCAGTCATTTTTTCAGCTTCAAAATCCTGCTTAATACGATCGGCCTTACTTACGCTTGTTACAAATACAGGCTTAATCATTATGCCATCATTAGCCACTGCATTGTAAAGGGTAAGTGTATGCAAGGGTGTAATCTCTAAACCATACCCGTAAGCCATCCAGGGCAAGGTTATGCCACTCCAACCTTTATCGGTAGGTCGCGTAATTTTAGGATAAGCCTCTCCACTAATTTGTAAACCTAATGGCTTGGATAATTTTAAAGCATCGACATGAGCCAAAAATTTTGAAGGCTTGGTTCCAAAATATTTATCAGTCAATTT
>JAGPBO010000299.1 GCA_018063305.1 Cyclobacteriaceae bacterium
TACGGACGAACAAATATTATTGCAAGGCCTGATCGGCCTAATATGTTTATTAAGGAGCTTATGTTGTATGTTGATTTCTGGATGGAATTCCTCAATGAAACAAACGAAACTATCGACAACAAACGCAGAGTGTACATTGAGAACTTTCACAAAAATTTGCTGGAAGGCATTACCTACTATCGCCAATTGTCTGATAAAGTGACTTGCGAGTGGCAATCGTTAATCGAAAAACTTTATGAAGGTCTTGGTAACGCAGAGAAACAATTGGAAGGGTGTTTGCAGACACACTAAGAGAAAGTTTTGTCGTTGTCAGATTTGTTAGGCAGAACAAATATGTGTAATTAGTCCGCCTGACTGTATATATTGAATTATGTTTTCAAAAGCTTGTGAGTATGCCCTTCGGGCAGTGCTATATGTTTCCATCAAAAGCGTTAATGGTTCCCGGCTTGGTATTCCTGAAATTGCCAAAGAAATCGATGCCCCAGTTCCTTTCACGGGAAAAATACTTCAGACTTTAGTACGGGAACAAATCATTTCATCCATTAAAGGCCCCAATGGTGGCTTTTATATTGATCCAAAATCTAAACCCGTTTTTCTCAACAATATTGTCAAAGCGATTGATGGCAGTGATGAAGCGCTTCAGGCTTGTACCCTCGGACTAAAAGAGTGTTCGGATAAATTCCCATGTCCGATACATGGAGAAATTAAAATTTACAAGAACCACCTGCGGAAAGTGATGCGGGAAACGACCGTACAAAGTTTGGCTGATGATCTTACCAAAGGCAAGACCTTTCTGAAAAATGTCGTAACGAGAAAATCAACTCGCTAACCGCTCCGCAGCAGGTTCCAATCTTACAACTCGCTCCCTGGGCTTGGCAAAGCACGCGAGTGTATTTCGAAGAAGTGGATAAACAATGATAAGAAAACCCGTAAATAGTAACACCCCTGAGATTGCAAACGTAACAAAGTAGGGCACCAACCCTTTCATCATCTGACTAAATGGTACCCCATCTGCGCTCATTTGCCAGCGTGCCCGGCCCACACCTGCTAAAAATAACGAGGCCAGAAAAACAAACAAGGAAACATTAACCAACCAGGTGGCCCGTACTATCCGCAGCCGGTATGGTTCCAGACTTCTACAGGTATCTTTCATCACGTCAAAGGCTACAGCCAGTAATAGCATCGTATTAATCCCAATTGTAGTACCCATAACGTGCATTACAGTAATGTGTGTTCCGTGTGTATATACATTGATTGCTGGAACCGAAATAAGAATGGCAATCAGAAGATTTAAAAAAATCCAAAAATCCGCTATCATTAGAAATCTGTATGGCAGATGGTTGGTGTTCTTGCGCGCTGCTGTTACCGAACTTCTCCATTTGTAAATTATGCGACCAAGAATAAAAAGCTCAGTCATACTAATCAGGTACCCAATATGCCGGATGTTCGGATTTACCGGTAACGTATAGATGTGATGGCTCCAATTAAACATGAGGTTGAATAAGCCGAGGAAAAAAAGGCCAAAGGCCATGGGCGAACGTGCATAGCTTTTGTCCTGACTTATTTTTTCCATTAAGTAAATCCCTGCGCCATACACCAACATGTTCCAGCTTCCCACCATCGAACCATACGATTTCCATTGCACCATCATGTCACGTACAATATCTTTTCTGAAGTAGGAGAACACCCACAGATAAGATTCTGAAAACGTAAACAAAAAGCCAATGGCCCCGGTTAGCCACATCCAAACATACACCGGTTGTTGTTTGACTGATTTAATTGAGCCAACCACCTGCACAGCAAAAAGAATCCAGCCCCCTGCAAGGATGAGTGCGAGCAGGGGAGGAAATTCCCAATACTCTCTTCCTCCAAACATTCCCATAACATAGCTAAGTAGGATCAGGATTGCTGCAATGACGAATAACGTTAGTTGGAAACGTGACAATCTGGGAGCAAATAATTTTCCTCCCTTGTGCTCTCTAAGATAAAACAACACACCTCCTGTGGCAGTGAATAAAATCCAAAAGACCACGGAACTAACATGTAGAGGTCTGATTTTTTCAAAAGACAAATACTGTTTGAACAACCCCGGAAAAATATATTGAAAGGCACCTGTGGTTCCAAACAACATACCGGTAAGCAGCATTACCAGACCACTGAAGATGAGCCATCTTGGTGCATCTATTTTATTGGGACTCAATTGTTCCATTCAGGTTAAGCTTAAAATTTTTCGGATCTGCCTTTCCCGATGCATCTACGTTCTTTAAAAAGGCAATCAAATAATCCAGTTCTCCTTCCGACATCTCAAACGAAGGCATCACATTAGTACCTCCGCGTACAAACGCTTTGATATAGGCTGGGCCCTTGCCGGTTGCAGAATAAATATTAGTCAGATCAGGGCCGAGGAATCCACCCAAGCCATAAATCTGGTGACAAGCTGTACAATTCTTTTGCTGCCAAATCTTCTTACCCTCCATGGCGCTAGTGGTATTTTTATCTTCTACGTCTATCTCGTGTCGATAAATATAGCCCGAATACAGTCCATACCCCAAGAGAAGGACTCCATACATCAGAATTTTTGTCCGTTCGGTCATTTTGTAAAATAAATAAAAGAAGCGCAAAAATACTTAAATAAAAGACAATTTTATCTTTTTTTAGTAAAATGGATGAAGGCAAGAATGTGGCGTACACCTACATTTCGTATTCGCTTACGTAAGTTGAATAACCATTTTCAATGAATAGATTGGCAGCTGACCTTTATATATTCGGTTGGTCTTTCGAAAACCTTCCAGCCTGCTATTGATATTCGGTTTGCAGAAATTGAAATCCGGCTAAAAAATAGGATAAAACTCAGCCCTTGCGCGTTGTATCGATTGGATAGTTAGCGTTGTGAAGTTCCTCAGGGCAAGTGGGTGTTAATAACCGTACCTTGAGTTTCCCGATTAGTTCCCGAAGACTGAACTTCTCTGCTCGAATAGCTTCTTGTATATGAACCGCACAGGATGGTCCATAGATGGTTAGCGTTGTCTCCGGATAATGCTGGTTCGTATCGAAGTAGGTAACAATATCTGTTGTGCCATCCCAGGCAAGCATCAACTTGGTTAGGGTCTTTTCGGTTATTAGCGGAAGGTCGCATGCTATAACGAGCCAAGGTCCACTATACTCTATCATGGCTGAGGCTATTCCACCTATGGGGCCAATTTGAGAGTAGCGGTCAACGATATAAGGTTGATCGAGGAGTGAAGGAACTTGCTCCAGGCTGCAGGAGAGTTTTGCAGGAAGGTCAGCCCCTTGGCAAAGATCAAGAAGCCACTGGAACTGGGGCTTGTCATGAAACGGGTACATATACTTATCACGACCAAACCGTTCGCTTCTTCCACCTGTGAGAATCAGTCCCCGAATATCTTTCATAGATCTGGATACGTATATTATTTGGGATCCAACCTTGGTCTACAACTATCTAAATTCAATTTGTTGTTACGATTGGTTTATTACTCATCAAATTATTTGGCCGTAAAATCCATCAACTATTGCTATCCTGAATGAACGCTAATTGAATATAAAGATAGGAAAAGGATCAGGAGCAAAGTTTCAATTTTGTTTTTCATACAATTTTCGTTTTTGGATTTCCTTTTAAGATATACCACCAGGAAATTCCTGTAAACAGAGCCGTAACACTTATTCTAAAAAGCATAGCCTTTACAGTTTGTATCTCATAGATTCCTCCTGAGTTTATATGATACAGTAAGCCCAAAAATCCAAGGATCAGCA
>JAGPBO010000300.1 GCA_018063305.1 Cyclobacteriaceae bacterium
GCCCGCCAAACATTGTTTACAGAATCATAGGCTTTATAGACAGTCCCAAAAGCTCCGCTACCAAGCCGATCTCTCTGATAATTTATTAAATATCTGCCAAAAAATTCTTCCTGGGTCATTATAAGAAGTTATGCACTTTAGTTGATCAACAAAAGTAATAAAATGTGCTACTTTACAACATATGTAAATGTTAACGGGTGAAAATACAATGGGATAGGTCATGATTTGATATGGGATTTTAGATTAGGAAAGTGAATTTGGGAAAGACTCCCCCTTGGCCCCCTCAAAAGGGGGAAATCGTGTGCTCATCGCAGTTATAGTTATAGGGGAGCGTTGTGGAATGTTGATAATTTTTTTGCCACGGATGCACGAATGATACTACGTATCTGGGAGTAATTAATTTGTTGAAATTAGTTGCTAAAAAGAGGGTTGAATAATTTGAGGAAATGTTAATTTGGGAAAGACTCCCCCTTGGCCCCCTCAAAAGGGGAAAATCGTGTGCTCATCGCAGTTTTGGTTACAGGGGAGCGTTGTGGAATGTTGATAATTTTTTTTGCCACGGATGCACGAATGATATTACGTATCTTGGAGTAATTAATTAGTTGAAATTAGTTGCTAAAAAGAGGGTTGAATAATTTGAGGAAAGTTAATTTGGGGAAGACTCCCCCTTGGCCCCCTCAAAAGGGAGAAATCGTTTTATCCTCAAGGTTTTAGTTATAAAGTAGCGTTGTGGAATGTTGATAATTATTTTGCCACGAATGATAAATCACTACAGCCATAATTAAGCGGTAAATTTTAGCATTAAATTTATCTCCTCTTTTTAATAAATAAATTTCTTTCCAACGCTGATTACCTTACATTTTCCTACATTTGAAAATACAACTTTTCGTAGAAATGAATAAACAGCAATTACAAATACTTTTCCAACAAATTTTCGATAATGAAGCGGACCTCTGCGTCCAATCTCCGGGGAGAATAAATATCATCGGCGAACATACCGACTATAACAACGGCTTTGTGCTCCCTGCTGCGATCGACAAAAAAGTGATGGTGGCTATTCGGAAAAGGGAGGACGATTTAATTGTCATGTATGCTGAAGCATTTGAAGAAAAGAAAGAGGTAAAAATTCCGGAAATGAAGCCGCTGGGTGATTGGGCTGATTACATTCTTGGTGTCGTAGCGCAATTAATTAAAAAGGATTATGTCGTCGGGGGTTTTGAAATTTTGCTCACAGGTGATATTCCAATAGGTGCCGGGCTTTCCTCTTCAGCTGCCGTAGAATGTGCGACCATATTCGCACTTAACGAATTATTCAGTTTTGGTCTGGAAAAAATGGAAATGGTCCAATTGGCACAGATGGCAGAACATGAATATGCGGGTGTGAAATGTGGAATTATGGATCAATTTGCAAGTATGTTTGGAAAGAAAGATCATTTAATTAAACTGGATTGCCGTTCACTCGAGTATGAATATATTCCTTTTCAAAATCAGGATTATGCACTTGTGCTTTTTAATTCCAATGTAAAACATGCGCTTGTCGACTCGGAATATAACACCCGCAGGCAACAATGTGAGGAGGGTGTCGACCTGATTAAGACTAAATATCCGGACGTCAATTCATTAAGGGATATAGATCTTGGAATGATCGGGGAATGCATCATCCCTAACGACGGATTGATATATAAACGCTGTCACTATGTAGTTTCTGAGAATATTAGATTGTTGGAATTGTGTGCGTCTCTTTCGAAAAATGAAATAGAAAATTGTGGAAAACTGATGTTTGAAACACATCAGGGATTGAGCGAGGAGTATGAAGTGAGTTGTCATGAATTAGATGTTTTGGTCGAACTTGCCAGAGCGCAATCCGGTGTGATAGGAGCCAGGATGGTGGGAGGTGGATTTGGCGGATGCACCATAAATCTGGTTCGTCAAGAAAATCTAGAATCTGTCATTTACGAGGTTGAGAACGGATACAAATTAAGTAGTGGCAAGGAAGCGACGACTTATATAGTAAGTGTGGAAGACGGTACGAAATTGATTTAAAAAAATAACAACTTTTTTTCTAAAAGGCTGCTTCCACCTCCACTTCCATCCGCTCCCCTGTACCCGGATGGACAAAACTAATCCACTCGGCATGCAGATGTAAACGATCAGATTTTTCACCATATATATCATCTCCCACGATAGGCGCATTGAGCCCAAGAGCATGGGCAGCATGAAGTCGCAACTGATGTGTGCGACCGGTATGCGGAAAGAAGTGAATACGCGTTCGGTTGTCTTTTCTGGCCAGTACTTTGTAAGTTGTTTTTGCGTATTTACCATATTCATAGCAGATGAGTTGCCGAGGGCGGTCATCAAGATCAACGCGCATTGGTAAAATAATCTCTCCTTCATCTTTTTCTACAATACCTTCGAGTACGGCCAAATAGCGTTTATGAATTGTACGGTTGATGAATTGGCGTTGGAGAAATTTATGTGCTTCTTCTGTTTTAGCGATTAACAGGATGCCTGAAGTGGACATATCTAGTCGATGTACTAGCAATGGTCCTGTAGCATCAGGATATCTTGCCTTCATTCTGGTTTTTACAGAGTCTGTCAATACGATGCCGGGAACAGATAAAAACTCCGCCGCTTTATTGACTATAGCGATGTATTCATCTTCGTAGATGACTTCTACCTTTTCCTCACTTCCAGCCTGATTGAGCAAAGGATTAGTTTCGACATCAAGTCCATCTAACATGTGAGTGAGGATGGGTAAACATTTGCTGCGGCAAGCCGGGTAAAAATGGCCATGAATACGGACCTCAGCCGGAGGAGCCTGGCCCCACCAAAACTCTGCGATGGCAATAGGTTTTAAATTATGGAGGAAGGCATATTGTAATAATTTCGGAGCACTGCATTCTCCTGCACCTGCGGGTGGTTGGGTTCGCAGATCTTGTACAAAAATATCCAGCAGGCTTTTCTTATTTCCAATTGCATTCAGAAAAGAATAATTTTCAAATAACCTTTGTTGCAATGCCGCTGAACCTTTGGCCCGCGTATCTTTCAGTTGAAAGATTTGATCTTCAAATACTTTAAATTCTGAGCGGGCAATTTCAATGGCTCTTTTGTGATAAGCTGTGAATTTCTTTAATTCAATTTGTTCGTCTTTGCTTTGTTGGGAAAGTTCAGCTTCGAGATTTTCTATTTCATCTTGATGAATTGAATCATCTTCAAGCCTAATTATTTTTCTGAGTTGCTTATTTTCCTGAATAAATGTCTTTCTAGAACTTACTCCCGAACGCAATATTTCTTGTAATTCTAATAGTTTGTTTTTTGCAAATAAATATTCCGGAGTCACTTCTATACGTTCAATTTCCAGCGTAAATTGATGAATTTCAATCTCCCCTGTCAGAAAAAAACTGCCTTCTGCCCTCATATCAAAGACAGGTGGAACAAAGTATTGGTGATTATTTCTTCCCGCCATTTTTCCTGAGAAAGCTGCCAGATAACCTATTTTACCTTCCTGATTCTGAACTACCATTACTCCAAGCATCTTACCAATAACCAGCCCATTAGTCTTAGAATCTAAACCAAAATTGTGCTCAAAATCAGTCTGATTTAGTAAATATTCTTTCAATTCATCAGCTGCGATGATGCAAAGTGGATGAGGTTCGTAATAAAATGGATAGTTGAACTGTGAGGGCAGCACGATTTGAGAGATCTCCTGTTGGAAAGTTAAGAATTTGGAATTTGGATCTTGCTGTTGCATGGAGGGGCGAAGGTAGG
>JAGPBO010000099.1 GCA_018063305.1 Cyclobacteriaceae bacterium
CAATTCGCTACCTGATAGCGACACAAGTCAATAGGATGATCGGTAGTTAGTTTTGTGTACATGCGCTCATCTATTTTTCCATACTGAATAGTACCGCTATTGAGCGCTTTGTAGCCACCATTATTTTTAGGAAGTTTTTGTTTAATAATATCCGCTTGAATGGTGACTCCGAGATAATTTGCCTGCCCCGTTAAATCAGTCGAGGCTTCCACTTTATGTTTTTTAAATTCATCGTTGCGCAGATAGCACCATAAGACCGTTGCCATTCCTAATAAATGGGCTTCCTCAAATGCTTTCGATACTTCTGTAATTTGTCTGTCCGATTCATGTGACCCAAAATAGATGGTGGCTCCAACAGCAGCAGCTCCCATGTTCCACGCATCTCGCACCGATCCAAACATGATCTGATCAAATTTATTTGGATAGGTTAGCAATTCATTATGATTAATTTTTACGATGAAAGGAATTTTATGAGCATATTTTCGCGCTACCATTCCTAAGCCGCCAATGGTGCTGGCCACGGCATTGCAACCTCCTTCCATGGCCAGTTTTAAAATATTCTCAGGATCGAAATACATTGGGTTGGCACTGAAGGATGCACCTGCGCTATGCTCCACACCTTGATCGACTGGCAGGATGGAGAGATAGCCAGTACCGGAGAGTCTCCCCGTTTTAAAAATTGAGTTCAAGTTGTAAAGCGTTTTATTATTCCTGTTCGAGTCTGCCACGATGCGGTCAATAAAATCAGGACCAGGAAGATGCAAATTCTGTTTTGGAATGGTTTTACATTGATGTGAAAAAAGAGATTCTTCCTCTTTTCCGATCAGATTAATAATTTCATTGTATGTCATATTCAAGTTTTTTATTTTTCAATTAAACGCGCCATTCTTTATAAGCATTGATCAATCCGTTTGTGGAAGTATCGTGCGTAGAAACCTTAGAGTCATCTTTTAATTCATCCAAAATTTTAATGGCCAATTGTTTTCCGAGTTCAACTCCCCACTGATCGAAACTGAAAATATTCCAGATAATTCCTTGAACGAATATCTTATGTTCATACAGCGCAATCAATGATCCCAAAGAAAATGGTGTGATCTCTTTCAGTAAAAAGGAATTGGTAGGATAGTTACCTTTAAAAACTTTAAAGGGTATTATTTTTTCCTTACGGGATTCTTCACCCATAAATTCTCTGGCTACCTCCTCTTTGCTTTTTCCATTCATTAATGCTTCTGTTTGTGCAAAAAAATTGGCAAGTAGAATTGGATGGTGCTCTCCTATTGGATTATGAGAAATTGCGGGTGCAATAAAATCACACGGAATTAAATGAGTACCCTGATGGATGAGTTGATAGAAAGCATGTTGCCCATTGGTGCCGGGTTCGCCCCACACAATAGGTCCGGTTTCATAATCGACATCAATTCCATTTCTATCGGTATGCTTTCCATTGCTCTCCATGTTGCCTTGTTGAAAGTAAGCAGCAAAGCGATGCATATATTGATCATAAGGAAAGATCGCTTCTGTTTCTGAACCAAAAAAATTGGTGTACCATACTCCAATCAGCGCCATCATCACGGGAATATTATTTTCAAAAGCCGTATTTCTAAAATGCAAATCACTCTCGTGTGCACCTTTCAGTAAGCGCTCAAAATTATCGTAGCCAATGGTAAGCGCTATAGAAAGACCTATGCTACTCCACAAGCTGTACCGTCCGCCTACCCAATCCCAAAAAACAAATCTGTTTTCAGGGGCAATACCAAATTCAGCCACCTTCTCTTCGTTGGTAGATAACGCAACAAAGTGAAGCGCTATGTACTTCTCATCTTTTGCTGATTTTAAAAACCATTCGCGTGCAGAGTGTGCGTTGGTCATAGTCTCCAACGTAGTAAATGTTTTTGATGCGATAAGAAAAAGGGTTTCTTTCGGATTTAGATTTTTCAATACTTCTACTGTCTGTGTTCCGTCAACATTTGAAATAAAGTGTGCCTGAATGCCTTCCACCCAATACGAACGCAACGCTTCTGTTACCATCACCGGTCCAAGGTCACTGCCACCAATACCGATATTGACAATGTGTTTTATTTTTTTGCCGGTGTATCCTTTCCATGAACCATTATGCACCTTCTCACAAAAGGACTTCATCTGCTTCAATACTCCATTTATTTCAGGCATGATGTCCACACCATCCAGTACAACAGGTGTGTCGGTGAAATTTCTTAATGCGGTGTGAAGTACAGCTCGATTTTCGGTTTCGTTTATTTTCTCTCCTGTAAACATCGCTTCGATAGCATCTTTTACCTTGCAATCGTCTGCCAGTTCCAGAAGGTATTTTTTCGTTTCGTCAGTAACAATATTTTTTGAGTAGTCGAAAATAATTTCGTTAAATAAAATACTCATCTTATCAAACCTCTTGGCGTCATCATCAAAAAATGATTTCATGCGTTTGGTCTTAACTTCTGAATAATGAGTTAAGAGTTTGCTCCACGCTGGAGTTGTGGTTGGATTTATTTTAGGAAACATAGTAATTTATTATTTATCATCTTAACTAAAACAGGTTCTCTTTCAGGTTTTTCTTTCATCTTTCAAATGTGATGCAGCCTCTTCGTCCAAATACCAGTGCAGACTGTTGTGCGCTGGTTGTATAAGTTGTGCGGGATATTGTTCTGGATTGTATTCATCTTCCAACACATGATGCACCGCTTCCGCTTTTGATTTACCATACACCAGAAATGCGATGTTTCGTGCCTGATTAATCAATGGGGCAGTCATGGTAATACGATGGATGTTATTCTCCTTCAGAAAAACGGCCCGAACTGTAGCCGAGGTATCGTGTAGTACTGCCGTGTGAGGAAATAAAGAAGCCGTATGCGAATTGTCTCCCAATCCCAAAAGAATCAAATCAAAAATTGGTTCTCTTCTTTTAAAGTGTGAATCAATTTGAGATGAATAATCCATTGCTGCTTCCTCCGGTGAAAGTGAAGTGTCAACAGAAAATATATTTGACTCCGGTATATGAAAGTCATTGAGCAATGCTGTTCTTGCCATGTGACTGTTGTTGTCTGGGTCATCAATGGGCACATAGCGTTCGTCACCAAAGAAAAAATTTACTTTACTCCACGCTATCTTATTTTTGTAATCGGGTGATGCGAGTGCTTTATATAATTTTTTAGGAGAACTTCCTCCCGATAATACCAAGTTACATTCGCCATGTACAGCAATCGCATGGCTAATGGTTGCCGTCACATAATCCGACAATGCAGCAATTAATTCCGGTATCGATTTATAAACACGAATGGTTACGTTATTCTTTTTCATTTTTTATAGGTGGAGTAATCCAATGGAAACCGTCTTGTGCTATTAAAGCTTCTGCTGTTTCAGGTCCCCACGTACCCACTCGATAGTTGGGGAAGTTGACACTCGTTTTCGATTGCCATGAAGTGAGTATCGGCATGAGAATTTTCCACGCTGCTTCTACCTGATCGGCACGCATAAATAGAGTCTGGTCTCCCATCATCGTATCTAACAACAGCGTTTCATATGCTTCAGGAGTTTCTACAGTATAGGTGCCCGCATAATCAAATAACATGTCCACCGTATTTAAGACCATATCCAACCCTGGCTTTTTCATTTGCAACTGCAGACGAATACTCATCTCGGGCTGAATGCTAATGATAAGTCTGTTTTGTTGCCAGTTGTCTGATGCTGAGGATGGAAACACGACATGCGGAACATCACGGAACTGGATTGTGATAATGGAGGACGATTGAAGAAGACGTTTACCTGTGCGTACATAAAACGGTACGCCTTGCCAACGCCAGTTGTCAATGAAAAATTTTATAGCTACAAATGTTTCAGTATTAGATTGTGCATCCACATTTTTTTCTTCTCTATAGCCTGGCACTTGTTTGCCTTCTATCCATCCTTTCTCATATTGACCTCTAACGGCTTGCTTACGAATAGCATCCGGTTCAAATTTTCGGATAGAACGCAACACATCTACTTTTCGGTTGCGCACCTCGTCTGCATCAAAAGAAATAGGAGTTTCCATCGCAACAAGACAAAGCAATTGCAGTACATGGTTTTGTACCATATCGCGCAAAGCCCCGGCACCCTCATAGTAACTTCCCCGATCCTCCACGCCTATTTGTTCGGAGACAGAGATTTGCACATGTTCGATAAAATTGCGGCTCCATATAGGCTCCAGAATAGAATTGGCAAAACGAAAGGCCATTATGTTTTGAACGGCCTCTTTCCCCAAGTAATGATCGATGCGATAGATTTGCTTCTCTTCAAAGATGCTACATAAAAGTTCATTCAACGATTTGGCTGATTCGAGATCTCGACCAAAAGGTTTTTCGATAACAATTCGTGTGGTGTCGGGATTACCAGTTAATTTATTCTTAGCAATATTTTTTGCGATAATGGGAAAGAAATTAGGCGCCACGGCCAGGTAATAAATTACACAAGGCTCTTGCTTCCATTGTTTTGTGTGATCGAGAATCGCCTTTCCAAATTTCGCATATTCCTTTTCATCGTTGAGGTCTGACACTTGATAGAAAATATGAGCTGCAAAATCGGACCATTCGTTGTCTTTTGATTTTCCCTTTCTTGAAAACTGATCAATGCCTTCTCTTAACTTGTTGCGAAAATCATCTTCCGTTATCGGAGTACGCGCTGTACCTATAATAGAGAATTGATTAGGCAACCAACCATCCAAAAATAAATTATAAAGAGCTGGAGTTATCTTGCGCCAGTTTAAGTCACCGGTTCCGCCAAAGATGAAGAATACTATTGGTTGATCTTTTGTATTGGATGGCATACCTTTTAATTTTCAAATTTTATTGAGCTCTATAAATTCTATTGCTATCACGCCTTTATTGTTTCATTCCATTCCGTATGAAAAACTCCTTCTTTCCCGATTAACTCATAGGTATGTGCACCAAAGAAATCGCGCTGCGCTTGAATAAGGTTAGAAGGCATTGATTCGCTGCGAAATGCATCGAAATAACTTAGCGATGCGGCATAAGCCGGAAGAGCTATTCCAAACTTAGTAGCATCCGAAACAACGGTGCGAATACCTGATAAACTCTTTTTCACTTTTACCTGAACAGCTTCATCCAACAACAAATGTTCGAGTTTTTTATTTTTATGGAAGGCACTATAAATGTCTTCCAAAAACGAAGACCGTATTATACAACCACCTCGCCAGATTTTTGCAATCTGATCTAACTCAAGTTTGTAGCTGTATGTTTCAGAAGCTTTGAAAAGCAAATGCATTCCTTGCGCATAGCTGGAAACCATGGCAAAATAGAATGCCTGTTCAAGATGAATCAGGTATTCTCCCGCATCAGAAGTCATTAGTTTTTTATCTGGATTGGGATATACTTTTGATGCTTGAGTTCGTAATGATTTATATTTAGAAAGATCGCGCATGGAAACAGCCGTATCAATGGTTGGGATCGGCAAGTTTAAATCCATGGCTCCTTGTGAAGTCCATTTGCCAGTGCCTTTCGCCTTGGCTTCATCTTTTATATCATCAAGTAAAAGATGTGTTCCCGCTACATTTTTGAAAGCAAAAATATCAACCGTTATTTCAAGTAGAAAAGATTGTAACCTTCCCTTGTTCCATTGATCGAAAACGTTACGAATAGATTCATTATTCATTCCGAGACCTTTCTTTAAAACTTCATAGGTTTCTGCAATGAGCTGCATCAAGGCATACTCGATTCCATTGTGAACCATTTTTACAAAGTGTCCGGAAGCACCTGGGCCTATGTAGGTAACACAAGCATCTCCGTTAACTTTTGCTGCTATCGTTTCAAAAATTGGTTGAACTCTCCAGTAAGCAACCTGATCTCCACCGGGCATCATGCTTGGTCCGTTGCGCGCGCCTTCTTCACCTCCCGAAATTCCCATTCCAAAAAAATGTATTCCCTTTTCCTTCAGCGTACTCGCTCTTCTATCTGTATCGATGAAGTGGGAGTTACCACCATCAATAATAATATCTCCTTTATCCAACAAAGGAACCAACTCGGCTATTACGCTATCAACAATTTTGCCAGCTGGTACCAGCATCATAATAGTTCGTGGACTTTTCAGGCTTTGTATGAAGTCATCCACCACGCTGAACCCTTTCAAATGATCATGTGCTGATTGATTAAGTACCGCCACTTTATCAGCGGCCTTATCATACCCTGCCACGGCAAAACCATGATCAACCATATTGAGAAGGAGGTTGCGGCCCATGGTACCCAAACCGATCATGCCGAATACGTATTGTTTCTTATCCATGTTTAAAATTTTTCTAGAATTAAGACTTTAAAACTATTGTCCTTACCGCTACGGAAAATCCATTCTTAATTTAAATGTGCTCGTAGCATCCAAGCGGTTTTTTGATGGTATTCCATCAAACCAGTAATGTAGTCGCTGACACCTTCAGCCTTTAACTTATCTGCGGTGGGCTTTATATTTTCTCTTATGTAAACAATAATACTTTCGTGGTCTTCCAGTAATTCCGCAAAAAGAGATTGGCTATCATTCTTCTTTAAACTTTTTTCGGAAAGATGAGTTAGCTCAAGATACTTACTGAGTTGGGCTGGTACGTAATGTCCTACGGCACGTATCCTTTCAGCCACGGTATCAACAATTCCTTGTTGTTGATTATAAAGCGTTTCCAAATACACGTGTACCGTATGAAAATCTGGTCCCTCAATATTCCAATGTGCATTGAGTGTTTTGGAATAAAGTATAAATTCATCTGCCAGTATTTTTGATAACTCGTTAGCAATTGCAAGTCTATTCTTGTCCGAAATTCCGATGTTAGCTTTTTTCATTTTTATATATTTTAAGTTGATAATTATTTAAGTATTTCAATTTGTTTTTTTTACTCACTATGGTAAGTGCTTTCCCTTTATGCACCGCAACATGGTCTGTCTTGTCACTGTGTATGGCATATTGAGGATCTTGTTTATTGGCGTGATGCGTATAGCCTTTATAATCAAAATCGGCAGTATGTATTTTTATAATTTTTCCTGATACATGTCCGGCTTCTGAATTCCACTTTACATGATCGCCTATTTTAAATGAGTATTCCATTTTATTCATCACGCTTCAATTATTTTGATTTTCTAAATGTCTCAAGAATCTTCTTTGTTGCAGGAAGACCTTTATGATGATAACTTTTAATGCCAAGCTTTTGTGCTGCATCAATAAGCATTGGTCGATCGTCAAAATATATGCACTGCTCGGAAGTAGCATGGGCAATGCCCATAGCCAGATTATAAATTCCCGGATCAGGCTTTCGCATACCTACTTCGCAAGAAGAAATGAATGCATCAAAACATTCATGCAATTCAAATTTTTTGATACGGTAATCGTTTAGCTCTTTCGGTTCGTTGTTGATGGAAATAATCCGAATGTCAGGATTATCCTTCCTCCATTGTTTAAGCCACTCCAACATATTTGGCAATTCCTGGGATTGTGCAAACATGAATGTCTTAAAGTCCTCCTTGGTAAAATCCCTTGGATTATTAAAGACTACCGTGTCCAAATAATTATCGAGGGTGATCTTTCCGATTTCATAGGTGTTAAAAATGAAATCATGAAGAATATCCATCTCCTGGTAATCAAGCTTAAATTTTTTAGCAGCCGCTTGCCGGGCCACATGTCCCCATCCATCTGAAAGCAGTACTCCGCCAATGTCGAAAAAAACAATTTTGAGTGATGATGCGTCCCTATCCATGACTATCCATGACTATGCTTGAACTTGCTTTTTTTGTTTCTCAATTGCATCCAATAGCTTATCATACGATTGGTTGAATTTTTCAATGCCCTCATCTTCCAACTTTTGCGTGATCAAGTCTATATCAATACCCTGTTCCTTTAATTGTGCCAGTACTTTTGTCGCCTTATCTAAATCATGTTCCAAACTATTTTCAGCTTTGCCATGATCCCTGAACGCTGCTATTGTTTCTAAAGGCAGCGTATTCACTGTTTCCTTACCAATCAACGCTTCCACGTATTTCGTGTCGCTGAAGGAAGGATCTTTACTACTAGTGCTAGCCCACAATACCCATTGGCGTTGCGCTCCTTTTTTTACAAGCGCGTTGAAACGTTCACTATAAAAGACATCTTTATAAATTTCATACGCTTTTTTTGCCGATGCAATGGCTACTTCTCCATTCAGATTCATCTGTTCATTCTTCGTTAACATCGGATCAATCATCACATCAATGCGACTTAAAAAGAAACTGGCTACCGATGCTATGCCGGCTAACGATTGGTTCGCTTTCACGCGATCTTCCAGTCCGAAAATGTATGCTTCTGTTACCTCTTTGTAACGAGGCAATCCAAACAGTAGCGTAATATTGATATTGATACCTTCGCTGATGCACTGGCGAATGGCGGGCAATCCCTCTTTCGTTCCAGGTATTTTTATCATTACATTTTTTCGATTAACAGATTTCCATAATTCCTTTGCTTGCCTGATACTTCCCTGTGTGTCCCGAGCCAGGTAAGGCGAAACTTCAAGGCTTACAAAGCCATCCGTACCCTTACTTTCATCATAAACCGGTTTAAACAGATCGGCAGCACGTTGAATATCTTTAATAGCCAGTCCAAAAAAGATTTCATCGTTGGATTTTCCTTTTGATGCCAGATTGGCAATTTCGTCACTATAATCTTTGCTGTGGAGAATTGCTTTTTCAAATATGGAAGGGTTAGAAGTTAGGCCTCTGATCCCGTCCTCGTCAATCAATTTTTTCAATTGACCGCTATCCATGATTTTGCGACTAAGTAAATCAAGCCAGATGCTTTGACCAAAGTCGTGTATGTGTTTTACTTTATTTTTTTCCATGATCAATTTGTTTTTCAAGTTGCTCAACTTTTTTTAATCTTCTTTTGTGTCTCTCCGCACCAGAGAAATGTGATTTTAAAAAAATCATAACCAGTTCTCTGGCAATTGCTTTACCTGTTACCTGGCCGCCAATACATAAAAGATTCATATCATCATCCTCTACCCCCTGATGCGCAGAAAAATGATCGTGTATCAACGCGGCTCTTACACCCGCTACTTTATTGGCAGCAATCGATGCGCCTACACCACTGCCACAAAAAGCTATACCGCGCGCAATAGCACCATCGGCTACAGCGCGAGCGAGTGGAATAACATAGTCGGGATAATCATCGGTGGGATTAAACTCCGTATTTCCAAAATCAATTACTTCCCATCCGCTATCGCGCAATTCCTTTAACAGATATTCTTTTAATGTGAAGCCCGCATGATCTGAGGCAACTCCTATTGGTTTTGTTAGTTTTGATAAATCCGATTCTTTAATCGAAGAGGTTATCATGATTTTTTATTTTCTTTTTTGTGGTTTTTCATCAAGTAAAGCCTTTGCTCTTTCAACCACATTTTCAACGGTAAAGCCGTACTCTTTCATAACTTCTTCCCCAGGTGCCGATTCGCCAAACCGATTAATGCCAATCACATCGCCTTCATCGGTAACATATTTATGCCAACCCAATGATGAT
This sequence comes from Cyclobacteriaceae bacterium, assembly GCA_018063305.1. GTDB lineage: Bacteria > Bacteroidota > Bacteroidia > Cytophagales > Cyclobacteriaceae > ELB16-189. The sequence continues at coordinate 9,529 of JAGPBO010000099.1, forward strand.
CCTGCTTCAACGGCCAATCGTTTGCGAATTACTTTAGGAAATATTTTTTCTTTATAATCTGCGTTTTGTTTTTCAAACAATTCCCATGAAGGCATACTTACAACGCGAACCCCAATACCTTGCTCTTTTAATTTTTGTTGCGCTGTTATTATTAATTGAACCTCCGATCCGGTAGCAATCAAAATAATCTGTGCTACACCCTCTGACTCGGATAATATGTAAGCTCCTTTCTCCAACTCGTTTGCCTTCGTATATTTTTTTTGATCGATGATGGGAATTCCCTGGCGTGTCAAAACGAGTGCTATAGGTCCGCCTTTATGTTCAAGTGCAACACGCCATGCCTGAACGGTTTCATTTGCATCCGCAGGACGAATCACCGTCAAGTTTGGAACAGAGCGCAAACCAATAAGTTGTTCTACCGGTTGGTGCGTGGTGCCGTCTTCTCCCAATCCTATACTATCATGCGTAAAAATAAAAATGGAATGTATTTTCATGATGGCCGCAAGACGAATGGGAGGCCGCATATAATCTGAAAAGACAAAAAAAGTGGCGCCATAAGGAATGGCATATTTGCTCAATGCTATTCCATTGAGAATCGCACCCATGGCATGTTCTCGTATACCGAAGTGAAAATTGCGACCATCCGGATTCTCCGCTGAAAATGATTTGTAATGTTCAAGATTAGTATCGGTGGAAGGCGCGAGATCGGCAGAACCGCCTATTAAATTTGGAATAAAATCGGCAATAGCGTTGAGCACTTTGCCTGAAGCTTTGCGGGTAGCCATTGGTTTTTCTTCACTTGTGAAAACAGGAAGTTTTTCCTTCCAGCCTTCCGGTAATTTTCCATTGCTTAGCAATTCATATTCATTAGCCAGTGCTGAATATTTTTCTTTATAGGCTTTATATAGCAGGTTCCATTCGCGTTCCTTCGCTATGCCTTTCTTTCCAGCTTCATGATAGTAACTCAAAACCTTTTCTGGCACTTCAAAATATTGCTCGGGATCGAAGCCAAAATTTTTCTTCACCAACTTCAATTCTGCTTCACCCAATGGTGAACCATGTGCGCTGGCGGTATTTACTTTGTTAGGACTACCATAACCAATGTGCGTACGCACCTTTATCAGTGAAGGGCGTTTCGTTTCCGCTTGTGCATTTTTTATAGCTGCGGATAAAGATTCTATATCATTACCATCGGCCAACACTTGAACATGCCAACCATACGCTTCAAATCGTTGCGCCACATCTTCATCAAAAGTAAGTTCTGTATTTCCTTCAATAGTAATATGGTTATCGTCATAGAGATAAATCATATTGCCCAATTGAAGATGTCCCGCTACCGATGCTGCTTCAGACGTAATACCTTCCATGAGATCCCCATCACTGCAGATAACATAAATTTTATAATTAAAAATATCAAAGCCCGGCTTATTGTAGCGAGCAGCCAGGTATTTCTGTGCAATAGCAAACCCAACCCCGTTGGCAAATCCTTGACCCAACGGACCTGTTGTTACTTCTATTCCCGGTAATAATCCATACTCTGGATGCCCGGCAGTTTTGCCATGTAGTTGTCTAAAATTTTTAATGTCTTCTAATGTAATGGGATAGCCCGTCAGGTATAAGAAACTATACTGCAGCATACACGCGTGGCCCGCAGATAAAATAAATCGATCACGATTTATCCATTCAGGGTTTTCAGGATTATAGTTCATACTCTCTGACCACAACACGTGGCCTACGGGAGCCAATCCCATTGGAGTACCTGGATGACCTGAGTTTGCTTTTTGAACCGCATCTGCTGCTAAGATTCTAACCGTGTCCATACCCAATTGTTGAATAGATAAAGTTGCTTCAACCATGACTACTTAAGTTAAAGTTGTTTGTATAAAAACTTTAGACCTCAAGAATTTCTTCCGATCTAATTACTATAAAGTTGAGCCAGCTATTCTTCTTTTATCCCCTCGTGTTGGGTTGATATTCCCAGTTGTGAGAATAGTGGAGGGCAGATACAACTTTTAACGTTATTATAGTTTTTTCGTTCACCCAATTCATTCTTTTTTCAGGATATTGTTGAAATGGGTAGAGAAGTTTCCTTTTTTCGTCACGATGCTTCTCTGCAATTTTCTTCCTTCAATAACAATTGGGACTTCCTGAAGTCTCTCAAGAAATATGTCATTCTGGTGACACCTCTGCCTATTTTTTTTAAAGTGGAGTAGCTGGATTAGATTCTCACTTACCGAGCAGAGAGTAATCCCAGGCTGGAGTACTTCCGATAGAAATACTTCGGTAGTGAATTACGTGAACCATTAATTCGTCTCCGACTACAATACCCTTTTCCTATTCCCGTCTGTAGGTTCTTTTCCAAAAGTGGCTAATTGTTAAAGAAGCCTGTGATGACGGATATCGTCCAGATTGTTAATCGCTGGTATCCGAAAAAATAAACTATAAAGACATTGCTGAAGGATGGTCAAGGAACTGATTTTGTGATAATCAGTATTCAATTTAATACGGCTTTTCCAGATTATGTCTTTAGCAAGGCTTCCTTGAAGAAAGGATAAGTTAATTATCTCTCATCTAAAGCGTTTAAATCTATCGCAACGCTTTCTCTAACTTATACTTTTTTAAGTTTGATCGCACGGCTTCTAATTTTTGTCCATAGTGCAAGCTGGCATTTACCTCATACCCAAATAAAAGCACGATGGTAACCAGTTGAATCCAGATCATCATAGCGATAAGTGCACCAATAGAACCATACACTTTGTTATAACTACCAAAATTGGTGATGTAAAATGAAAAGCCGTACGAAATGGCCAGAATGCCCAGTGTGGAAAATAAAGAGCCGATCGAAAAAAAACTCCAGTTGTAGTGAACAGCCGGTCCAAAATAATAGATAAAGGAAATGGCTATAAAAAAAACAATAAAGATAACGAGGAACCGAAGGAGAAAAATAAATTGGATGGTGTATTCATCCAGGTTTAGGGAGCTAAACCGAGAAATGTCTTCCAGCATGTGTTCCAAAATCAATTGTCCTACAATTAAAAGCACCGCGGCCAGCAACAAAACCGCGGCCAGCATAAAGGTTAACCCAGTTGCCGTTAATCGCATCTTAAAAGGATTCCTTTTCTCTACCGTACGATAGCACGCATTAAAAGCCCGCATCAACGCCATCATTCCGTTTGTTGCCAGATAGAGTGCAAAAAGAAATCCCAGGGTTAGCAGTCCACCGCGTTGATTGTTTACAATATCAAGTACTGTTGTGGAAATTGTCTCGTACATACTTGGCGGGAGATAATCTCCCAAAAACTGAATTATTGCTTCGCTGGTCAAAGCGGGATAGATAATTGTGAGGTAGGGAGTAAGTGTGAAAAGAAATATGACTGCGGGAAAAGTAGCTAGAATAAAATTATAGGCAACCCCGTTTGAGCGATCCAGAATTTCATCTTCCTGAATGTTGTGTGAAAAGATGATCAAAAATCTATAAAGCGATAGGTTACCGAATCTTTTGAAT
>JAGPBO010000100.1 GCA_018063305.1 Cyclobacteriaceae bacterium
CCTGCACTAAAATAGTTGCCGTAAATTTTAGTAATCTCTTCCTGCTTTAATCGCAGTGGCCGAATGGCTGGATTAAATTCAGGTGTAGTGAATTTAATATTCTTAAAGTCGTACGTAATCTCTGGTTTAATGGGTTCAACTGGACGTGGAGGTACTTTCTCAAAATTTCTACTGGCTTTAGGCAAGACAATCTGACGCTCCTTTACAATTTCAATTTCAACTTTTTCGATTTCACCCTCACCCCACTTTTCCTGCGCAATAGTATTCCCTGCAATCCCAAGAAGGAAAGCGCTAACTATCCATAGCCTTACGGATAAATATTTCTTATAACAAGAGATGTATTTCAGAATCATAATCAGTTATCTAAAGTATCCGCTTTAATCTGCGATGCCTTTTTTAGTTCCGCTTCATCAATCTTTTTCAACTTTTCTTTTGCCAACAGCTTAATATTTTCGATTGGAAATGTTTCCAATGACTTCAAGGTTCCCTTTGCTTGAAACGTATCCCCCATAGCGAGGTAGTTATCAGCCAACAAAAGAAAGGATTTACCCACCCACTCCGGATAAGCTGCAAAATCACTATTCAGACTCACCAAGGTTTCATAACATTGCTTGTTCTCTTTCTTGAGATATTGAATTTCTCCCAATAAATATTTTGCTTCGGCCCCATACTCATCTTGCGCGGAATTCAATGTGTTTAAAAATTCATCTTGCGCTGATTCATAGTCGCCTCGCGCCATAGCACTTTTTCCTAAAAAGAGGGATGCCTTATTTTGAGCACCCGCATTTATATTACCTCGCTCCAGGATGATTCGCGCATAAACATCGGCCGAGTCATACTGAGCTAATAAATAATACGACTCCATGAGACCCGACCATGCGGCATACTGTTCCTTCTTGTTGGAAGCCAAACTTGCTAGCTGCTGAAAATAAGGAACGGATCGTTCAAATCGATTTTGTTTAAATTCCAACTCGGCTAACCGACCCACTACCTTACTCGCAAACAAGAAGCTTTTATCACCAGCCAATTCTGTATATAATGAAATTGCTTTGTCCCATTCTTTTAACCGATAATAGGATTCGGCCTGATAGTATTTGGCTTCTGCTACTCTGGGGCTTTCCGGATAAGAACTTTGGTAGCGTGAAAGTGCAGCAATAGCCTTTTGATAATCCTGATTGAAATACAAATTCTTACCCGATTCAAACTCCACTGATTCAATACCTTTTGCATCTGGGTTCGCAGTTTTGAATTCTGTGAGGTATTTGTCAAAGTCGCCTGACCGGCCAGCGAGGGTAAGAGCTTCCTGTAGGGGAATCAAAATATCATTACTGACCGGATGGTTTCCGTAATTTTCGATTACTGTAATATAATCCTGTGCAGTTTTATTGTATTCCTTCAGATTAAAAAACGATGCAGCTCTACGCGAGTAGGCGTATGGAACAAATCGGGATGAGGGTTTTGATTGAATTAAAGAAGTATATCCATTTACTGCAGATTGATAATTACCTTGTTCAAAATCCAACTGGGCCCGTTGAAAAAGTGCTTCGTCTAAAATGTGAGATTGCGGGAAATTCTTAATCACCAAATCCAATTCAGCGATTGCTTCCTCATACTTTCTCATAATGCCAAGAATAGCTCCCGATTGCAGATGCGCATAATCCTGATCTGCCGATTTGTATTGAACTACTTTGCGATAGTTAATAAGAGCTTCCGGATATATTTTGGACACATAATAACAATCTGCCAATCGCAAAATGCCATCGGCCAGGTTACTTTGAGTTCGCGAAGCTTTGTTTACAAATTCCTTAAAATTAAAGAGCGCCCGATCATACTGTTGAAGATTATAATAGGCATATCCTAAACCATAACGTGTTTTAACAAGCAGCTCGATATTATTTAAGCCACTAAGCCCAATAATTCTAAGATAATTATCAACAGCCTGTTCATACTTCCGGCCTATGGAGTACGCTTCGCCACACCAAAAACTTGCTTCGGCCACATACTCAGGATCGATCGGGTATTTAAGTGATTTCTCAAAAAATTGAACCGCTGTCGAATAATCGTCTTTATTAAAGAGTTCAATCCCTTTTAACATGGTCGCTTTTTGATATGCCCGATCGACATTAGGACTTCTCTTGGGCATAGCCTCGATATATTCAATCGCCCTGTTATAATTAGTAGCATTAACATAGGCCTGCGATAATAATTCTCTGATTTCATCCGCATGTATACTTTGCGGAAACGTTACGAGCATTTTTTCAAATTCAGTAATGGCCTGATCGGGGCGACCAAGATCGTAAGAGACTTTGGCATATTGAAATGTACTCTCTTCAACTAGTTTTTGATCGGGTTTAAATTTTCGGGCAATGTCAAAGGCCGTTTGAGCCATTGGCTTCTGATCTTGCTTTAGGTATAAGTAGCCCAAGTAATAAGCCGAATAAAAGCCAACTGAATCAGAGTCTGTAAAAGATGATTTCAAATATTTGATAGCACTTGCATCTTCCCCCAACGTAAAGGCGGTATAACCCGCTCGTAACAACACACTTTTATCTGCTTTTTCTTCGCGACCTTCTAAATAAAGTTTGTAACCCTCAAATGCTTTCTTGTAATCATTCTTTTTATAGTAAGCTTCAGCCGCAAGAAGCGCGATTTCTTCTTTATTACTTACACCCTCAAGCGCATTTACTTTGTCTACGTAGGATAATAATTCATCATAACTTTTCTGACGGAAGTAGACATTGGCAATCAGGTACGGAACTATTTTTGAGTACGCCTCATTCTGGTCTGCGCGTTTCAAATCAGTAAGCGCGCTCGAGAAGTCTCCTTCGCTATATTCAATAAAACCTGCATAGTAACTAGAGGCAGGTCCATACTCACCCCCTATTGCTTTATTATAATTAAACTGAACAAGGGCTTCCTTCAATGACTTTTGGCTAAATAAACTATACCCCCACCGAAAGCGGCCAATTCGCTGTTGCTCCTGACTCAGTCCGGCAAAATCAGCTTTAGCAAAATTTAAGGATGCTTTCTTGTAATTCTTTTCGGCATAATAAAAGTTGGCTAGCTCATAGTTTGCTGTGGCTGCTTTTGGATTCGTTGGATTCTCCCGAATAAAATCGGCAATCTGTTTTTCGGAATCAATATGATAGAGGTTTAGAGCACAAAATGCTTTATAGTATTCTGCATCAGCCCGCCTGGGATCTGTAACGGAACTTATTTTTATAAATTCAGAAAAAACTTCGCGCGCAGCAGCAAACTGATTATGATCAATGAGATCTAATCCGGAATTATATAACCTTTCTGGCTTGTCTTGTGAGACCAGATTTTGAGCGGACAATGAAAATGCAATAAGCCAGACACTAAGGAATATAAGAAATCTCTTCATCAAGACTTTTTTGGTAAAACTGACAAAGTCAAAAAATATTGTAGAACTAAGTTTAAAAAATACTTTCCATGCATAAGTTAAAAAAATGGATTGCATGGACTCAAAGCTACTAACTCTTTGCGATAACTTCATCATTTCTGTTTAAGAATGATAAAATCTAAACAAGAATTATTCCGCAATTGTGAGTGACAAAAATTTATAAATTGATTACATCAGAAGACGAAAGATCACCTCTTTCAATATTTGTCCTTCGCTGGTGTTCCCAGAGTCGACACCTTTTAATTTCAAATCTGCTTGCTTCAGTAGTGTGATGCCCGCTATTACGTTATCCAATGAATAATAATTCAAAGCAGCACTATAATCCTTGGCAGCAAACGGACTGATTTTTAGAGCAGTAACTAAACCTCTTTCACTTCTATCACTAGTTGAATAAGCTAGCAATAACTTACTAAAGAATGAATACAAAAATGCAATCATGGGTATTCCCGGATTCTTCTTGGTATTGGCCTCAAAATAATTTACAATCTTAGAAATCTGAAATAGATCTCTTCGGATAAGTGCTTTTTGAAGTTCAAATATATTATACTCTTTGCTGATTCCCACCTGACTCATTACGTGTTCGGCAGATATCGGTTCATTGGCAGGCACTGCGATCAATACTTTATCAATTTCGTTGGCCAGTCGGTTTAAGTCGTTTCCCACATATTCTGCCAATATCCGCACAGCATTATCTTCAATTCGCTTCCCCTTACCTTTTAGGTAGCCCGTTATAAATTCGCCTAAATGGTTTTCGTAGGGTTTCTTAAAGGCTGCTGAAACAGCAAGTTGATCAATCTTCTTACCTAACTCGCGCCTTTTATCCAACGTCTTATGCTTATGGCACAAGACCAAAATGGTTGATGATAACGGACGGGCCAGATAATCCAACAAGAGTTTGGAACCCAATTCTTTTTGTAAATCCTGAATCTCTTGTGCTTCTTTTACAATGACCACCTGACGCTCGGCCATCATAGGAAACCGCTTGGCATGAGTAAGGATAGTAGCTACAGTAACATCCTTACCATATAATACTACCTGATTAAATCCTTTATCAGTTTCACTTAAAGCATTAGCCTCTATGTAATTGGAAATCAAATCTATATAGTATGTCTCCTCACCTTGTAAAACATATACTGGATCAAACTTACCTGCTTGTATCCGATCCATGATTTTCTTAGCTCCAGCATCCATTAGCTCTTTCGTTTTTGTGCCAAGTTAAACGCTGTTACCAAGCCTACCAAAGCCCCTGCTAAATGAGACTCCCACGAAATGCGAGGGTCACTGGGTAAGATTCCGGTTAAAAATATTCCTCCATAAATAAAGAAAACAAAAGTCGATACAATGAGCGATACAAAATCCTGTTTTAAGAGTCCATAACAAATCAAGAAAGCAGCCAGACCGTAAATCAATCCACTCGCTCCAATATGATAAGACAACCTTGGGCTAAAAATCCAAACTAAAATATTGGTGATGAAGTAACAGCGGAAAAATACGATCCCTCCTATTCTTTCATAAAAGAAGAATAGTATGGTACCTAAAAATAAAAGTGGCACCGTGTTGGATAACAGGTGCATATAATTACCATGAATCATAGGGGCGGTGAATATTCCAATCAAGCCCTCTACAGTGCGGGGCTTAATTCCCAAAAAACCGAGGTCGATGTGGTAGAAGAATTGGATGCTGAATGAAAGCCACATGATGAATACCAATCGGAAAGGAACTACTGAACTTCCAAAAAAGCGCTTTTCCCGAGTTGGCATGTCTTTCTAATACTTGGCAGGATCTTTTAGCATAGATAAACCCATATGCTCCGCTTCCTCATCTCCAACAGCATTAAGCCCAAGTAAGCCACCAGAAGATTTGGCAATCTCAGAAGCAATTTCAAGCAAGCTCTTGTAAAATTCACTTGCAAAATCCCGCTCAATCTTCTTCAGGATAGGGTTCAATTGAGCTAGTGATTCTTTTAATAAGGGTGTTCGTGATTCCTCCTGGCTCGGAAAGTTTTGAATTACAATTTTCAGCTTGTCCTCAAAATCCTCGCCTACTTCTTTATAAAAATCAAGGAGATGAGATTTCGCTCGGTTTTGTTTTTTTTCAGTTAGTGCAAGTGCTTTTTTAATTTCCCGATTATCAATGTGATCGTCAGCCCCCGCTATTAGAATACAAACCAGGATAGGAGCTTGATACATCAATTCTATTTCTGCCTGGCTGAGTTCATCAAATTCTTGAATCATATTTATTTATTAAAAAGAGTGAAGTCATTTTATTATCTATGAGGAATTAGTGTAAATTTCAAATATTTTGTTCAAATCTCAGCATTATCTTTTAGTCTAAATTCCAAAGAGCCAACGGATGTACGAAAAAGAGCCAGTTAGAATATTTGTTGTAGAGGACGATCCGGCCTACACTAAATTTTTAAAATATGTTTTAAGTCTAAATCCAGATTTCGAGCCTCAGTTTTATACTACCGGAAAAGAGTGTATTGATAACCTCCATAAAAAGCCATCTATTATTACACTCGATTACTCGTTACCGGATATGGAAGGTGGGAAAGTATTGAGGTCCATAAAAGAATTTGATCCTGATATTAGTGTAATCATCATTTCAGCTCAGGAAAAAATTGGTACCGCGGTGGGGCTTTTAAAAGCAGGAGCCTTTGATTATATCAGTAAAGATGAAGAGACAAAAGATCGTATCTTAAATTCAATCAAAAATGCGATTAACAAAACCTCGCTTATACGAGAAATAGATCGGTTAAAAACGGAGATCACAACAAAGTACGATTTTGAAAAAAGTATTGTTGGAACCAGTGACGCCATTAAAAAAGTTTTTGATTTAATCGAGAAGGCTGTTACAACTCAAATCACGGTTTCGATCACCGGAGAAACCGGAACCGGTAAGGAATTAATCGCCAAGGCTATTCATTACAATTCCAAAAGGAAAAACAAGGCCCTGATTGCTGTTAATGTTGCTGCTATACCGAAAGATCTTATTGAAAGCGAATTGTTCGGGCATGAAAAAGGTGCCTTTACGGGTGCTGCTACAAGACGGATCGGGAAATTTGAAGAGGCTGAAGGAGGAACCATTTTTCTTGATGAAATTGGTGAAATGGATTTGAACGTTCAATCCAAACTTCTACGGATACTACAGGAAAAAGAATTAACCCGCATTGGCGGTAACCAAATTATCAAGCTTGATGTACGTGTAATTGTTGCCACGCATCGAAACTTACTGGAAGAAGTCAGGCAGGGTCGTTTCCGCGAGGACCTTTATTATCGCTTACTCGGATTGCCCATAAACCTGCCTCCTTTGCGGGATCGGGATAAAGATATTCCTCTCTTGGCTAAATTCTTCATTGAACAGTTTGCGAAAGAGAATGATCTTAGAAATATAAAAATCGGAGCAAGTGCTCAGGAAAAGTTGCTTCAATATTCATTTCCAGGGAATGTACGTGAGCTTAAGTCTATTATCGAATTGGCGGTGGTTATGCGTAGTGATAATGAAATTCAAGCCAAGGATATTACGTTCAACACTCCGGTTCGTGAAGAATCCTTTACTTCGAAGGAAATGACCTTACAAGATTACACGTATCATATAATCAGAAATTACCTCACCAAGTATGATAATAATGTTCTTGAGGTTGCTCGAAAACTAGATATTGGTAAATCCTCTATCTACCGGTATTTAAAAGAAATGGAGTCTAAAGGAATTTAAAATGAAATCGTTATCCACGTATGTCAAAAAAGGATTATTCTATAAATCTGTTGTGGATGACGGGTCCGATATAATTTTTATAGTGAATTATGAGGGCACGATTCTATATCACAATCACTCCGTTCAGGAAACACTCGGTTATAAAACATCGGGATTGGTAGGTAAAAACTTTTTTGATTATCTGCCCGCTCACCTGCTTGCCGATTTTAAAAAAGAGTTTAAAAAAAGCACCAGGCGCGCTTATAATAAGTCTATCGAATTTCAATTTATATGTAGAGATAAGAGATACAAATACTTAGAATTCAACTCTGTGAACTTAAAGCAGAAGGAAGGCATTGAAGGACTCATTCTCGATTGTCGGGATATTAGCCAACGAAAGAAAGATGCAGAGGAACTACTACGCGCGCAAAAAGCGAAAGAACAATTTTTAGCTAACATCAGTCATGAAATCCGCACACCCATTAATGGTATTGCCGGAATGGCTTCCTTATTAAGTCAAAATCCTTCAAAAGAGGAACAACGAACCTATCTTAATGCTATAAAGAGTGCTGCTGACAATCTGAAAGTTATTATAAATGATATCCTTGATTTGGCCAGTATAGAATCGGGCAAACTGCAATTAGAGAAAATTGGATTCAATTTAAACGACTTGTTGCATTCGCTTATCGATACGTTTGGCGTTCAGGCATCAGAAAAAGGAATCCGGCTTTCCTACATCTTAGCTAAAGACGCTAATAAAATTTTTGTGGGCGATCCTGTTCGACTTAGTCAAATCTTAATCAACCTAATTAGTAACGCCATTAAATTTACGCATGCCGGAAGCATTAAGGTTGAAGTTAAGGTAGATAAGGTAAAAGGTACTAGCCATTCTCTACGATTCTCTATTTCCGATACCGGAATTGGTATTCCAAAGGATAAACTTCAGACCATTTTTGAAAGCTTTAGTCAGGCGGATGCCAGCGTAACCCGAAAGTATGGCGGCACTGGGCTTGGGTTAACCATTGTTAAACAATTGGTAGAACTACAGGCCGGATCAATTGATGTTGTAAGCAAAGAGAACGAGGGCTCAACCTTCACTTTCACCTTGCCTTACGTTACGGGCAAAAAGGAATTTGAGTCCGATGCCAGAATGATAAAACCCCGCAACTTTACCCAACTTAAGCGGGCTTCCATACTACTGGTGGAAGACAATGATATTAATCGGCTTTACGCCAGCAGCATCTTAAAAATGTGGGGGTGTCATTTTGAAACTGCCGAGAATGGAGTTGTTGCTCTGGAGAAAATTCGAAATAATGCATTTGATGCAATCCTCATGGACATTCAAATGCCGGTGATGGATGGGTTTGAAACGACCAAGGCAATCCGGAAAGGTGACCCAAATAAAAGTCAAGTACCTATTATTGCTTTAACCGCTAATGCCACACAAAAAGATTTTGAAAAGTGCATTGCCGCAGGCATGAATGATTGCATTACCAAACCCTTTACGCAAGAGGATTTACAACAAACCTTAACCCGATACCTGGGATCAAAACTTAAGAAAAAAAATCAATCTGCCCAGGAAGTAAAAAAGAGTATTCGCGAATTTGACCTTACCTATTTAATTAAAGCCTCCGATAATAATCAGGAGTTCATACAAGAGATTATCAATACCTTTCTCGAGTCTATGCCCAAAACAATTGAGGAAATTCAAATTCAATTGCAGCGCAAGAATTGGGAGCATTTAGCTAAGGTGGTTCATAAGATTAAACCGAGTATTACGCTTATGGGTATTCACCACCTTAAAGAAAAAATAGCCCTACTGGAACACGAAGCCAAAACGAGTCGAGATGAAAAAACTATTGAAGGCCTTGCTACAGAAGTTAGTCAGTCGCTTTCTAAAGTGATCCTGTCACTAAAAGCCTACGCTTAATTTCTATTCATCACCATCAACTTCTTACGAACCGTACCACCCTTAGGCCCTGTCATTACTACAAAGTAAACGGCATTGGCAAGTTCCTCTACGTTTATTACCTTCATTCCGTTTACAGCTCCCTCGAAATTACCTTCGAGCACAGTTACTCCACGCTGATCAATTATCTTCCACTGACTGCCCGGATAAACGTCACTCGGCAAGCCAAAGGTAAATTGATGGTTAGCAGGGTTCGGGAACATCTGAATATTATTTAACGTAGTGAGTAAAGGTAATTCATCCTCTAATCCAACAACCGGATCTCCAACTTTAACCGGTCCATCAATAACCACCGATTGATAAATCTCCTTCGTATTCTTATCCTGAACATACCCTATCAGTAAAAGCCCATTTGGATTTGATATGGGTACATCAATCCGTACATCGGAGCCCTCAGCGATCACATCCTGATTTTGAATAAAGCCCAGACTGATTGTTTTTCCATCACTTCCAAACAGATTTTTTCGCAAAACATTCATATAACCATTAACATCTTTTTCAACGAGAGCAACATTGACTATTACCGGAGAGCTAAAGTTTTGTTTGGCCGTAATAATTATTTTAACACTTATTGTTGAGTTGCTGGCTGAAGCTTCATTGGTTAAGGTTAGTTTAAAGATGGGTTCAACCAAAGCTCTTCGGTCAATTTCTACTTTATTCAATTCATAGGTGCTACCGGTGAATTTGCCAGGAATCAATAGACCATCCATAACGGTAAACGGAGGCTGCGAAGCACCAAAATAAAGTGCTCGTGCGGCCGGATCTATTGGGTTATCCTTGTTAAGTGGATCCGTACCAGAGAAATTAACATGATATTGAATGTCCTGAAAATCGGAGGTACCCCTGTCGGTAATCTGTTGTTGATAGAGTCCATTCAGATAGGCATCAGCATTTGTACTTGCTGTGAGTGTTGATGTTGTGAAATGTTCAACAAGTACGTTCCTGGCTTTTTCTCCAACAAAGAAATTATCAAAGGCAAATCCATCAAAAGTTGGCGGTGCCGGTGCATTACCATCATTACTGCTAAATGCAATCCGCAATCTTACTTGCGATCGATTTGCTGTAGGTACCATATCCAAATTGAATCGGGCATTCTTCCATGCCGATTGTTTATCGGTCCATCCATAGTTACCAATAGTTTGTGATCCAGGATTGGAAAGGATTCCCACTCCATTAAACCAATTCATTCCTTCATCACGGTTTGATTGACCCTCCGGTGGACCAACAATTCGCCAGGAGAGTCCGCCATCGATGGAATACTGGAGTACGGAACCGTCCAGATTCTTCTCTGTATCCGAGAAGTAATCCATAGCGATCATGGGTCTCTTTAATTGCGTTAAGTCGAAGCATGGCCCGTTGACCGCAGAGTTTTCGCTTGAGAAATAAGCATTAGCATTCTTTCCAGTCCACCAGGCGTTGCTTCCTGAGGCTGCACTGGTAATCGTTCCCCCAGCCCCGGCCGGTGCTCCCCAGATCCAACTTGTATCACTCTTAACAATATTGGCCGGGGTCGAATTAGTTGCATTAAATGCCTCAGCAATCCAACCCCCGTCTGTAGACTCGAATCCTTCTGAATACTCGGCTCCCGCAACAGGTGTTACCGTATTGTAAGGAAGAATAAATACATTCTGCGTATTTGAATTAGAACATCCGTCATTGGTGTCTACCAAGAGGGTTGACGAATAGGTGCCGTTTGAAACATATTTGTGCTGGGGATCTTTGTAGGTACCGAACGTTCTACCTCCATGTGTACCCGCTGGAATTGTTCCAACGCCTGCCGGTAGTACATCCCCGTCTCCAAAATTCCAGGTATAGCCAGTTATCACACTAATTCCTGGCGGAACAGAGCCCACAACCTTGGTAGTTTTATCCTCGAAAGAAGTATTGTCATTATTACAAATAGCTGACCAACTAAAATCAACAATTGGTACATCACCTACACGCAGCACATAAGGAGCACTGGTAGACGAACAACCCTGACTGGTCGTTACTTTTAAAACAACATTGTACGTGCCTGAAGCCGTGTATCTTTTCGATGGATTTTGATCAGTGCTAAAAGTATTGTCACCAAAGGACCATTGCCAACTGGTGATTGCAGCTGGGAAAGGTGAAGGATTTATTGTTGAATTGTCTGTAAACACAACATCACTCACAATACAATTGTTGGATGATGAGAACATGGACACCGGACTTCCAAAGAAGTTAATGGTACGTTCCTTAAAGGTTATCGCGTTAAATTGATTTTTAAAAGTATAGCGGATTCTATAAGAGTCTGATATTAAACCGCTGGTTTGTATAAAATAATCGGGACCAATCTTAACAATTGTCATATTGGCTGCATTGGGTCCTTCTGATGTGAATTGTGTCTCTGGTGGGAACCCGTCAGCAGGAACAGGGAAACCAAGTAATTTAACCAAACCTAAATCAGAACAGAGTTCAAACTCTCCAATTCCGTTTAGTACTGCCCCTTGAACGGCAAAGTCGATAGTAGTAACGGGATTAATGAATACTTCCTGCTCGTCAAAGTTTGTACAACCATTGCCATCAGTATATGTGTACTTTATGAAATTAGATCCCAGATCCGCTGCACTTGGATCAAACACTGCCCTATCTACAACATTAATAAATGTGCTACCAATAAAAGATGATGTGGGCAGGATGGTAAATGCACCACCAGCCAAATTTCCTGTAAGCGTAATAGGCGGACCATTTTCTGCCAAGGATGCAGGCGAACCTGGAGGGAGCCCCGTATAAACGACAACCGGTAATGGATTGATCTTTAAATTCATTTGATCTGAAACGGCCGTACAAGGTCCTGCGCCATCAGGATCGAGAGCTGTTAATGTTAACACCACCGTGGTATTTACTTCCGTAGGATTATTGAATGAGTATAGTGGTTGCGCTATAGTTGGGTCTGAAAATAAACCTAAGCCCCCGCTCCATGCCAACGTTGTAGGAGCACCCGATTGTGAACCCTGCAACAAGATAGATGGAGTATCCCGGCATAGTTGTAAGTCTGGACCAGCCGAAACAACCGCAGCTGGATTTATTGTAATATTAATTTCCTTAAATTCCTCAGTACATGGCCCACCAGGACCATCCGGATCGTTTGTGGTTAATCGTAATGTAATGGTTGTTCCAATATCAGAAGCATTAAGAGTGTATTGCGTATTTACCTGCACGCCTACCACATTAGAAGCTCCTAATGTTCCAGATCCTGAAACGATACTCCACAAACCTGTTGTTGCACTTCCACCAATTGTACCACTTAAGCTTATTGGTGAGGCCAATAAATTAGCGGGTTCACAAACCACGAAATCAGCAGGAACAATAACTGTTGGTCTACGATTAATTTGAATACTTAGTAAATCAGAAGCCAGTGTACAAGGACCACCTAAATCTGGATCGTTCGATTCCAATTTCAAAACGATTGTTGTAGCAATATCCGAAGGGTTAACGGTATAGTTGGCGGTCACTGTGTTTCCTGTTACTGTGCTGGCAGAGATACTTCCAGAACCTGAAACAATTGTCCATGTACCTAATGTAGCAGCACCTCCAATCAATCCACTAACAGGAATAATTGTTGGTTCACAGACTTCATAATTCGTACCGGCATCAACAGTAGGGAGTGGATTAATTGTGACCGTAATATTTTTTACGGCACCTGTACAACCATTTGCCGAAGGTGTGATTTGATAAACTACAGTGCCTGTGGTAAAATCAGTTAATGAAAGTGTTTGGCTAATAGTAGACCCGTTGCCATTTGCTGCTCCAAGTACATTTGCTGAAGGCACGGCTACCCAACTAAATGTAGTGCCCGCAACATTATTTGGCGTAGCGATGATTGACACTACCGCATTTTGACCGCTACAAATAATTATGTCAGAACCATCCGCTGTTGGAATTGGAAATACCGTAACAATATAATTGACCGG
>JAGPBO010000101.1 GCA_018063305.1 Cyclobacteriaceae bacterium
TCACTCTCGTCATCTACCCAGTTTTTTAATCGTACCCAAATCCGCATCAAACTCTCGTGCGAGATATCAATCATCGATTTGGAATCGAGTTCCACACCATGCGAAGGGGTAAGTAACGAGCGACCGGGTTCGCGGAATTTTTCAATCACGCTTACCACATCGGCTTCCGACACATCGGCTATGGAAGCAATTTCATTAAGTCGGGTGGGTCTGCGAATACCAAAGTTCTCGCCACGTTTTTCCGTAATGGCTTTGAACATGATTTCACAAATGCGTTTCTGTTCTTCATCTAATTCGTCATACGCTTCGTTCGCGTGTTGCGACAACGCTTCCGACATGGTACCGATCGCCTCATAATGCTTGAGATCTACCTGTTCGTCATCATAGTCTTTGTACTTAGCCCAATAGCTCCAGGTACGCATGAGCGCATGCTGAAGAATAGGAAGTTGATCAGGATTATCTCCCAAGTCATTTAATAATTGCTGAACCAGGCGTGGAGTAATTTTAGCATGACCTACGGCAACAGGGCCTTCTATGGCTCTGCGCTTTTGATCGCGCGTCATCTGAGGAATCAGGTAGTGACTGTCGTTGATCTTGCGGGTTAATTCTGGAAACTGAGCACATTCACCAATGAAATCCGACCGCATGGTAACGGCTACGTAGATGGGTGAATCTTCGTAGTTCACGGCTTCCATCAAAAGGTTAATGAAGGCGAGCGATTCGTTTACCGAATTAGGATCGGTGCTGTCTTTAAAGCGAAAGAGTTCTTCAAACTGGTCGACCAGAATTAAATAGTTTATATCTTCTTTTCTTCTGGATTGTTGAATGGCTTCCACCAAACCCAATGAACTGCTTCGTAACAAAGTCGAAACAATAGTGCGTTTGATTTTCTTATCTTCAACGCTTGCCGTAGTGTAATCTCTTACCGTTTTTAATAATGATTCAGAAAGGTTATCGATAGGGCCAGCACCGGGGCGGGTAACAATTACCTCCCAATTCGGACTGGTATCGGTAAGGAAACCTCCATATAAAATGGGAAGTACGCCACAATAGATAAAGGAAGACTTACCACTTCCTGAAGGACCGATCACGCCAACAAATCGACTCTTCGAAAGTTTGAGGAGTACTTCATCACTCTGGCCCTCACGACCAAAGAACAAGTGACTCTCTTCAATTTTGAAAGGACGTAGTCCGGGAAAGGGGTTGGCTGTCCCAACCAATGTGCCTGTTTCATCAATCATTTGGCTCATAGATTATGAGGTTATTTCTTGTAAAAAATTCTTTAATGTCTCCAGTGACCGATTTGTATCACCCGTAATTAATGTCATGTTTTGATTTTTAAAATTATCAAGGTTAGCGGAGCCTGTGCCGACAATAGCTTTTCCTTGAATTGGTTTTTTTCTTCCGAAGCCAGGCGCCTTCAAGAGGTCAAGCACTTTCATGCGAACCCATTGATCATTCACTTTGCCTTTGAAGATAATGGCTCCGTCAAAATTTCTCAGGTTATCGATATGTTGTTTGCGTACCTCAAGCAGTTCGCCTTCAAACGCGGGCGATAACACTTTGAACCCAGATTTTTCGATCGCCTCACGGAAAGGTTTTACTTCGGTGTCGTCTATCTTGTCGTGAACCAGATAAATGGATTTGCCACCACTTTCATCCGCAACTCTTCTTTCTTGCGATTCAAGAAGTTCGTCACGCATTATATTCTTGAAATCCTCTAATGGGGTTTGAAGAATTTCGGCTCCTTCCTGAACCTCGGTATCGCGTTTGATCGAATCGATGAAGGCTTTCTGTTTATCACTTGCATTTTTTAGATTTTGCGAAATCCAGATAAGTCGCGAAAACTCTTGCTTGCTTTGTTTTTTTGCTAAGGCCGCTTCCGCAGAAATTTTATTTTGAATATCCACGATAGATCGCTCACTTCCTTCCGGGATTTCTCCATACGCACTACCAATTAAGTGGATAGACAGGCTACATTCTTCGAGATCTCTTTTAACTTCTTGCTCTACATCGCTCAGTTTTGTGGGGAGCGTATTTTTGGGTAACACGATATAGCCGTGCCGTTGTAATTCCCGCTTGATAATATTTCGTTGAACCGAAAGATCATGACCGGTTTCTGCCAGATAGATCGACTTGCGTTTATAAATGTTTTTAATTTCAGATTTTATACTTCCCTCTTTCAAAATCATTAAGGCATCGTGGATATCATACGCTAAATCCACCAGTTTCATCCAATATTGTTTTTCTGCTTCCTGGCTAAAGAAATCAGAATATTCTTTCTGAAGTCCAGTTTCAGTATCCAATTGATACATTTCATAACCAAGTAAATCCCGCAAACGAGGTGGCTGTTCCAATAAGGTAAGGGGAGCCTTCATTACTTTAAACACTCTATTGATTTTGGATTCCGAGGCAGCCTTATTGAATGTCTCTACATTATCCAGACATCGGCCGGATTGTACAAACTCTTTCGTAAGCACAGCAACCAGAATAGCCGCATTATTCAATGAGGGTGCAGTGGCCGTATCAAATTCAGATTTCAGAATAATGTTGGGTTTGCTTCCTAATACTTGCAGCAGCATCAGCTCAAGAAATTTTTTGAATTGTGAAACCCAGCCTTGCTCATTTTTCTGGGCCGCTTCATTATCTTTCTCGGCAAACGTTATCAGGACATCAATATCAAAGGCCATCGTTATATGTGTTTAGTTAAGCGGGTTGTTCGGTTTCTTTTTCGGTTATGTTATGGATAAGTCCTTGGGCCAATTCGTGGTGGTTGGCTAAAACAAAGTAGAAATCGATGAGAGAAATTTTAAAAACCACAGAGCGTTCCAGAGCAACTACTTCGGTTATTAAAGGCGTAGGGCCTTCTTGAAATAAGTCGCCAAAGACGGTGCCGGGCTTCATACGCATTACCTCTGCCTCTTTGTTTTTCAATACGCTTTCACCGTGTGCCATAATTAATATGGGCATTTCTTGTGTTTCGCCAATAATAAATTTTTCACCCGCCTTCAGGGTAACCGGCACAATCTTATCAGCCAAATCGCTTAACACTTTCCCTTGAATGTGTTTGAAAACAGGAATAGTTTTGATGAGGAGGATCATCTCAATAAAAAGGAAGAACCCATCGTCCAATCCGTCCAGTAATTGATTGTTTTCGATGGATGAGTCCAGAAACTTTTTGTCTTTATAGGGCAATCGATCGGCTATAGATTGATAGGCGATTTTGTCTTTATTATAGATAACCCAGGCAGTTGTTTCCTGCAACAACTTATCATTGTTAAACATTTGACTGATAAGACCGCGGCTCACTCTGAAATTGGGAATATAAGCCGTGGCGTAAACCGCACATACTTTGGTCCAGCGATTATTAAAATTAAAGTCGCGGTTCAGAATATAATTAATTACCTGAATCGGATTGTATTCTTCGCGTGGAAAGAAAGTCTGAAGCTTTTCCAGTTTTTGCTTTGTAGTCGTATCGTCTAGAAGCGGAATAAGTTTTGGTTTCAGATCCTGATCGACAAACAGGTCGAGTAGTTCCAAGGCATACTGTACGCTGTCAGGAGTTCCAAATTCGATATTTTCTTTTACAAGCTGAACCGACTCGGGGTCGTATAACATGGAAAGGAGCAGGCTGAGGTGGTCATAATTGTCGCGAATTTCTTCTCGAAGTGCTTCTTTTAAATAATCGTAATGGGGTTCATCGGTTAGTTCATGAAGCGCGGCCAGGTTCCATAAAGTCTTGCTCATTTCCGTATCCAACAAGTCTTTAACTTCTAGTGCCTCGCGGCCGGTGGCTCTATAATTAATGTAACGTAATGAATATAAGATTTGGTTAACCACACGCTTATCTGGGTAATCAATCTTTTTCCATAAAAGATTGAGACTTTCCTTGCCGGGAATGTGACCAATAATTTGAATGATTTTTAGCATGACCAGATCGACCTGACCTGATTTATGAAATGCTGAATCCAGTGTAGGGAGCACGGGTTCCCCAGCTTCCTTTAATGCAGAAGCTGCCTGATGCGCATAGAGTGGAGAAGAGAGTAATTCAATAAGCACGTTCCAGGTTTCAGGACGCTTTACTTTTCTGGCTGTAAGTAAGGCTTCGGTTCTTACTTTAGGATCAGGATCGCGCATCAATTCCAGCAGAATGAATATCGTTTTCTGATTGGTGAGTTTACGCATGAGTTTAGCTGCCAACAATCGATCCGTTTGCTTTACCGACTTGCTAATCTTCATTAGTTTTTCTAACGAAATGGAAAGCAGGTCGCTGTCTTCGGCTATTCCCGCAGCTTGTGAAGCCAATTCACGGATTTCATTATCGGCTGATTGTATCCCAAGTTCCTGAATCTTCTTTTTAGAAAATGAAGCAACTTTCTTTGACTTACTTTCCGCGAGCTGAAGCAGGAAGGTTTCGTAGAGGGCCGGCTCTAACTTCTCCATTAACTTCAATCCATAAATAATTTTATCTTCGGCAGAGCTTCGAACTTCTTTTTCAAGCACACTGTCCATGGTGTATTCCTTCACCATGTTTTTGTTCGCGGCCGATTTATTCTTTACCAGAGAATTCTGAAGCGTCTCGCGATAACCGTGGTACATCCGGTTGGCTACCCAATACCAGATTGCCAAAACAGGCAAGGCAAAAAGTGTGATGGATAATACGGTAAATCCTTTGAATTGATTGATCAATACAATAAGGCCCCCAGCAACAGCGCTGGCAAGAGCCGTTACAAATCCTTCAATTTTGGTTTGGGCATCGATGTTGATTTCCTTATCGATGGGCACATAATAGAACTTGAAGGTTGGATTATCCAAGGCATCACGAAGCGAGTTCACAAAGAGTTTACTCATCGCAATAGCGATAAAGAAGAAGATAATCGTACTGCTTTGACCCGTGTTGAGATCATAACCAAAGAAAGACCCGAGGGCAAAAGCGGAGATTGTGAAGAGGATCAGCAACAGCGGGTTGATGAGAAGCGAAACGCGCAAACCATAATCCTGGTTGATGCGATCGGTAGCAAAGGTTGTAAACAGAAAGCCAAAGATCACAATGGTCATCTCAAACAAACTCAGGAAAACGGGGAGATCAGCATTATTGAACTGAATAGTGGCGGCATTATAAAACGAGTAATCCACAAATTGAAGCGACACGATGGATACAATCACAAATAGGGAAAGCATCATGATATACTTATTACCAATGAATTGCCGAATAGATAGTTTCTTTATATCCGATTCAGATTTAACAGCAGCACGACCTTTTACCAGATACTTATTCGACATTACTACAAACAAAATCACGAAAGCAGTAATACTGACGAGTCCAATGGTGTAGAGCGATATCAGATCAACGCCAAAACCTAGAAGAATGGGAATGGAGAAGAACGATAAGATAGCCGCAATGTCAGTTCCAACATCTACGCTGCCCACAAGCCTTTTGGCCACGCGCACGTTAAACATGCGGTTGAACGAACCCCAAAAAACGAGTTGTATTAAGAACGTAAAGGGGAGGATCAGCATGAATCCAAACCGATATAGGTTATCCGCGTCTTCAATAAAGCTGTCCCCAAATTCAAGAAAGCCTGTTAAGGCTGTGATTAACAACAAACTAAGGATAGCAAGGGCTGTAAAGGATATACGGCCTTGTAGAAAATTGTAAAGCATGGTTACCGCCATACCCATTACTCCCGATATAGCAATAGCTTTTGGGAGGTCAAATTTTTCGTCAAACGAGGTAAGGAAAAGGGTTTGAGAGGCAACGGCTACTGTGGCCAAGAACAAGCCCATCAAGAAGCTAAGGATCAATAAAAGTGATACTGGCCCGGTTTCCTCAGGCTCTACATCTAACAAATTCCATAGCCTTGAAAGCATACTTCAGGGTTTAACTCTGAAATTTCAAACATTTCATCGAAAATTCCTATTCAATTATAAGTTCATTTAACAATGAATTACATATTGATGAATAGGGAGTTGTGAGTTTTGGTGCCATCTTTGCTTACCACTTATCGATGATTTCAATCATAAGACTTGATCTTACCCAAGGTACTTTGGTAAGCGATCATCTGCCTTTTTTATTCACCGAAACTTACCTGCAGAGCTATCTTCTGAAAAGAAGTGAACTGTCTCCATAAGAAAGAAATCGATAATTATTCATTAAAGCTTCTGCGTAGATCGTTTTCCAATCTGCCCCCACAAAAGCAGCTATTAATAATATAAGTGTAGAGCCGGGTTGATGGAAGTTTGTCAGCAAAGCGTCAACAACTTTAAAGGTATAGCCGGGTACAATATAGATTGATGTTTGTCCGGTGAGTACTTCAATTCTCTTTTGGGTAAGGTGATCTAAAACTTTGTTAAAGGCCAACTTTAAATCGACATCCTGAGGTAATTTGTAGGGATCACTTTGGTCAATGTAGAAATCTGCCTCCGAATCGGCTATTAGTTTTACCCCATACCAATAAAGACTTTCTAAGGTTCGCATCGAGGTAGTGCCTACGGCTACAACTGACTTGGCCGATAAAACAGCTTCAATATTCTTTTTAGTAACCACCACCTGCTCATTGTGCATCACATGATTTAATGCATTCTCCACTTTAATGGGTTGAAATGTGCCTGCGCTGACATGCAGTGTTAAAAACTGCATGAGATGCCCTTGACTAGTCAGTTCTTTTAGGATACGATCTGTGAAGTGCAGGCCGGCAGTTGGCGCAGCAACGGCTCCGTCATGGTGTGAGTACACGGTTTGGTAGGTTAATCGATCGCTCGCTTCTGCTTTGCGATTAAGGTAAGGCGGTAAAGGGGTTAATCCCATGATTGTGATTATTTCAGCAAAGCTTTTGGATTGCGGTTGCCAGGAAAATTCAACAATACTTTTTATACGATCTACAATTTTTGCAGTAAGATTAAGTCCGTTGTTCTCTTTAGTAAGAGCTACGGAGTCCGGCCACCTTTTCAGATTACCAATAGAGCAAATCCATTGGGAAGTTGTTGTGGCGGCCATGGCCTGCTGAACGAGCAAGGTGGAGTCGGCCGGATTTAATAAAAAGATTTCGATGGCGGCACCGGTAGTTTTTTGAAAAAAAAGCCGGGCCGGAATAACCCGGGTGTCATTGAAAAAAAAAGTACTGGACTTCGGAAGAAAACTAGTAACCTGATTAAATTGATGATGGCCAATGGTGCCCTGTTTGTATACAAGTAATTTGGACTGGTCGCGTTCGGCAAGTGGATATAATGCGATTTGCCCTGGAGGCAAATCATACTCGTAGTCTTTGGTTGTGATGGATTGTTCCACAAATTAAAATTTACATAGGGATATCATGCGACAAGTTTAATTATTTGGTAAAGTTTGTATTTAATAATGATCTTCACACTCATAAATAGTATAAAAACTTTTGTATGCCATTAAAGGCAAGTCTTCATAAACGCGTATTTGAATTCTCGTTTAATGCCCGCACCTCTCGCGGTGCCATGAAAGAAAAAATATCGTGGTTCATAAAAATTTGGGATGACAATAATCCTACGATTGTGGGTATAGGCGAATGTGGCCCTTTGGCTGGGTTAAGTCCGGAATATGATTCAGCAATGGATTGGGAACCGTTGATTGATGAAATAAATCGAGCTGCATTCACTCTAAGTACACTTAATAGCCTGGCCGAAGTAATCACGTTGATTAATAAATTGCTGCATGGTAAGAAAGAAGCCGGTCACTCGTCACTGGTGTTTGGTTTGGAGACTGCTTTGCTCGATTGGGCAAAGGGAGGTAATAAATTTATTTTTTCAAGCAATTTTTTGAAAGGTCAATCGATTCCTATTAATGGGTTAATATGGATGGGTGGCTTGGACTTTATGTTGCAACAAATCGAATTGAAAATTCGTGATGGCTTTACCTGCCTTAAGTTGAAGGTAGGGGGCCACGATTTTGAAAAGGAGTGTGATGTGCTGCAATACATTCGAAGAAAATATTTTAGAGATAAAATAACGATCCGTCTGGATGCCAATGGGGCTTTCAAAAAAGAGGATGCGTTGAATAAACTAACGGAGCTATCTCGTTTTGGTATCCATTCTATTGAACAACCTATTAAGCCAGGCATGGCCGAGATGGAAGCCCTATGTTTGCAATCGCCCATCCCTATTGCCTTGGATGAAGAACTTATTGGTGTCAATAGTTTAGAGCAGAAACGGGCATTACTATCGCGGATTAAACCACCGTATATTATTCTGAAACCTACTTTGCACGGTGGATTTTTTTCATGTCAGGAATGGATAAAGGTATGTGAAGACTTAGGAATTGTCTGGTGGATAACCTCTGCGTTAGAAAGTAACATTGGATTAAATGCCATCGCACAATTCACCAGTCAGTATAATGTGGAATTATCGCAGGGTTTAGGCACGGGTCAGATTTACTCCAATAATATAGACTCCCCACTTACTGTCGAAAATGGCCAACTTCATTATAATAATGAGGTTTCTTGGGGTGTAATTGATGATTAACTAAGATAATTAGTTTTATTTTGCTTTTAAGTAGAATAATACCTTATTTAGCTAAAATTATTAGTTATGGGGTACAAATTGAAACTGAAGAGCAAAAGGTTAAATTCTGGAAGATTTCAAGTTGATTTTTCCACGAATGATCTAACTGCTGGTGGTTACTACGGCTATCTCTTAGCAGAACCAGAAACTCCGGTAACTGAAATTGTTCATAAAATAAATCGTCATTTGGTTGCCGTAACCAATTCCGAAAGGTATTTCCATAGAAACTTGTTTTCATTAGGTAACAGAAGAATGAATTCCGGACGGATTTTGATTTTTAAACGATAAGCTATGGTTAAGTTAAATGAGAATATCCGAATACTGCGTAAGCGGTTATCATTGACACAAGATCAATTCGCACAACGCCTTGGCATTAAGCGCTCGCTGGTTGGCGCTTATGAAGAAGGCCGTGCTGAGCCGCGACTGGAACTTCTTCAAAAGATGGCCGAATTGTTTTCCATATCGGTCGACTTATTAATCGGAAAGGATTACTCATCGAGTTCAAGTGAGCTTACGATCGAAACAAACTATGCACGCGGTAAGGAAGTTTTAGTTGTAACCGTAGATGCTGCTGATAAACAAAATATTGAATTCGTTCCGCATAAGGCTGCTGCCGGGTACCTCAATGGATATGCCGATACAGAATATGTAAAAGAGTTACCGCATTTTAATCTGCCTAATCTTAAGCAGGGAACCTACCGGGCGTTTGAAATCAGTGGCGACTCTATGCTGCCTTTAATGCCGGGTACGATTGTAATTGGTGAATACGTGGAGGATTTACGAAGTGTTAAAAGTGGAAAGACGTATGTGCTGATAACACAACGGGAAGGTATCGTTTACAAGCGCGTCTTTAACTACCTCGATGAGAATGGAAACCTTTTTCTTGTTTCCGATAATAGACATTACGCGCCTTATCAACTTAGTGCTTCTGAGGTAATTGAGGTTTGGGCTGCCAAGGCCTATATCAGTGTTCAGTTTCCAGATGTAGCCGATAAGCAAGACGTTTCGGTTGAGCAATTGGCGGGTGTAGTACTCGATCTTCAGAAAGAAATTCTTCAACTAAAATCAAAGAAATAAACTTAGCGGTTTGACCTTGACCCGATCTCTTCCAGCCATTGGAAGAGGCGGGAAGGTATTTAGGTGGAAGTTATATGCTCTAATGTTTTAGGCTTGTTTATTTTTCCCGTCTCTGTTAGAATAAAGTGATCCATGTATTGGATTTCTTTGGGAATCTCAAATCGATTCAGAGAATCCTTTAATCGTTGTGTTAGTTTTTCCTCCGTTGTTCCCGATAGGTATTTGCCCTCAACACAAAGAATAACTTTTTCTCCAAACTGGAGATCAGGGACACCGGCAATAAAAAATCTATTAGTTAGATTAAGTTCAGAAAATACAACTTCAACGATTGATTCAATCCTTTCAGGAAAAATTTTGATCCCGCCACTATTGATTACTCCATCCATTCGTCCCAGGTACACAAAGGAGTCTGGCTCTTTAAATTCGACTACATCATTTGTGATTATTTGACTGTCATTAAGATGGGCAGCGTGAATAACAAGACATCCCCGTTGATCAGTGCTTAGCGAAATTCCCGGAAGGGTTTTGAAATAATTCTGGGACTCAGTGCCGTTAAGTTTTTGCAATGCGATGTGCGATAGTGTTTCGGTCATTCCGTAGGTGGCATAGAAGGTGCACTTAAAAGCCGATAGGGAAATCTTTGTTTTTTTAGCAATTCGTGCCCCACCAATAAGACAAATCTTAATATTATTTAGTTTGTCTCGCTGACTGGATTGTAGAATTGTCTCCAGTTGATAAGGAACCATAGCCGTAAAGTCAATTGGAAGATTATCGGGCACGTGTGCGAGTGGGTTAGCCAACGGCTCAACCACAAACAGATTCATTCCAACTTCTAACGCTCGCAGTAACATCATCCTGCCAGCGATATAACGAGTATCGAGGCAGACCAAGGCGGTTTGCCCTGCCACAAGTCCTAGAAAGGATGCAGTTAATTGAGCACTTGCTTTGAACTGGCCGCGGGTGACGAGAATTTTTTTTGGTTCTCCGGTAGAGCCTGAAGTGGTTAGTTCAAATTTATCTTTACCATGAAGCCATTCTTGACAAAAATTTAAAACAGGGTTGCAGTTGCGCTGAAAATTACCGTCACGAATTTCATCGAACGAATACGATATGTCATTCAATTTTAACCAGGGTGAATGCATATTCGTTCTATTATCAATTAGGGAAATTTAGGAAACTTAGAAAAGTCGGGTTCTCGTTTTTCCATAAAGGCATTCTTTCCTTCTTTGGCTTCATCACTTAAATAATATAGCAATGTTGCATTGCCTGCAAGTTCTTGTATACCTGTTTGTCCGTCAAGTTCCGCATTGAACGATGATTTCAACATTCGGATAGCTAATGGACTTTTCTTTAGAATCTTTTTGGCCCAGCTAACATACGTTTCTTCTAATTCCTCGAGAGGCACAACTTTATTTACCAGCCCCATATCCAATGCTTCTTTTGCATCATATTGATCACAAAGAAACCAGATCTCACGCGCTTTTTTCTGTCCAACAATTCGAGCTAAATAGGAAGCCCCAAAGCCACCATCAAAACTTCCCACCATGGGTCCGGTTTGTCCGAAGCGAGCATTCTCTGCTGCAATGGTTAAATCGCAAACCACATGCAACACGTGTCCGCCTCCAATAGCCCAACCTGCCACGGCAGCAATTACCGGTTTTGAAATTGTACGAATCACTTTTTGTAAATCGAGCACGTTTAACCTGGGAACAGTATCCGTCCCTACATAGCCCCCGTGACCACGCACACTTTGATCTCCACCGCTGCAGAAGGCTTTTCCACCTTCACCCGTTAAAATGATAACACCTACTTCCATGTCCTCACGACAGTGATTCATGGCATCAAGAATTTCCTGAATGGTGAGTGGCGTAAAGGCGTTATGTACCTTGGGCCGGTTAATACTAATACGGGCAATGCCTTCGTATTTATGAAAGAGAATTTCTTTGTACTCTTTTACTTGTTTCCAATTGTATTTAAGACTCATAGCTTAGTTTAATATGTTTTTTAAAAGTATCAAATGATTGCTTTGCTGATTTTTGGTCACTACACACTTCCATGATTTTTGTTTTGCCATCGAATTTCAAAAAATCTTTTAGAGCAGTCTTTAAACGTTTTGCTTCTTCGATCTTCACGTAGTCAAATCCAAACTCGTTAGCAAGATGATGGGCTGAAAGTTTTTGGTTCGTGATAAAGTATTCACCTTGTTCAGGAATATTTCCTGGTCCATCGATTAGATTAAAGATTACGCCACCCTGATTATTGATTACAACGATTCTTAAATTAGTAAGTGCGTAATTATGCCAGAAGGCATTACGATCATAAAAAAAAGCAAGATCACCCGTTATTAAAATATTAGGCACTTCGCTGGTAAGCGCGTGGCCTACGGCTGTACTCGTACAACCATCAATGCCGCTGGTACCCCGGTTTGCATATACATGTACCCCTTTTTGATTTTCACTTAACCCTACCAGATTAGCATATCGAACGGACATGCTATTTGCCAGATGCAGGTTACACCGCTCCGGAAGACTTTCTAATAATTCTTTTATGATGTTCGTTTCATTAAAATCAGCTCCACTGAAATGTGTTTGGTAAGCGCGGGTCATGCGATGTTCTTCGGCCAGCCATAGTTGTGCATAGTTGGCTTTTTTTTGCAATTCAAATTTACCAAAGGTAGGCGGTGCGCTCAACGATTCAAAGAATGTTTTAGGATTGCAGTGAATGATCTGTGAGATGCTTTGAAATGTATCGGCTACAGGCCCTGAGGGCTGTATATGCCAATGTTGTCGCGGCTGATGCTTCCTTAGAAATAATTTGAGATTTTTCGAAATAACAGATTTGCCAAAGGTGATTAGTAAATCGGGTTGCAACGATTGCTGAATGGATTCGCCACACGAAGCTAAAAATACATCGGAATACCTGATATTTCCTTTCAAGGAATGAAGATTAGAAATAACATCTCCGGTTAGTGCAGCTTTATTTACTTTACAAAATTTCTCAATCGCTTTTACTAATCCCGAATTATACTCTTGCTGACCAGCTACTAGTAACACCTTGCTCGATGCTGCCAGTGATTCCATAAGTTTTTTTTGTTCTCCTTGCGTGATTAATTGCTCGGATTGATTTACAACAACCTTTTTTATTTTTTTAGTGAAGACTATCTTTTCATTTGCTTCCGGATAAAGGGGCTCTCTTAACGGTACATTAATATGTATCGGACCCTTGGGATATTCCTGTGATGCTAGAATGGCTTCATTAATTATTCTATGAATATACCAGGGTGTTTCCTGATGATTGTAATCCTGGGGAAGTTCATAATATCTTTTTACATGCTTACCAAAAAGATTATCCTGGCGAATGGTTTGGCCATCCAGTTGATCAAGCCATTCTTTCGGGCGATCGGCAG
>JAGPBO010000102.1 GCA_018063305.1 Cyclobacteriaceae bacterium
AAACCGGAAAAGATAAGAATTAAAATCGCAGCACCACGTATCACCATACAAAGGTATATGCTTATAAATGATTTGAAAAGTTTTTAGAAACGACAGTCGGAAACACTTACCGTTTGTCGGATTTGAGGGCAACTACACCAGATGCCTAAGATCGTCCGGAGTATCTAAATCGATCTCCCCTTTATCAAAAGGAACATCGATTATGGATCCTTTGAAAGTTTGAATTATTTTTCGGGCGCCTTGTGTATCGTTCAGTTGCATTAGTTTTGAAAACAGACTGTTTTTAAATAGGGTCGGAACACCTTCGGTTTGGTTATAAAATGAGGTTACAACTTCAGCATGGGTATTTTTATAAGTTGCGACTATGTTTCTTAAATGTTCTGTTGTGAGATAAGGTTGATCACACACCATGATTAGCACAGCTTCCGTTTCAGGGAATCGGTCAGTTAAATTTTTTAACCCAAGCTTAAGGGAACTTCCCATTCCCCTTTCCCAATTCGTATTAATGACTATTTCAACGGGCAGCGTATCAATAATTTTTTTATGAACTTCAGCCTGAGCGCCAAGTACAACAACGATACTTTCAGCCTGAGCACCCATGGCTTCTCGCACAGATTTTAACAACAGCGGCTTGCCTTGTATGGGTATTAACTGTTTGGATTGCCCCAACCGGGACGAGTTGCCTGCTGCTAAAATCAGGATGGAAATACCTTTTGTGTGCAACGTATTTATAGTTTATGAAAGTTTGAAAACCTTATCGAGGTGTATTTTGCTATGAAGGTCTAAAAATCTGAGCCGCTTTGCAACGAGTTATTTCGTTGTATTTTATGCTTCCAGGTACGTTTGTTTAAATACCTGATCGGTGTTGGGGTCCCGTTGATGAATAGGGCCGTCCAGATTTTTAAGAAATCCGCCTGCACGGTTGGTGAACTTACTTTGAATCTCAGAAATAATTGACAAAGCGATTTCGTCAGGTGCCTCAGCCCCGATATCCAAACCAATAGGCGAATGGATGCGCTGAAAATCAAAATCAGAAAGTTTGATATTAAGTTTTTGAAAATCCTGCTGCATTTTATCAAAGCGCTTGCGCGGACCTAAAATACCAATATAGGGCGAAGCTGTATTCAGGAGCTTCTTTAACACATCGCGATCATATTCATAGTTGTGCGACATCAATACGCAGGCGGTGTACGGGTTGATTTCAAAATCGCGATCGATAAATTCCCGCTGACAAAGCGAAAGTTTATCAGCAGTTGGAAAAAAAATAGGAGCAATGTGGGCCACGCACTCGTCCGTAACCGAAACATTCCAACCAAGCGATTTGGCTAATTCGCTCACGGGCCTCGCATCGAATCCTCCACCAAAAATTATTAAGTATAACGAAGGCTGGACCAGCTCAACAAACACCTCATAGGAAAGACCGGACGCGGTGTAATTTATAGCCCTGGATTGTTTCGAATCAAAGAGTTTTAATAAATCGGCAGAAACAAGTTTTGTTAATGCCGGGTTTGAAAACTGATTGCTTAGTGTGTTTGAACTTGTTATCAAAAGCTTTTCGGCAATGCCAGGGCCATTAAAAATAGTAGCCAAGGCCAAGGGTTCCTTTGTGTTGATTACTGAATTGAATTGGGCGATGGGGTTACTCAGGTCAGCTGAAGCAACAGGCTCAATGAGCACATCAATCACTCCGTTGCAGCCTAACCCAATACCCAAATTTTGATTGCTCTCTTCGCTTGTATCGTACGTAACAGTCATCGGGCTTTTTCCTGACATAACGGTCCGGGCTTTTCTAAGCGCATCGCCCTCCAGGCAACCACCACTTATGGAGCCTACCCAGCGTCCGTCATCGGTAATAAGCATTCGCGCTCCAGGGCTTCGATAGGAAGATCCACGAACTTTAACCACCGTAGCAAGCGCGGCTTTTCGTTGCGTAAAATCAACTTGCTGATAGGCGTTTACGATGGCTTTAAAATCTTTCACTCTGTAATATTAATCATCCTTTCTGTCACCTGAAAGATCGTCATTAAAAGGGCAACAATGTTTTTGCCCTGGGTTACTCGTAGTAATTTACTTTTTTCTTGCGGATTTTACATCGGCCGGTGTAGTTACTCCGCCTTTATTGTCAAAGGAATTAAAGATGTAATTCATCAAATCACTCATTTGCTCATCCGTAAGCTCATATCCCATCATCTCACCATTATAGACAGTTCCGTTCACTGTCATTTCTCCACTTGCGCCATATAAGATTTGATTGATGGCTCGCTTCTTATCAGCCAGCATATAATCAGATTTGGTGAGGGGTGGAAAAATTCCTTCTATGCCTTCGCCCTGATCCATGTGACAAGTGATACAATTGCTTTGATAAATTTCTTTGCCTCGCTCCATACTTGCCTTTAAGTCGTCTTGTTTTTGTTGAAAGGATAAAAAGATAATGGAGGAAACAGCTAGCAGGAGAAAGTTTACTTTTTTCATGTTGGATTCTGGAATTCGTACAACGTTAAAGATAACTATTTAATGAGAGTTCAAGGAGTGCGTTTCGGTCAGAATAATTTTTAGTTAATCTGTGGCCGATATAGAATTTCGAATTGACTTTACCGGGTTACCTATACCCACTATTTTGAGCTTATACGTTGAGGGTTTCGTAAAATTTAATAGCTGGAATGCTGGACAAACAATCGTTTGCAGAAAGACTCTTTTTGCTCACATCCAATTAAATAAACTCTTTTGCCGATCATTTGTTACTTTCGCACCCCATAAAGTGAACCTAAATTTACCTCAGCTTTCCATGATCACTCCTTCTGAACTGTTCTCCTATAAGATTGATAAAAAGTACGCAAAACCAGCCGCCTATTTTTCAATGGAATTTGCTATTGATCAGCCCCTTAAAATATATAGTGGTGGCCTGGGTTTTTTGGCGGGGTCGCACATGCGCAGTGCGTATGAATTGAAGCAAAATCTTGTTGGTATTGGTATTCTTTGGAAATACGGGTACTACGATCAGGAACGCAACATGAACGGAACTCTTAAGGCTAGTTATATAGAGAAAAACTATTCATTTCTTACCGATACAGGCATCGTCTTTCCAATTACCATTCACAACCACGAAGTAAAAGTAAAAGTATGGTTGCTTAAGCCAGAGGTTTTTCATACCGCGCCAATTTTTTTGCTGAGTACAGATATACCGGAGAATGATCATCTGGCACAAACCATTTGCCACCGTTTATACGATAGCCACGAGTCCGCGCGGATTGCCCAATCCGTTTTATTAGGTATCGGAGGTGCAAAACTGCTGGATGTATTAGGCCGCGAAACCGAAGTGTATCACATGAATGAAGGTCATGCGCTACCTTTATGTTTTTACTTATTGGATAAGTATAACAACGATCTCGAAGAAGTAAAAAAACGAGTGGTATTTACCACGCATACACCCGAAAAGGCCGGTAACGAAGAACATGCTATCTCCTACATGGATGTGATGAACTTCTTCCACAAAGTGCCGAAGGAAACAGTATTGGAATTAGCCGCACCGGATGAACAGAATTTAAGTTATACGCTGGCTGCATTAAGGATGTCGCGCAAAGCAAATGGCGTTTCCGTGTTGCATGGAGAAGTATCACGTAAAATGTGGGAAGGTTTTGATGACATCTGCGAAATTACTTCCATTACCAATGCACAAAACAAAACGTATTGGATGGACGAACAATTAGCTAGCCATTTAAATGATGGGAATGATAACGCACTCGTGGAAAGAAAAAAGGTGTTGAAAAAAGAATTATTTCAGGTAGTAGCGAACCAAACAGGAAAAATATTTGACGAAAATGTTATCACCATCGTTTGGGCCAGACGATTTGCTGGTTATAAACGCGCTAACTTATTAATCCGTGATTTTGAGCGTTTCGAAAAGCTAGTGAACGACAGCAAATACCCGGTTCAGGTAATTTGGGCTGGCAAACCTTATCCGGAAGATTATGGGGCAATCGATATCTTCAACGACATTCATAGTGGAATTAAACATTTACCAAACTGCGCCATCCTTACGGGATATGAAATGCAACTTTCCGGATTGCTAAAGCGGGGATCGGATTTGTGGTTAAATACACCCAGGATGTACCGCGAAGCTTCGGGCACTTCGGGAATGACGGCCGCTATGAATGCTAGTGTCAATCTTTCCATTCCGGATGGATGGATTCCTGAATTTTCCAAGCATGGCAAAAACTGCTTTATCATTTCACAATCGAAATCAGAAGATTCGGATGAACGCGATATGCAGGAACATGACACCTTGCTTACCTTATTAGAAAATGAAATTATCCCCCTTTATTATAATAAACCCAAAGCCTGGACAGCTCTTGTAAAGCAAAGCATGAAAGATGTACTGCCGGAGTTCGACTCCAATCGAATGGCAAAGGAATATTACGAGAAGATGTATACAGCTGAGTATAAAGTTTCGAAAAAGCCTGTCAAAGCAAAAAAGGCAGAAGTAGTCTAAGGTACCCTAATTGCATTAGGGTTTACTCTTTTGTAATTGTCTTCTTACTAACAGGAAGTTAGCGATGAAAATTGCACCTTTACGGTAGTATGAAGCACGTTGTTATTATTGGTAATGGCATTTCGGGGGTTACAGCAGCCCGCCACATTCGTAAGCACAGCAGTAATAAGGTTACGATTATCTCCTCTGAGACAAATCATTTTTTTTCACGTACAGCCCTTATGTATATCTACATGGGCCACATGAAATATGAAAATACCAAACCGTATGAAGATAGCTTCTGGAAAAAAAATAAGCTTGATTTATTGCGCGACCATGTTCAATCCGTAAATACAAAAGCAAAAACGCTTACGCTTCTTTCCGGAAATTCAATCCAGTATGACATTTTAATTATAGCCTCCGGATCAAAATCAAATAAGTTTGGCTGGCCTGGCCAGGAGTTAACGGGTGTTCAAAGCCTCTATAGTTTTCAGGATCTTGAGCGGATGGAGCAAACTACCCGCGGCATTGATCGGGCCGTTGTTGTGGGGGGTGGGCTGATCGGTATCGAAATGACAGAGATGCTTCTTTCGAGAAAAATTGCTGTAACTATGTTAGTGCGCGAATCGGAATTCTGGAGCAACGTATTGCCGCTGCAGGAAGCCAACATGATTAGTCGCCACATGCGTACCCATCATGTAGATTTAAAACTGGAAACGGAGTTAAAAGAAATTCAGTCGGATGATAAGGGATGCGTACAGTCCATTGTAACAAACTGTGGAGAAACTATTCCATGTCAATTTGTTGGTTTAGCGGTGGGTGTTTCACCTGCAATGGATTTTTTAAAAGATTCAGGTATTGAAACCAAGCGGGGGATTCTAGTTAACGAATATCTGGAAACAAATATTTCCGATGTGTATGCGCTGGGTGATTGTGTAGAGCGCACCTACAATTTGCCCGATCGCAAAAATATTGAACAGGTGTGGTACACCGGTCGCATGATGGGCGAAGTGCTTGCTCAAACGATTTGTGGAAAGAAAACGAAATATGAACCAGGCCCATGGTTTAACTCAGCCAAGTTTTTTGATATTGAATTTCAAACGTATGGAACGGTAAGCAACGTTTTGGGAAAGGATGAAAGTGAATTTTACTGGGAAGATGCACGTGCTGCGAAGTGCATGCATTTAGTTTGGAATACGCAGACTCAGCAATTTCTCGGAATCAATACGTTTGGTATTCGGCTAAGGCACGAATGTTTCGATCGTTGGTTACGCGACAGGCAAAGCATTCAGTTTGTTATAAATCATCTGAAGGAGGCAAACTTTGACCCGGAGTTTTTTGATCGATATGAGGACGAGATTGTAAAACAGTTTTCGGAGACATTTCCTAGTCTCCCAATTAATTCAAAAGTAAGTTCGGCTATATGAAGACAATTAAAACCGTTGGGCTGATTTTATTTATAACAGGATTCTGTCTTTTTAATGGATTATTCTTTTCGGCAGATTATTCCTTAACCAAAGAGATAGTAATTGCACGAATTGCAGATGAACAAAAACAGGAACTGTTTCTGCAATCTGACTCATCTCTTTTAAACCAGAATGTGGGTTCTGTTTTTTCTTTTGTTACCCGGATTAAGAAAACATTTGATGCAGCAAACCAAAGTCAGGTAAGTGCTTATGGCATCACGCAAGAAGAAGTATTGGATTTGAGTGCTCGCCAGAATAATCAATTTGCGCTCGCTTCGGTCGACTCTCTTTATTTAGGAGCCGACCCAATCAGTGAGTTTAAGAAAAAGGCATGGGCGGATTATGCAAGCTGGCTCGAAGGCCGAAAATTTGAATCATCGGAAGAATTACAGAGTCAATTGCAAGGTATTGCGGCCAATATCAATCAATATGGTATTATCAATAAAGTGGGGTTTGATCGCTATCAAGTAAAAGATTTAACCTATTCGCTTACCAAGGCATCTGCGGTGGGTCCTGTAAAATCGAATCCGATTCTTTTTCTGCTTCTCACATTCGGTTTGTGTATTGCTGGGGCTTTGCTTTACATCTTGCCTAAAATAAAGCTACTGCCAGGAATAAAAAATAATGGTATCTTTTTTAATGTGATGAAGAATACGGGCTGGTTGGGAATACTTACAGGCACCTGGCTAATTCTGTTTTATGTCGTGTTGTATTTCTATCCTGAATACATGACGCAATGGATCACATTGGTTGATCCGGTAAGCGAAACTTTAAATGGCAATGAGGCTGGTCGATTCTTTCTTTACGGATTTATCTATACGCTCTGTATTTTGGTGATGGGTGTTCGAATGCTCATTCACTATAGACATAGTAAGTATCATGTCTTGCGAACTTGCTCTGTTATGTTCTTTCAGACTGCGTTTGCGTTTTTAATCCCCGAAATTCTTATCCGGCTTAATAAACCTTATTTTGATTTCAAAAATATCTGGCCTCTGGATTACGGCTTTTTCTTTGACTCCAGAATTTCTGAGTTGATCTCAGCGGGCACGTTGGGCATTTTTATGTTGGGGTGGGGTATCGCGTTGATCATTATTGGTGTGCCGGTGTTGGTTTATTTTTTTGGAAAGCGCTGGTATTGTTCGTGGGTGTGTGGTTGTGGAGGACTTGCTGAAACTTTGGGTGATCCTTATCGGCAACTTTCCAATAAGACTTTGAAAGCTTGGAAGATTGAGCGTTGGATGATTCATAGCGTGCTGGTGTTTGCTGTTGTAATGACGGCCGGTGTAATCTACACATACTGGACAGGGGCTTCGTGGTTTTTATTTTTTGACTCGTATCAATTGCGTGAAGTGTATGGTGCATTTATAGGAGCTGGATTTGCGGGCGTTGTGGGCACTGGCTTTTATCCGGTAATGGGTAACAGGGTGTGGTGCCGCTTTGGTTGTCCGTTAGCAGCCTACTTAGGAATTATCCAACGCTTTAAATCTCGATTTAGAATTACTACCAATGGCGGACAATGTATTTCTTGTGGTAATTGTTCTACGTATTGCGAAATGGGGATTGACGTACGGTGGTATGCACAGCGTGGTCAAAACATTGTGCGCAGTTCGTGTGTTGGCTGTGGCGTGTGCTCTTCGGTTTGCCCGAGGGGCGTATTAAATCTGGAAGTGAAGGAGGAATCGGGTCGGTTTGGGAAACCTATTCTGATAGGAAACAATAATGTAAAAATTTCGGAATAAGAATTCTTCTTTACCGAATAAAGAAATAATCTTGAGCCTGATAATTAAAATAATCATTCCCGCATTTAATGAAGAAAATGGGATTGGTGAAGTGATTCGCGAAATCCCCAAAGGTTTAATTGCCGAAATTGTTGTGGTTAACAATGCGTCAACAGACAACACAGAAATAATAGCAAAAGAAGCGGGAGCTACCGTATTGCGCGAACCGATACCCGGCTATGGTCGCGCGTGCTTAAAAGGAATCGACTACATCAGTCAATCAAAACCTTTTCCGAACATAGTGGTTTTTCTAGATGCGGATCATTCGGACTATCCCGAAGAAATGGTAGAATTAATTAAACCGATTGAAGATGGAAATGCTGACTTGGTTATTGGTTCGCGTGCACTTGGTCAAAAAGAACGGGGATCAATGACGCCACAACAAATATTTGGAAACTGGTTAGCCACGCGATTATTAAAATTATTGTATGGGGTACAGTTTACAGATTTGGGGCCATTCCGCGCTATTCGTTTTAATGCTTTGACTGAGTTATCGATGCAAGACAAAACGTATGGATGGACGGTAGAGATGCAACTGAAAGCAGCAAAAAAAGGTTATCGATGTGTCGAAGTTCCGGTTCGCTATCGCAAACGAATTGGCTTTTCGAAAATCAGTGGTACCGTAAAGGGTACTATTATGGCTGGCTATAAGATATTAGCCACTATCTTTAAATATTGGTAACTGAATTATTTGTGGAGGCGAAAGAGGTTATGATTATTGTTATAAGCGTAGTATATAGTCTTTCCTTACTCTATATCTTTTTGTTTAGTCTTGGGCAATTGCACCTTACGTTGATTTATATTAAGGAGACTAGAAAGGAAGCTGTTCCAATCCCGGTGCTAACGGATTTCCCTTTAGTAACCGTTCAACTGCCCGTTTACAACGAGAAATATGTTATCGAGCGTTTACTGGATGCGGTAAGTAAACTGGATTACCCAAAAGACCGATTAGAGATTCAGGTCTTGGACGATTCAACGGATGAAACCTCAGAGCTCATCAGAATAAAATTATTGAGTCCTCAACACCAAGGATTGAATATAAATATAATCCATCGCGATGATCGGACAGGGTATAAGGCAGGTGCGCTCGCTCATGGGTTAAAATCATCGAAGGGCGAGTTCATTGCCATATTTGATGCTGACTTTATTCCTGAACCTGATTTTCTACTTAAGACATTACCTCATTTTACGAATAACAATGTTGGGGTTGTTCAAACCCGTTGGGGACATATCAATCGTAATTACTCCCTGCTTACCCGGTTACAAGCTTTTGGATTGGATGCTCACTTTTCGATAGAGCAAACAGCACGAAAGGCGGCAGGTAGTTTTATTAATTTTAATGGAACGTGTGGCGTGTGGCGAAAGCGTTGTATTGAAGATGCTGGTGGATGGAGTGCAGATACGTTGACGGAAGATCTGGATTTAAGTTATCGTGCACAGCTAAAGGGTTGGGAGTTTCGTTATCGGGAGGATATAGAAACACCCGGTGAGTTGCCCGTCATTATGTCGGCCATTAAATCGCAACAATACCGTTGGAATAAAGGCGCGGCAGAAACAGCACGTAAAAATTTTGGCAGCGTGTGGCGAGGTGATTTTTATTTCAAAAATAAAGTTCATGCTTTCTTTCATTTGTTTAACAGTTCCGTGTTTGTCTTTATTTTAATTGCCTCGTTGTTGAGCATACCCATGCTGTGGATTAAAGCCACACATCCTGAAGTTGGCTGGTTGTTTCATGCAGGCACTATTTTTTTGTTGGGCTTTTTCTCCATTACTTTTTTTTATTGGATAGCTACTAAACAATTTCACAAGGATTCTCCGACAACTACTTTCTTCTCGTTATATCCAAGGTTTTTAATTGTTTCTATGGGCTTGTCATTTCATAATGGCTTAGCTGTTTTAGAGGGCCTGGCGGGTCGCAAGTCACCCTTTATTCGCACACCAAAATTTAATGTTACGGAGAGTAAAGATTCCTGGTTAGGCAACACCTATATTAAACCTCGGTTTACTCTGGGCGTTTTTATGGAAGGATTGCTCACACTTTATTTTATTGCCGGAATTGCCGCAGGAATCTGGCTACAGGAAGGTGGATTAATTTTCTTTCACCTTATGTTGGCATTAGGTTTCGGAAGTGTTTTTTACTTTTCGATGAAGTCGACTTTGCATGCTTAAGCAAAGGCTGATATATTATGTAGTGATATTTATTTCTGTCTTTGGTTATTCTCTCATAGCTTTATTCATTCACCGATGGCAAACTTCATACTTGCTACCAACCTATGGCATACTCTTTCTTGCTTACCTGTGGATTATTAGGGAAGCTAAGCCGGAGCAGCTTTCATTTTGGCTAACCATCTCTGTATTGTTTCGGCTTATTTTTTTATTTGCCTTACCCACACTATCTGAAGATTTTTACAGATTTATATGGGATGGCCGTTTGTGGAATTCTGGATTTCATCCTTTTGCCGAATTACCATCGGTCTATCTGCAACAAGGCATTGCGGGTATTGATCAGGAACTTTTCTCGAAGCTAAATAGTCCGGAATATTTTACGATCTATCCACCGGTATCGCAACTCATATTTTGGCTTTCCGTAAAAGTTTCGCCCACTTCTGTTTTAGGTAGTGTGATTTTTATGCGTCTGATTTTGCTGGCTGGCGAAGTAGGGGTAATCGTTTTGATGCGAAGGCTCTTGAGTCAATTCTCCATGCCCTCTACAAACACATTATTATATGCACTAAATCCCTTAGTTATCATCGAGCTTACGGGCAACCTGCACTTCGAAGGGCTTGTCCTTTTTCTTATTTTGTTGACCGTATATGCATGGGGCAAACAAAGAGTAGTTCAATCGGCCGTCTATATTGCTTTGGCCACAGCAACTAAGCTGGTGCCCATAATATTTCTTCCCGCTTTGCTCCGGGCCCAAGGCTTTAAAGGTGCTTTCAAGTATGGTACACTTGTCATAATATTTTCAGCACTCTTCTTTACACCCTTATTGAATCACCATGTATTTCAATCCATGACAACCAGCGTGGGATTGTATTTTAATAAATTTGAATTCAATGCCAGTTTGTATTATCTCGTTCGGGAGTATGGATTTTGGAAATATGGATACAACATCATTCAAACCGTAGGGTGGAAGTTAGGGGTAGTCACTACTATATTAATAGTGCTGTTCACTTTTCGAAAAGGCTGGACGAAGTGCGATGTAATTTCAATTGATTCAACCCAATTTCTGCTGTCAGACTTTCTGTGGATACTAAGTATTTATTTTCTCTTTGCCACAACGTTACACCCGTGGTACGTCACCACCTTGCTTGCGCTATCTGTTTTTACACCATACCGGTTTACGTTGGCTTGGACTGGTTTAATTTTCTTAACGTATGCCGGCTACACCGTTGACACGTTTAAAGAGAATCTTTGGATCGTAGCTCTTGAGTATGTGATAGTAATTGGATATTTAATTTTCGAATTGAAAAACCAAAAAGTCTTTAATCCCTTATTTAAAAAACGTGAAATCTGATTTACTAATCATCTTTTATCGAAACCCTGAACTGGGTAAAGTGAAAACCAGACTGGCAGCTACAGTGGGAGATGATCGGGCGCTTGCCATCTACTTTAAACTGGCATCCTATACCCGCGAAGTAAGTTTAAATACAGCTTGTGATCGAGTAGTTTACTATTCTGATTTCATTGATACTGAAGATAGTTGGTTGAATAGTCACTTCAAAAAACGTTTGCAGGCCGGAGCCTCGTTAGGAGATAGAATGAAGCAAGCCTTTAGTGATTCGCTTGCAGCAGGTTATGAACGTGTTTGTATCATTGGCACGGATTGTCCGGAACTTACCGCACAGATCATTAATGATGCATTCACGAAATTAAGAAGCCATGAGGTAGTTATTGGACCTGCCGCTGATGGTGGATATTACTTACTGGGTATGAAAAAATTACACGCTGATTTTTTTGCAAATAAAGCGTGGGGCACAAACAGTGTTGCTGCCAAAACAATTGTTGATTTTGAAAACCTTAAACTAGTCTATTATCAATTGCCGATGCTTACCGATGTGGATGAAGAAAAGGATTTGCCGATTCAATTAAAGAGTCTTTTGGATTGATGATGGATGTTATTGCGTTGATAGGTTTTTTTAAAATACTTCTACCACACAAATTTTTTAGCCGTAATGAATTCTTTATTTGCTACTCACGCATCAAATTATGAGTAAAGGCAAAGCTTGCTGTTTGATACCAGGTGATAGCCTCCTTTTCGATAGGAAGTAATGTTGATTGCTTTGGTATTTGTGTTACCGATTCTTTGTCCTTGCTCACCACATAAACTATAGATTCTTTTTTAGGCGCCATTACTATCAGGCTATCCTGTTTCATGTACCCAAGAAGCTGGTAGGTGCTAATGAAAACACGTTCTTTTCCTTTCGGAAGGGTATTGATATCATACCCAAAAAATTTTGTTTCGTACGAAAAATTTAGCAGCCCGAGCAAGGTTGGTGCAATATCAATTTGACTCATCAACCGATCTTGTATTCCGGGTGTAATATGTGAGGGAGAGAAAATCAGCATGGGGATTTGATATTTTTTTATTGGCAAATCTGTTTTACCGGCACTCGATGCGCAATGATCGGACGTAATAATAAACAACGTATTGGCAAACCAATCTTTCTTGCTGGCTTCTTTAATAA
Organism: Cyclobacteriaceae bacterium; assembly: GCA_018063305.1. Lineage (GTDB taxonomy): Bacteria > Bacteroidota > Bacteroidia > Cytophagales > Cyclobacteriaceae > ELB16-189. Next base: position 12,401 of record JAGPBO010000102.1, read on the forward strand.
ATTTGCCGATGGCATAGTCCGTGTATTTTACGGCACCTTGTCTGTTTGTATGCGAGGGTATATCAATCCTTCCATCGGGATAGGTAAATGGCCGATGGTTGGAGGTAGTCATAATGTGTGTGAACGAGTGCTTTTGAGTTGCAATGGTTTTATCTATTTCCCGTAAGGAAAGAGTAAAGAGGTTTTCATCAGCTACACCCCAGATATTTTCGTAATCGATTTGAGAGTCAGTAAGCGAACTGCGATCTACAACTTGATAGCCGTTGCTACTAAAATAGGGGCCCATGTTATCGAAGTAGCTATAGCCGCCATAAAGATATTTGCTCACATATCCCTTTTTATTAAAGACTGAACCTAGCGTAAAAAGGTTTTCATTGTTTGGCCTGCGAACAATAGATTGACCAGGTGTTGGCGGAACGGCTAACGAAAGGGCTTCCAGCCCGCGCACCGTGCGAGTACCGGTTGCATATAAGTTTGTAAAACTAAGGCTATGCTGAGAAAGTGAATCGAGAAAAGGAGTGATGCCTTCGGTGTTTCCAAAAATACCCATAAACTCTGCGCTGAAACTTTCAATGCTTATTAAAACAA